>JBBRPG010000022.1:0-31149 GCA_038228485.1 Alphaproteobacteria bacterium
CCTGCGCGGCGGCTCGAAATTGAGCGAGCGGTTCCGCACCCAGGAAACGGTCGAGCGCGTCCGCCTCGACGAAAAGGACATGCAGTTCCTCTATATGGAGGACGGCATGGCGACCTTTATGGACACCGAGAATTTCGAGCAGGTGAGCGTGCCGCGCGAGGTCATCGGCGAGCCGGCCGATTTTCTCGCCGACGGGATGATGTGCCAAGTCACCCTGCATGAGGGCACTGCGCTCTCGGTCGAGCTGCCGCAGAGCGTGACGCTGGAAGTGGTCGAGGCCGACCCGGTCGTGCGCGGCCAGACCGCATCATCGTCGTACAAGCCCGGCAAGCTCGAAAACGGAAGGCGGGTGATGATCCCGCCGCATATCGGCCCGGGCACCCGCATCGTCATCAACACCACCGACGGCAGCTACATGGAACGCGCCAAGGATTGAGGCGCTTCAATCGGGCCGAAAACGTAGGACGGATGAGCGAAGCGTAATCCGCCGACAACCTGGCCCGCCGACATAGCGGAATGCGCTGCGCTTTTCCGCCCTACGCCCGGAGTAATCGATGGCGGTGCGCTCGCCGGTGATCAATGTCATGGACGCGGCCGCGCGCAAGGCGGCGCGCGGGCTGATCCGCGATTTCGGCGAGGTCGAGCAGCTCCAGGTCTCGATCAAGGGGCCGGGCGATTTCGTCTCGGCCGCCGACCTCAAGGCCGAGCGCACGCTCAAGGCCGAGCTCGGCCGCGCCCGGCCCGGCTATGGCATGCTGTTCGAGGAAGGCGGCGCCAGCGAGGGCAGCGACAAGCGCCACCGCTGGATCGTCGACCCGCTCGACGGCACCACCAATTTCCTGCACGGCATCCCGCATTTCGCGATCTCGATCGGGCTGGAGCGCGACGGCGAGATCGTCGCCGCGATGGTCTACGAGCCGACCCGCAACGAGACGTTCTGGGCCGAAAAGGGCGCCGGCGCCTATCTCAACGACCGGCGCCTGCGGGTGTCGGCCCGGCGCCAGCTCAGCGAGGCGGTGATCGGCACCGGCATGCCCTTTCGCGACCGCGGCGACCAGCCGGCCTACCTCGCCGCGTTGGCGGCGGTAATGCCCGCGACGACCGGGGTGCGGCGATTTGGCGCCGCCTCGCTCGACCTCGCCTATGTCGCGGCGGGGCGGCTCGACGGGTTCTGGGAATTCGGGCTGTCACCGTGGGACATCGCCGCCGGGCTGCTGCTGGTGCGCGAGGCCGGAGGCTATGTCAGCGACCTTGGCGGCGGCCACCGGATGATGGAAACCGGCGACATCCTCGCCGCCAACGACCACTTGCATTTGCCATTGGCGGCGCTGATCAAGGAAGCGATGCGGGCGCCGAAAGCGGGCTAGAAATCGGTGTCCCGCGGCGGATGGCTGAGGTAGGTTGCAGCCCCCCGGCAGCACGATTGGCGACCATTTTGGCCGCCTGTCCCCGTCAGGAGTGGGGTCGCGATGCACCTACCCCGCGATACCGCCCCCCGCGATACCGTCAAACGCGGCGGATTGACCGCGATTGTCGCCGGCGCGCTGTTGCTCGCCCTGCCGAGCGTGCCCGCCGGCGCCGCAGACCCAGCGCCCGCCGCCCCGCGGCCGGCGCACCCACCGGCCAAGCACCCGGCGCCCGCGCCAACCCGCGGCACGCCATCGGATCCGGTGATCCCCCCGGCGGCTCTGCCGGGCGCGCTGAGCGCCTCGCCGCAGCCGCGCGGGCCGCTGCCGCTCGAAACCAAGCTGCTGCCGCTCGGCAGCGAAACCGGGGATACGACCGGGAGCGGCACCGCCGCGCCGGCGCAAGGCAGCGGCCAACCGGCCCCGGACAAGACCAAGCCGCCGGCGTTGTGAAATGGTGGTGTTCGGTTTGACGGTCACGGACAGGGAGCGGCCCACGGATCGAGTCCGCTTGCGATGAACCGCACGGGCCGGTTCGTCATCCGCATGGTGCTGTTTCTGGTGCTGGTCGCCGCGCTGGCCGGCGCCCTGTTCCGGCCGCTCGGCACCGCGTTCATGGGCAACCCCGCGGTCAACGGCCTGATCCTCGGCATCCTGCTGTGCGGCATCGTCTATATTTTCCGGCAGGTGCTGCTGCTCAACCCCGAGGTCACCTGGATCGAGGATTTCCGCGAGCGGCTCGCCAACCGCGATCTGACCGCGCCGGGCGGCCCGGCCCCGCGCCTGCTGGGGCCGATGGCGCGCATGCTGAGAACCGGCCAAGGCGGGCGGGTCAGCCTGTCGGCGACGTCCATGCAAACCCTGCTCGACGGCATCTCCTCGCGCTTAGACGAAACGCGAGAAACCTCCCGCTATCTTATTGGCGTATTGGTATTCCTGGGCCTACTCGGTACGTTTTACGGGTTGCTGGAGACGGTGCGTTCGGTCGGCGAGGTGATTGGCGGATTGAACGTGTCGTCGAGCGATTTGGCGCGCGCCTTCGCCGACCTCAAGACTGCGCTGGGGTCGCCGCTGCACGGCATGTCGACCGCGTTCAGCGCCTCGCTGTTCGGGCTGGCCGGGAGCCTGGTGCTGGGGTTCCTCGACCTTCAGGCCGGCCAGGCGCAGAACCGCTTCTACAACGACCTGGAGGAATGGCTATCGACCTATACGCGGCTGTCGTCCGGCGCGTTCGGCGACAGCGGCGACGGTTCCTCGGTGCCGGCCTACATCCAGGCGCTGCTCGAACAGACCGCCGACAGCCTGGAAAACCTGCAGCGCATCCTGGCGCGCAGCGAGGAAAGCCGGATCGGCGCCAACAACACGCTGCCGAACCTGATCGACCGGCTGACGACCCTGAGCGAGCATATGCGCGCCGGACAGATGCTGATGGTCAAGCTCGCCGAAAACCAGATGGAGCTGAAGCCGTCGCTCGAACGGCTCGCGGCGATCGCCGAAAACTCTACGGGTCAGGACGACGTGCTGCGCACGCATCTGCGCAACATCGAGGCCTACATGGCGCGGATGAGCGAAGACATCCCCGAGGGCCGGGCGCAGACCGTGGCCGAACTGCGCAGCGAAATCCGCCTGTTGGCGCGCACGATTGCCGCCTTCGACGAAAACGGCCGGTAAGCGGTGGCCCTCTCCCGCAGCCGCGTTCGGCGCCCGAGCATCGACATCTGGCCGGGTTTTGTCGATGCGCTGGCGCAGCTGTTGATGGTCATCATCTTTATTCTGTTGGTTTTTACGGTCGGCCAATTCTATCTGGCGGATGCGCTGTCGGGGCGCGACGAGGCGCTGAAGCAGCTGCAGCAGAAGATCAGCGCCCTCGCCGACGAGCTGGCGCTCGAACGCCAGACCAGCGACACCTTGCGCGGCAACGCCGTCTCGCTGGCGGCGCAACTCAAGGCGGCGCAAGCGGAGCGCGACGCGCTGGCGGTCAAGGCCAATACCGCGGGCCAGCTCAGCGACGAGACCAAGGAGCTGCAGAACCGCCTCGCCGCCGAGCAGCAGACCAGCCAGGCGGCGCGGGCCCAGGTCGAGCTGCTCACTGCCGAGATCGCTGCGCTGCGCGACCAATTGTCCAAGATCGCCGCGGCGCTCGACGTTTCCGACGCCAAGGTCAAGGAACAGCAGGGCCAGATCGTCGAGCTCGGCAAAAAGCTCAACCTCGCGCTGGCGACCAAGGTGGAGGAGCTGGCGCGCTATCGCTCGGAGTTCTTCGGCAAGCTGCGCGAGATCCTCGGCGACCGCCAGGATATCCGCGTCGTCGGCGACCGCTTCGTGTTCCAGGCCGAGGTGTTGTTCGCGCCCGGCAAGGCCGAGCTGGCGCCGGCAGCCAAGCAGCAGCTGGCCCCGGTATTCGCCGCGCTCAAGGACATTTCCGCCAAGATCCCGTCCGGTCTCAACTGGGTGCTGCGGATCGACGGCCACACCGACAACCGCCCGATCCACAGCGCCGAGTTCGCCTCCAACTGGGAGCTGTCGGCGGCGCGCGCGATTTCGGTCGTGCGTTATGCGATGGAGCAGGGAATCCCAGCTAACCGCTTGGCCGCGACCGGTTTTGCCGACAACCAGCCGATCGATACCGGCGACGGCGAGGACGCCTATCGCCGCAACCGGCGCATCGAGCTCAAGCTCACGGAACGGTGACCTGTTTCGGGGCTTTGCGGCGGCAAAATAGATGACGCATTTTCGTAAGGCTGCGCTAAGATGCGGCCAAATTTGCCGGGAAATGCCCGAGCAAACAAAGTGCTGGGCGAACAGGCCGGCGCGTAACCCTTGGGGAGCACTTGATGGCTGACGCCGTAGTTCGCGACGTTTCCATTCCGTCGGCCCGGCGCATCCGCACCGGGTCGCTAAGCCGGCACCGGTCGATTGTCGGGTTTCTGTTTGCGCTGCCGCTGATTACCGTGATCCTGGCCCTGGTCGTGTACCCGGCCGGCTACGCCATCAACCTGGCGATGCTGAACAAGTCGATGCAGCATTTTGTCGGCTTCAGCAACTTCACCTTCCTGTTCAAGCGCAATACTTTCTGGATGGTGGTCGAGCAGTCGTGCCTGTTCGCGGTCACTGCGGTGCTGTTCAAGGCGGTGATCGGTTTTGTCGTCGCCCATTTCGTCCACAACATTCCCGACAAGGGCCAGCGCAAATGGCGCGGCATGCTGCTGGTGCCGTGGGTGATTCCGCCGGCGATGTCGACGCTCGCCTGGCTGTGGCTGTTCGACCCCTCCTACAGCGCGTTCAACTGGATCCTCGTCCATCTCGGCCTGTCGCCGGTGGCGTGGCTCGGCAGCGCCTACTGGGCGCGGTTCTGCGTGATCCTGGCCAATGTCTGGGTCGGCTCGCCGTTCTTTTTGATCATGTATCTGGCGGCGCTGAAATCGGTGCCGGAGCAGCTGCACGAGGCCGCCGCGATCGACGGCGCCAACTGGCTGCAGAAGATCTGGTACATCAATCTGCCGATGATGCGGAACATCATTCAGATCACTGCGCTGTTCTCGCTGATCGTGACCTTCGCCAATTTCGACATCGTCAAGATCCTGACCAATGGCGGCCCGGTCGATCAGACCCATGTGTTCGGCACCTGGGCGTTCACATTGGCGATCTGGGGCAACGACATCCCGCTGGGCGCGTCGGTATCGCTGTTCATGGCGCCGATCCTCGCGGTCGCGGCGTTCCTGATCCTGCGTAACGTGCGCAAGCGCGGCAACGAGGCATAAGGATGACCTCGACAACCGCGGAAATCGGCGGCGCCCGCCGCCCCGTCCGCTACAGCAGCATCGAGCGCGGCCGCAAGCGAGCGCTGTACTGGTCGTATTTCTTCCTCGTCCTGTTCGTCATCTTCTTCCTGACGCCGCCGCTCTACATGTTCATCACCTCGCTCAAATCGAGCGCGGAGATCGGCGCGGTGACGAACCCGTGGTGGGTGTACGCGCCGACCCTGTCGAACTACATCGGATTGTTGACCGACCCGCAGTTCCTGACCTTCTTTAAGAACTCGGCGGTGGTGTCGCTTTGCGTCGTCTGCGTGACGATGGTGATCGCGATCCTGGCGGCGTTCTCGCTGGCGCGGATGGGGTTCTGGGGCTCGTCGACCTTGGCGACCGGCGTGTTCCTGACCTACCTGGTGCCCGACACGCTGCTGTTCATCCCGCTGTTCAAGATATTTGCCTGGGTCCATGACGTCACCGGGATCGAGCTGATCAATCACTGGTGGGTGCTGATCGTCCTTTACCCGACCTTGACGGTGCCCTTCGCCACTTGGATCATGATCGGCTATTTCTCGAGCATCCCGAAAGAGCTCGACGAGGCGGCGCTGATCGACGGCGCGAGCTACTTCCAGGTGCTGACGCGGATCTTCATCCCGGTGGCGCTGCCCGGGATCATCGCGGCGACGATCTTCACCTTCACCGTTTCGTGGGCGAATTTCCTTTATCCGCTCGCTTTTACGACCTCGGCCGACCAGCTCGTGCTGCCGGTCGGCATCGTCACGACGCTGATCAAAGGCGACGTGTTCAACTGGGGCCAGATCATGACCGGGGCGCTGCTGGGTGCGGCGCCCCCGCTCATCATCTACGCCTTCCTGATGGATTATTACATTTCCGGCCTCACCGCCGGGGCCACCAAGGGGTAAGCATATGGCGCAAGTTGCGCTCCGTAGCATCGTCAAAATGTTTGACAAGACCCCCGCGGTGCAGGGGATCGACCTGGACATCGCCGACCGCGAGTTCATCGTGCTGGTCGGCCCGTCGGGGTGCGGCAAGAGCACGACCCTGCGGATGATCGCGGGCCTCGAGGAGGCCACCTCCGGCGAAATCTACATCGGCGACCAGCTGGTCAACGACGTGCCGCCGAAGGACCGGGACATCGCGATGGTGTTCCAGAACTACGCGCTCTACCCGCATATGACGGTGTTCGAGAACATGTCTTTCGGCCTCAGGCTGAAGAAGTTCCCGAAGCAGGAGATCAAGGACCGGGTCGCCAATGCCGCGCGCATCCTCGACATCACCGACCTGCTCGAACGCCGGCCGAAGCAGCTTTCGGGCGGGCAGCGCCAGCGGGTCGCGATGGGCCGCGCCATCGTCCGCAACCCCAAGGTCTTCCTGTTCGACGAGCCGCTGTCGAACCTCGACGCCAAGCTGCGCGTGCAGATGCGCACCGAGATCAAGAAGGTGCACCAGAAGGTCACCACCACGACGGTCTACGTGACGCACGACCAGGTCGAGGCGATGACCCTCGCCGACCGCGTCGTGGTGATGAACGGCGGGCGGATCGAGCAGATCGGACCGCCCAACGAGGTCTACCACAGCCCGAAGACCCGGTTCGTCGCCGGGTTCATCGGTTCGCCGGCGATGAACTTCATGCCGGCCCGCGTGGTCAACGGCGGCAGCAACCTCAGCGTCCGCCTGTCGGACAAGCTGACCCTGCCGATCCCGGCCTCGCGCACCGCCCGCTACAAATCCTATGTCGACAAGGAAGTGGTCTTCGGATTGCGCCCGGAGGACATCATCGAAACCCGCAATGAGCTGCCCGCGGGCTTGGCCAGCTTCGATGTGCAGCTCGACGTGGTCGAGCCGATGGGCATGGAGACGATGGTCTATTTCGTCGTCGATGGGGTCGAGGTGTGCGGCCGCGTCAACCCGACCGCCGCCGGGAACGCCGGCGAGTCGATGAAGCTGGTCGCCGACATGAACCACATGCACCTGATCGACCCGGTGACGGACCAGGTCATCTAGCACCCGGCAGCCGGAAAATGCCTCGGCAGGCCACAGCGGCAACGAGGCGCCGATAATGGCTGCTGGAACGGTCGCGGGCAAAACCATCGCGATCACCGGTGCCGCCCGCGGGCTCGGCCAGGAATTCGCACGCCATCTCGCCGCTGCCGGCGCCAACATCGTCGCCGGCGACCTCAACGATTGCGCGGCGACGCTCGACCTGGTGACCGCCGCCGGCCGCAAGGGCATCGCCGTCACCCTCGACGTCACCGACGCCGCCTCGGCCGCGGCGATGGTCGCGGCCGGGGTCCAGGCGTTCGGCCGGCTCGACGGCCTCATCAACAACGCCGCGCTTTACGGCGGGCTGCACGGCGGTCGGTTCGACGCGATCGCCGAGGCCGAGTGGGACGCCTGCATGTGCGTCAACGTCAAAGGCATCTGGAATTGCTGCAAGGCGGCGGTGCCGGCGATGCGCCAATCCATCGCTCAAGGAGCCGGCGGCGGCAGCATCGTCAACATCGCCTCGCTGGCGGCGACCTACGGCATGCCCTTCGGGCTGCACTACACCGCGTCGAAGGCGGCGGTGATCGGCATCACCCGCGGCCTCGCGCGCGAGATCGGCCGCGACCGCATCCGGGTCAACGCACTGGCGCCGAGCGCCGTCCTGACCGAAGGCACCAGCGAATTCTTTGGCGACAAGCTCGACCGCGCGCTGCAGACGGTCAAAACCAGCCAAACTATCCAGCGTAACCTGGTGACGGGCGACCTGACCGGCACGGTCGAGTGGCTGCTGTCGGACGCCAGCGATTTCGTCACCGGCCAGACCATCGCGGTCGACGGCGGCACGGTTATGTTGTGATCTTGCATGTTGTGGGGCGCAGGGAGCGGATTTCATGAACCTTAACGGCAAGGCGGCCCTGATCAGCGGCGCCGGCGGCGGCATCTGCCGCGCCATCGCGGTGGCTTTTGCCGAGGCCGGCGCCTCGGTCGCCTGCGCCGACATCGACGCGGGGAGCGCGGAGGAGACGGCGCGGCTGGTCAGGGCCGCCGGCGGCGAAGCCGTCGCCCAGCGCTGTAACGTCGCCGACGAGACCGAGGTCCGCGCGGTCACGATCGCCGCGCAAGCGGCGTTCGGCCGGCTCGACATCCTGGTCAGCGGCGCGGCGCCGCACGACCCCGGCGGCACGGTGGTCGACACCCCGCTCGCCGAGTGGCAGATGGTGGTCGACATCAACCTGACCGGCGCGTTCCTGCTGTCGAGAGCGGCGATCCCCTACATGATCGAGGGCGGCGGCGGCTCGATCATCTTTATCGCCTCGCAACTGGGCCGGGTCGGCAGCGCCGGGCGCGCCGCGTACTGCGCGACCAAAGGCGCGTTGATCCAGCTGGCCAAGGTCATCGCGATCGACCATGCCGACCAGAACATCCGCTGCAACGCCCTGTCCCCTGGCGCGGTGGAGACGCAGCGGACCTTGCGGCGCTACAACTCATTTGAGGTGGCGAAGGAGAAACTGGGGGTCAAGCATTTGACCGGGCGGCTCGGCAAGCCCGAGGAGCTGGCGCAGGCGGCAGTGTTCCTCGCCAGCGACGCCGCCAGCTTCGTCACCGGCAGCGACCTCCTGGTCGACGGCGGCTATACCGCGATATAGGAAGCAGGGCGGATAAGCGTAGGGCTAACCCTCGCAGAAATCGACGATGGCGCCGTCGGCGGCGAGGCATACCGCCTGCAGCGTACCGCCGCGCCCGGCCCCGCCGTCCACCGACACGCCAAACGGGCGCTCGACCACGCCGCGGCGGTCACGGTCAAAGCCGCGAACGACGCGGCTGAAGCCGGCGTAGGGCACGGTGAGCTCGAGGATGTCGCTCGCCCCCCACCAGAACGCGTCGCCCTGAGCATTAAGCGCGCGCCGCTGATGAATTCCGGCATGGACGAAAAGCAACCCCGCCTCGCTGGTAAAGGCGGCGTGACGCAATGAGGCGAACAAGGTCTGGTGGCCCTCCGCCGCATTCATCGCAGTGCGCAACGCGCTGGTCCAGCGGGTGATCGTGCGCGGCCCGTCGCGCGTCGCGGCAAAACCCTGACGCAGATCGCCGCCATAGGCCCGCACGGTGGCGTCGACCCCGGCCTGCACCATCCACGCCAAGACCTCGCCGGGATTGGGCGCGAACTGCAACTGCAACAGCTTCTGCCACATTTCTTCCTGCGCGCCGCGCAGATAGACGACATCGCAAGCAAACCCGTTCGAGCGGCCGAGAACACGGCGGCGGAAATCGAGCAGCTCGTCGACCGTCGCGGCAACCTCCTCGCCGTATCCGAGATAATTGCCGAGATAGACAAGCCGGTCGCCCTGAACGAACCGTGCGCCGATAAGGTCGTGGACGCGCGCCAGACGGCCTGCTTCCCCGTGGACGGCGGACACCGCCCAGACGCGCCTTGCTTCGCGCATCTGGGCGAATTTGTCGATGGAGGCGATGGCTTTCACTGTCGGCGTCCCGGCGCAGCCGTGGGCTAGCGCGCGCTCTCGGCGACAGCCGGCGCCCGGAGCGGCATGCGGGCCGGAGAGCCGGCCCGCTTCTTCATGCTCGATACCCGCTCCGAGCCCGTAAGCCTCAGGAAACTCTCCCGTGCTCGACCGCTTGGCTTAACCTAGCTCAAGCCGAGAGCATCTGCTCGACACGCTGGACCGCGGTGGTCTCGTCGATGCGCTCGACCGCGGCGAACTCCCGCACCAGCCGGTCCAGCGCCGCCTGGTAGATCTGCCGCTCGCTGTAGGACTGCTCGGGCTGGCCGGTGTTGCGGAACAGGTCGCGCACCACCTCGGCGATCGAGGCCGGATCGCCGGAGGCGATCTTGGCCTGGTATTCCTGGGCGCGGCGGCTCCACATGGTGCGCTTGGCGCGCGAGCGGCCGCGCAATTTCGCCAGCGCCGCATCCATCTCCTTGTGGCTCGACAGCCGGCGCAACCCGGAGACCTTGGCCTTGGCGAGCGGCACGCGCAGGGTCATGCGGTCCTTGTCGAACAGCACGACAAAGACGTTGAGCGTGTGCCCGGCGATTTCCTGGATCTCGATGCCGGTGATCTTGCCGACACCGTGCGTTGGATAGACCACCAGATCGCCGGTGCTGAATGGCATCTTGTCGCCAACAATCATCATATCTCTCACCAGCCGACCCCCCGAGCGACACCGCGACGCCTCCAGAGTCGCCAAGCGGGGCGGCGACTGATCCACATCTCAAGTGAGAGCGCGGAACGAGGGGGAAGGCGTTTAATGCGCTAATGAAATGTATATCATAACTGGGGCAGGCGAAGCCAGCACATCAGCTATGCGCCCGGCTTCTTCGCGGCCGCCGGGCGACGCGAAAATGGCGGCGGCGGTGGCGCCGGCCCGCCGCTTAGGTGGGAGGCTTAGTCGCTCCCGCCCTTTGGGCTGAAGAACTTGTCGTGCTTGCCTTCAACCCCTTTCCACTCGTCGGCGTCGTCGGGCGCCGGCTTCTTGCGGGTGATGTTGGGCCATTGCGTCGCATATTCACGGTTGAGGCCAAGCCATTGCTCCGCCACCGTCTCGCTGTCCGGGATGATCGCCTCGACCGGGCATTCGGGCTCGCAGACCCCGCAATCGATGCATTCGTCGGGGTGGATGACCAGCATGTTCTCGCCTTCATAGAAGCAGTCGACGGGACAAACCTCGACGCAATCCATGTACTTGCAGCGGATGCAGGCCTCGGTGACGACATAAGTCATGATGTTCGGCTTCTTCCCTTCGGGTTCGGCGCAGGGTCTTACAGAACGATCTTACACAAATTGGGGTGCGATCCAATGCGCCCAAGCGTGAAAGCTGTCGCCGTCGGGCTCTGCCATCTCGGTCTGCAGGGTAATCCGATGGCGCCCGTGGAGCGGCGGCAGGGCAAGTTCAAGCGGCGTTCGGCTGCCGGGCGCGACGACGCATTCGCCCCGGCCGAAGCTCCGGCCGGCGCTGTCCCGGACCTCGGCGGTGAAGCGGACCGCGGCGCGCGCCTTCTCAGGTAGCGATACGGTTGCCCGGAATCGCGTGTGACCGGCAAACTCGCGCTCGACGGCGAGCCGGGCCGGCGGCCCACCGGCATCGTTCGGATGCAGCTGGCAGGAATGCTCGTCGAACAGCATGAAGCCCCAGACGCCGTCCGACACGTCGATGAGTTCGATCGGCTGGCGCGCCAGTAGGGGTTCGAGCAGCAACAGGCGCGGCGGCGTAGCCGGCCCCTTCCTGCCCTCGCGGCGGATGAACACCGACAGCTCGCCGCTACGGCTGCGCGCGAACTTGGCGGCGTCGAAGCACGCCTCGACGGTGGCGAGGCAGCCCGGTATCCATTCGTCATGGGTCTCGACCGTGACGCACAGCGCATCCTGGTGCCAGCGCGCGGCGCGGTCGGCGAATACTTCGCGTTCGCTGCCCTCGATGTCGCATTTGATGAAATCGACGCGATCCCAGCCGCTGAGCCGCAGGATCTCGTCGACCGACCAGGCCTGCGTCCCGGCATCGCCGGCCCTTGGATCGTTTGGCGGGGCGGCGAAATGCGCGCCCCAATCGCCGAGCTCATGCCCGGCGACGGCGAGCTTGGCGGGCTTGCTCCACACCGCGCCGTTGAGCCGGCGAATTCGCGGGTAAGGTGCGGTATTGAGGGTCAACACTTTGAAATTGGCCGACGAGGGCTCGACGCAGACGATCTCGGCGGCGGGAAAACGGTGCGCCAGATAGACCGAGGCGTAGCCGACATAAGCGCCGAGATCGAGGATGCGCGCCGGCGGCTGGGCCAGCGGGATCGAGAACTCCTCGATGCCAAAGATCTGGTCGAAATTGGCGAGGTCCGAGCTGCCGCAGCGGAAATAAAGCGGGTTCATCAGTTCGGGGATGACGATGGTGTCGAGACCGACCGTCGAGCGGTTGATGCGCTCCAGCACGTCGCGATAGCGGGCGCGCAGATCGGCATTGCCGGGCTCGCGGCGCAGCGCCGCCTCAAGCGCGTGCTTGCCGTGCGGATCGGGGTCGCCAACGGAACCCGCTGGCGCGAGGTGGGGTTCGCTGCTCTGAGCGCTCATACGGTGTTGCCTAACATGCGGGTTGCCGGCGGAACAACCCCAGCCGGCGCAGATGCCTGCGACAACGCGACGAGGGAAGTTTTATTGCCTGGCAGCCGTTATCGCCCGACCTCCCTCCCCTAAGCCCGAGCCAGAGCCGACAGTGCCAAAGCGTGGCAAGATCATCCTGATGCACTTCGCCGGCCAGATGCCGCTCGCCGGGATCGCCTGGCAGGCGGCGCACTACCTGGCCGCGCTGGAAAAGCTCGGCTACGAGGCGTGGTACGTCGAGGATCACGGTACCAACCCCTACGACCCGCGCGTCGAAAGCGTGGTGATGGACTGCTCCTACAACGTGGCCTGCCTCAAGCGGGCGATGGAGCGGTTCGGGCTCGGCGAGCGCTGGGCCTATCGCTGCGGCATCGACGAGGTCTATCACGGGCATTCGCGCCGAAGGGTCAACGACCTTTACGGCGAAGCCGACGCGCTGATCAATCTGTGCGGCGCGCACCATTTGTACGAGCGGCACATGGCCTGCCCGGTGCGCATCCTGATCGACACCGATCCTGGCTATCAGCAGATCAACTACGCCAAGGGCGACGCGGCGGAGCGCGCCAATCTCGGCGCGCACACACATTTTTTCACCTACGGCGCCAATATCGGGCGACCTGAGTGTCCGATCCCGCTCGCCGATGTCGATTGGCGGCCGACCCGACCGCCGGTCGATGTCGATCTGTGGCCGGTGCCGGACGAGAGCGCGCCGCCGTGCTTCACCTCGATCGCCAGCTGGGACAATCGCGGCAAGGACATCGCGTGGGGCGGCTCGACCTATCTGTGGTCGAAGCACGTCAACTTTATGAAATTCCTCGATTTGCCGCGGCTGCACCTAGAGACCTGCTTCCGGATGGCGATCCTGCCGCCGGAAGACGCCATCCGCCGCGAGGTCGAGAGCAATGGCTGGCGGTTGGTCGACCCCCGCCCCGTCTCGGCCGATATGGACACTTACCGCGACTTCATCGCCGGCTCGCGCGGCGAGTTCACCGTCGCCAAGGACATCTATGTACGAACCCAAAGCGGCTGGTTCAGCGACCGGGCGGTGTGCTACCTCGCCAGCGGCCGGCCGGTGATCACGATGCGTACCGGCTGCGGCCGGCTGTACCCGGTCGGCGAGGGATTGTTTGACTTCGCCACCCACGACGAGGCGCTGGCGGCGATCGACGCCATCGCGAGCGACTACCGCCGCCACAGCCGGGCTGCGCGCGACCTTGCGCGCGAGCATTTCGACGGCGCCCGCATCGTCGGCGAGCTGCTGGCCGAAATCGGCTTGTGAGGCTAATACTTACAACTTGATTACAACTTGACAGGCCGTATGTTGTCGGCGAAACGAAGTCGCAATGCCGGTGCGGATAAAGTGTCGGCGCCAAAAAATATCGGGGCCGCGGTCTCAGGGATTTTGATGAATTCGCCGAGAACATTGGGCCGCGCCGTGTCCGCCGCGGCAAGGACGCCGTTTGCGGCGTTGCTACACCCTCCAACGCGGGAAGGCCTGTGGAACCGGCTGTCGCTGGCGCTGATGCTGGTCGCCGCCGTGCTGGTGGTGCTGACCTTCCGCAGTTACGGCGTGACCTGGGACGAAGACGTCCAGAACTGGTACGGCAATCTCGTCCTCAACTATTACCTGTCGCTGCTCGGCGAGATGCGGGCGCCGAACTGGCTGCTGCTCTACAAATACGGTGACCTCTACAATTACGGCGCGGTGTTCGACCTGACCGCAGCAGTGTTCAACCGCTTCTCGCCGCTCGGGGTGTACGAAACACGGCATTTGCTGAACGGATTTGTCGGCATCCTTGGGTTGGCCGGCTGCTGGAAGCTGGGCCGCGCGCTGGGCGGCCCGCGCGCGGGGTTTCTGGCGGCGCTGTTCCTGGCGCTGACCCCCAACTACTACGGCCAGATGTTCAACAACCCGAAGGACATCCCGTTTGCCGTCGGGTTTGCCTGGTCGATCTATTACCTGACCCGCATCCTGCCCGAATTGCCGCGGCCGCGGATGCGGCTGGTGGCGAAGCTCGGCGTCGCCATCGGCCTGACGATGGCGGTGCGGATCGGCGGATTGCTGCTGCTGTGCTATCTCGGGCTGATGCTGGGGCTGTTCGGCCTGTGGCAGGCGATCGCCGCGCGCCGGGTGAGAGTGCTGATCGAGACCGGCTGGACCGGCCTGTGGCGCGTGTTCCTGCCGGCGGCCGCGATCGCCTACCCGGTGATGCTGGCGTTCTGGCCGTGGGCGCAGGCCGCGCCGATCTCGCATCCGATGGAAGCGCTCGCCGTGTTCTCGCACGAGATCTTCCCGGCCAAGACCCTGTTCGACGGCGCGCTGCTGTCGGCGTCGGACCTGCCGTGGCAATACCTGCCGACCTATATCGGCCTGGCGTTGCCGGAGCTGACCCTGGCGCTGCTGCTCGCCGCGCCGGCCGTCGCCGCGGTGGCGCTGTTCCGCCGCGAGTCGTGGCAAATCCGACCGGTTCTCGGGCGCTTCATGCTCGGGTTTAGCATCGTCTTCCCGATCGCCTACGCGATCGCCGACAAGGCGGTGCTGTTCGACGGCATGCGGCATTTCATCTTTGTGCTGCCATCGATCGCGGTCGCCGCGGCGCTGGTCGCCGACATCGCGCTGCGCCGGCTCGCCGCCCTGCCCTACCGCCAGCCGGTCTATGCCGCGCTCGGGCTCTACGGGATGGCGCATGTGTCGATCATGGTCACGCTGCACCCCGACCAGTACGTCTACTACAACGGCTTTGTCGGCGGGGTGGCCGGGGCCGAGCATCGCTTCAAACTCGACTATTGGGCCAATTCCTTCGCCGAGTCGGTACGCGGGCTGGAAAACCATCTGCGCAAGCAATACGGCGCCGATTTCGAGGAGCGCGAGTTCACCGTCGCGGTCGACGGCCCGCCGACCCCGGCGCGATATTTCTTCCCGCCCAATTTCCGCCCGGTGACCCAGGCGAAAGGCGCCGATTTCGTGATCGGCTTCACCGTCGCCGACGCCGACCGCTACCTGAGTGACCTGCCGATCTACCGGGTCGTGCGGATGGGGGCGCTGCTGTCGGTGGTGGTCGACCACCGGCAATTCCTCGCCGCAGAGCGGGCGACCCGAGAGCCGTTCGGCGCGACGACGCGTCATCCGCCGGTCTCCGCTTATCCCTGAGCGGCGGAATAGCGAACGGGCGGAATAGCGGGGCGCAGGCGGCGTTTTCTTTGGGCCGTCGCGGAGGACCCACGGCACGGGAGACCCCGCCTGGAACGAGCCGAATACGAAAAGCTGCGCCAAGTCGAAGACCGGATGTGGTGGTTTGCCGCGATCCACGCGAACCTGCTGATGCTGTACCGGCGGACGATTAGCGAGGGGACCGGCGAACGGCCGCTGCTCGACGCCGGCTGCGGCACCGGCGGCCTGTTGGCGCGGCTGCGCGAGCGGTTTCCGGCGGTTCGGACGATCGGGCTCGACGCCGACGAGACCGCCTGTGTCTGGGCCGCGGAGAAGAGCGCGCAGCCGGTCTGCGCCGGCTCGGTCAACGCGCTGCCCTTTGCGGACGCCGCGTTCGCGACCATCGTCAGCGTCGATGTGCTGTGCCACCGCGATGTCGACGAGGCCCAGGCGCTGGCGCAATTCCACCGCTGCCTCGCCGCCGGCGGCATCCTGATCCTCAACCTGCCGGCCTATCGCTGGCTGATGTCGCGCCACGACGCGGCGGTCTACAATGCCCGCCGGCACACAAGGAAAGAGGTGCTGGGCTTGCTGCGCGCCGCCGGGTTCCGCCCGCTTTTCGCGAGCTACTGGAACATGCTGCTGTTCCCGCTGATGGTGGCGACGCGCAAGCTGCTGCCGGGCGGCGAGAGCCGCAGCGATGTGGCGCTGCAGCCGGCGCTGGTCGAGACGGTATGCCGCGCCGCCACCGCGATCGAGCGCGGCCTGCTGCGCGCCGGGATCCGCCTGCCGTTCGGCGGCTCGGTGCTCGCTGTCGCCGCCAAAATAGAGACCGCTCATGCCTGATATGGAAGCCCAGTTCGCGCTGTCGATCGTCATACCGGTCTATAACGGCGCCGACAGCATCGGCGAACTGGTCGGCGCGCTGGAGGCGCTGGACATCCCCGGCGGGCACGAGATCGTGCTGGTCTACGACGGCAGCCCCGACAATAGCCTGGAAGTCTGCCGCGGCCTCGTCGAACGCGCCAAGGTGCCGATCACCCTGATCGAGCTGGCCCGCAATTTCGGCGAACACAACGCGGTGATGGCCGGGCTGCGCCACACGCGCGGCGCGCACGTCATCAACATGGACGACGACCTGCAGAACCCGCCCGAGGAGGTCGCGCGGCTGCTCGCCTTCGCCCAGGAGAGCGGGCGCGACGTCATTTACACCTATTACGACGAAAAGCAGCACGCGCGCTGGCGCAACCTCGGCAGCCAGTTCACCAACTGGGTCGCCGGGTTGGTGCTCGACAAGCCGAAGAATTTCTACCTGTCGAGCTTTCGCTGCATGAACGCGTTCGTCGTGCGCGAGATCACCCTCTATGACGGCCCCTTCCCCTATGTCGACGGGCTGATCCTGCAGGTGACGCAGAACATCGACCGGATGCTGGTGCGGCACCTGCCCCGCGCGGTCGGCCGCAGCAACTATACGCTGCGCCGGCTGCTGCGGCTGTGGACCAGCATGTTCGTCAATTTCTCGGTGATGCCGCTGCGAGTGAGCACGCTGATGGGGTTCGCGCTGAGCCTCGTCGGCGGGCTCGGAGCGGCAGCCGCCATTATCGACGCGCTGTTCATCGAAGAGCCGCCGGGCTGGGCATCGCTGTTCTCGGCGCTGTTGTTGCTGTCGGGGGTGCAGCTGATGATCCTCGGCATCGTCGGCGAGTATCTCGGGCGCATGTACCTCACCGCCAACCGCAAGCCGCAATCGGTGGTGCGCACCGTGACCCACGCGCAGCCGGCGCCGGCAGTATCGGTGCCGCTCGATGAGCCGCGGCCGGTGCCGCTGCGCCAGCGCGGCTGAGGCGGAGACCCGATGGCGCTTTCCTATCTGAGCCTCGCGGCCGCGATCCTGTTGGGAATCGCCGGACAGATCGTGCTCAAATCGGGCGCGGTCGGCGCCGCCAGCCTCACGGCGCAGCTGTTCAGCCCGCTGACTATCGGCGGGCTGGCGATCTATGCCGGCGCGGCAATCGCCTATGTCGTGGCGCTCAACAAGATCCCGGTATCGGTGGCGTTCCCGTCGGTGGCGGCGAGCTATGCGGTGGTCGCCGTCATCGCCCACCTGCTGTGGAACGAGCCGCTGGGCTGGCCGCAACTCGGCGGCATCGCGCTGATCGGCGGCGGGATATTGCTGATCCACCAGTAGTGACATGGCGGATGGCGCTTCGCCTATCCGCCCTACATCTGAAGCGCGCTACGGCCGTAGGGCGGATGAGCGAAGCGCAATCCGCCACGTTGGCACCTGGTTTCGGCGGATTACGCTGCGCTCATCCGCCCTACGCCGCCTGTCGCTACAAAAAGAACCGGCGAATTTCGGCGACGACGCGGTCGGCGGCGGCTTCGCCGAGCTGCGGGTAGATCGGCAGGCTGAGGATTTCCCGCACCGCCGCCTCGCTCTTGCACAGCCCCGATGGCCCGGCCGCGATCCGGCCGCAATAGGCCGGCTGCAGGTGTACCGGCAGCGGATAGTGGATGCCGGTGCCGATCCCGGCTTGGCGCAAATGCTCGCGCAGCCGGTCGCGCTTGGGGGTGCGGACGACGTACTGGTGAAAGACATGCGAGGCGCGATTGCGCCGGTGCGGCAGCCCGAGCGGCAGCCCGGCGAGACCCGCATCGTAGCGCGCGGCGATGGCCTGGCGGCGGGCGTTGTCGCGCGCCAGCGTGTCGAGCTTGACGTTGAGGATGCCGGCCTGGATCGGGTCGAGCCGGGTGTTGATCCCGGGGATCGCGCTGACATAGCGGTCGCGCCAGCCGTATTCGCGCACCTCGCGCGCCGCCGCGGCGAGCTCGCGATTGTCGGTGACCACCGCGCCGGCGTCGCCCAGCGCCCCCAGATTCTTGGTCGGGTAGAAGCTGAAGCAGCCGAAATCACCGAACGAGCCGGTCGCCTGCCCGCGATATTCGGCGCCGTGGCTTTGCGCCGCGTCCTCGATCAGCCGCAGCCCGTGGGCGGCGGCGAGCGCGGCGATCTCGGTGAGCGCCGCCGGCTCACCGTAGAGGTGCACCGGCATCACCGCCGCCGGCCGCCCCGCCGATAGCCCAGGCGGCGGCGCGCGCAAGGCGCGCTCCAGCTCGGCCGGGTCCATCGTAAAGCCGCCATCCTCGATGTCGATCAGCACCGGCGTCGCACCGGCCCGCTCGATCGCGGCGACGGTGGCGACCGCGGTATGCGACACGGTAAAAACCAGGTCGCCGGCGCCGATGCGACAGGCGCGCAACGCCAGCTCCAGCGCGTCGGTGCCGCTGCCGCAGCCGATTGCGTGGCCGACGCCGACAAAGGCGGCGAACCGGGTCTCGAAGGTCTCGGCCTCGCGGCCGAGAATGTACTGGCCGCTTGCGAGCACGCGGGCAATCGCGGCGTCGATCGCCGCTTGCTGTTCGAGGTAGCCGGCGCGCGGGTCGGTTTGCGGGATCGGAACCTGGGTCATCGTCCTCTCAGCGATAGGCCGCGAAGGCGGCGTTCATAGTCGTGCGACACCGGCAACGACCACAAGTTCCCCCCGAGGGCCGAGCCGAGCGGGCCGGTGCGGCGGCAATCGTCCGGCCGCGGACAGCGCGAAACCGCGAATCTGATGTCGAAATCACCGGTTATGCCTGCCCAAATGCTCCCGCCCCATTCCGACCGCAGACCTAAGGGTATTGATCGAATGCGGCTTTCTGCGGGCCGCTTCCGGGCGGCCTGCAGCGCTTTGACCGCTGCCGGCAACCGGCTAGAGAACGAACAAAGGCCGGGGGTATTCCGGCGGGGGTAATTGGGCATGCCGCGTCTCGTCGCGTTTGCCCTTCTTGTCGCGCTCGCCGCGGCGCTGTCCGGTTGCGGCAGGCCGGCGCCGGTGCTGAGCGGCGCGCGATGCCTCGCGCAGCTCGACGCCGAGGGGGTGGTCTACCGCACGGTCGAGCTCGGCGCGCAGCAAGACCAGCGCTGCCAGGTCGACACCGCGGTCAAGATCAGCCGGGCCGGGGCCGGGCTCAACCATGCGGTGACCATGAGCTGCGCCCTGGCCAGCCGGTTCGACGAATTCGAGCGGGCAGCGGTGCAGGAGGTGGCGATGGCCGATCTCGGGCGGCGGGTGGTGCGCATCGATCATCTCGGGGCCTATTCCTGCCGCAACAGCACCGGCAGGCGCGACCAGCTCAGCGAACACGCCCGCGGGTTGGCGATCGACATCTCGGGCTTCCGGCTTTCGGACGGCACCAGCATCACCGTCGAACGCGACTGGGCGCCGCCCGGCCCCAAGGGCGACTTTCTGCGCCATCTGGCGCACGCCGCCTGCGGCTATTTCTCGGTGGTGCTGACCCCAAACAGCAATCGCGAACACTTCAACCACCTGCACCTGGATATCGGCCCCGGGCGGCTGTGTTCGGTGTGAGACGGCGGCGGTAAAACGGCGCGAAGCGCCTAAAGGTTTTTCACCACGGAGGCACGGAGACGATGAGGGAGCCGAGAGGCTGCACCTCCGTGGTCTCAGCAACTCCGTGGTTTATTGGTGGGCCACTGCGCGGCCCGAGAAGCTAATCGTCCTCGCCGTCGTCAGCGAGCAGCGGCTCCCATTGCGGGGCGAGATCGGCGCGGCGGATTGCGACGGTTTCCTCGAACAGGGCGCGCGCTTCGCTCGCCGGGCCGCGGCGGTCGCCGAGGCCGACGACGCGCACGGTGCGCTGCCACGGGCCTTGCGGCACCGTGACGGTATCGCCGGCGCGCAGCCCGTGATTGGCCTTGGCGACAACGGCGCCGTTGACCGCCACCGCCCCGGCCGCGCAAAGCCGCGCCGCCAGCGACCGGCTCTTGGCGAAACGCGCGAACCACAGCCATTGGTCGAGCCGGCGGCTGGCCCGATCGGGCGTCGATTTGGCGGGGGCAAGGTCGAGCGGCGCGCTCAAGCGAATTTCAGCTGCGTCAACTTGGCGAACGGGTGGTGGTCGCCGGCAACCGCGCGGCGCGGCGCAGGCGGATGCAGCCCCCTCACCCGGCGCGGCCGCGGCGCGAACATCTCAGCCCCATCGCGGGTCGTGGCGCGGTAGCCGAGCGCGATCAGCAAACCACGCAAATCAGCCGGCGCGACGCCGGCCAGACCGGCGAGCTCAGCATCGGCGGCAAACGGGCCGCCCCGCGATCTCTGCCGGGCCGCCGCCGACAGGCGTTCGAGCCGGTCGGGGCGCAGCGCCAGCCCGTCGATCACCCTTCGGCCGAGCGCCGCGTAGAACGACGCCGGCAATGCCGGGTCCACCACGATTGCCCTGGCGAGCGCCCGCGTTCCCGGCAGCGGCGGCACCCCCCTGCCCTGGCGCACCGCCCACAGGAGCGCACGGAACCGCGCCGAATCGGCGCCGAGCAAGGGCTCGAGATAAAGGCTCTCACTGCCGAAGCGGACGCCGACGCGGCCGAGGGCGCGGCGGCTGGCGGCATCGAGCGCGCGCACCTGCTCGGCAGCCGCCGGGGCGGGTAGGCAGCCGAGCGCATCGACCAGCTGGAACGCCAGCCCGCGCGCCACCCCGCTCGCCGGCATTTCCTGCAACGCGAACAAGGGCTTGAGCCGTCGTTCGATCTCGCCTTTGACAAACGTATGCAGGCGCTGGCGCACCCGCTCGCGCGCGGCGCCGTCGAGGAAATTGCCGGCCTGGACATCGATCCGCGGCGCCAGCGGCCCGTCGCCGGCGGCGAGCCGGCCGACCAGACCCTTGCGCCACATCAGATTGCCGACCGGGTCGATCGCGAACGCCTCGTCGCCGTCGGCCGCAAGCTGCCGCGCCCGCGCCGCGATCTCGCTGCGCAGCACGCGGTTGGCGGCGGTCACCAGCATCCGGGTCTCGCCGGCGTCGCCCGCATCGGGGATAAAGCGGAAGCCGTCGAGGCGGCCGACATAGCTGCCCTCGACCCGCACCTCGCCGTCCTTGCCGACCGAGGCCAGCAATTCGCCGTCGCCGGCCAGGGTGCGCACCAGAAACGCCGAGCGGCGGTCGACAAAGCGCTGGGTGATGGTCTCGTGCAGCGCGTCCGAAAGCCGGTCCTCGATGCCGCGGGCGCGCTCCTGCCAATCGGGGGCGTTGTCGACCCAGTCGGCACGATGGGTGATGTAGGTCCAGGTGCGGATGTGCGCGATCCGCGCCATCAAGGTGTCGATATCGCCGTCGAACCGGTCGAGTTGGGCGATCTGGCTGGCGATCCAAGGGGTCGGCAGGCGTTCGGCCGGGCCGGCGAGATGCAGGAAGCACTGCGCCAGGAAGCGCGCGTGACTATCGCTCATCATCTTGCGGAAATCGGGGATCTGGCAGATTTCCCATAACAGGCGCACTGCCGCGGGGTTGGTCGCCAGCGCCGCCACCTCGGCGTGGCGCGACAGGGTGCGCAGCACCTGATGGTCGTCGGCCTCGCGGGTCTGGACGAGGCCCGGCGCGGGAGGCGGCTCGTCGAGGCTGTTGAGCAGCGCGCCGACCGAATTGAACTTGAGCGCGCTGTTGCGCCAAGCGATGCGGGTCAGCGCCTCGAATTTATGCGCCTCGACGGCACTGACGATCTCCGGGTCGAGCGGGCCTTCGTCGGCGGTGGAGCCGAAGGTGCCGTCGTTCATATGGCGCCCGGCGCGCCCGGCGATCTGGCCGATCTCGGCGGCCGAAAGACGCCGGATGCCGCGGCCGTCGAACTTGGCAAGCCGGGCAAAGGCGACATGGTTCAGATCCATGTTGAGGCCCATCCCGATCGCGTCGGTGGCGACCAGGTAATCGACCTCGCCGGCCTGGAACATGCCGACCTGGGCGTTGCGCGCCCGGGGGCTGAGCGCGCCGAGCACGATCGCGGTGCCGCCGCGCTGGCGGCGCACCACCTCGGCCAGCGAAAACACGTCCGACACGGTGAAGGCGACGACGACGCTGCGCGGCGGCAGCCGGGTAATCTTCTTGTGGCCGGTGTAGGACAAGGTCGAGAACCGCGGCCGGCTGATGTATTCGGCCTCGGGCACCAGCCGGCGCATTAGCGGCCGGATCGTGTCGGCGCCGAGGAACATCGTCTCCTTGAGGCCGCGGGCATGCAGCAGCCGCGCGGTAAAGACGTGGCCGCGCTCGCGGTCGGCGCAGAGCTGAATCTCGTCGACGGCGAGGAACTCGACCGGGCGGTCGAGCGGCATCGACTCGACGGTGCAAACGAAATAGGACGGGTTCGGCGGCAGGATCTTTTCTTCGCCGGTGATCAGCGCCACCGCGCGCGCGCCGCGCAGCCGGACCACCCGATCGTAATTTTCCCGCGCCAGCAGCCGGAGCGGAAAGCCGATCATGCCGCTCTGGTGATCGAGCATGCGCTCGATGGCGAGATGGGTCTTGCCGGTATTGGTCGGACCGAGGATCGCGACGAGGCGCGAACGGTCACGCAGCATGGCCATGCCCGAAAGGTGAGGTCAGGGCGGCGGCAGGGCAAGCGGAAACGTCGGGGCTTGCGCCGCGCCACGCTCGGCTGCGGCAGAGTTACGCATCATCCCCTCCGGCTGCGCGGGCGATTCGGCGGTTCCGGGCAATGATCAAAGGCCACCATAAGCCTTCCTTAAGGAAACTCGCGGTAGACCAGTGGCGATCAAAACCATTTCGGCAAAACTTCGGCGGCATGGCTACCCAACCATCTTTGCTCGACGACTATTGCCGGCAGCTCGGCTCGCTGCTCGATCGTCGGACCACCGAGCGCGCCCTGAGCGGCGCGCGCCAGAATGCCGAGCGCGCCGCACGCCTCGCCGAAGACGCGCTGGAGCAGGTGCAGGCCGCGGACCGGGCCAAGACCAACTTCCTCGCCAACGTCACCCACGAGCTGCGTACCCCGCTCAACGCGATCATCGGCTTTTCCGAGATCATCGAGACCGGCGGGCAGACCTCCGGCCATACCGCCGCCTACGGCAAATACATTCACGAGGCCGGCACCCGTCTGCTCGGCCTCGTCAACGACGTGCTGACCTTGGCGCGGATCGAGGCCAACAAGCTCGAACTCGACGAACAAGTCGCCTCTCTCGAAGAGGTCCTGGTTGCCGCGATCCGGGTGCTGTCGGCGGAGGCCGACGGCAAATCGATCTCGATCAAACACGCAGGCGAGCTTGACCATTTCGTCTATCTCGACCCCAGCAAGGTGAAGCAGGTCTTCATCCACCTGTTGTCGAACGCGGTCAAATTTACCCCGGCCGACGGCAGCGTGCGGATTTCCGCCGAGCTGACCCCCGGCGGCGACTTGATGGTGTCGGTGCGCGACACCGGCTGCGGCATCCCCGCCGAACACCTCGAACGGGTGCTCGAACCGTTCGGCCAGGTCGAAGACCACCTGACCCGCGAAAACGAAGGCGTCGGCCTTGGCCTGCCGCTGGCCCGCGCGATGATCCGAATGCATGGCGGCGAGCTGAACCTGACCAGCGAAGTCGGCGTCGGCACCCTCGTCGATGTCAAAATCCCCGCCGAACGCCTCCGCACCACTCCAACCGGATGACCGCATGATGCAAAACGCCAATCCCGAAATGGGCACGTCGATCGGGCGCGTTATCGCCGTCTCAGCGGCGCAGCTGGTCGTGCTGCTTGAAGGGGCGGCAAGCGGCGGCCCCAAGCCGCCGCCGCTGGAGATGGCGGCGTTGGTCAAAATCAAGACGCGCGCCTCGACGGTGTTCGGGATGATCAGCGGATTGCGCGTGCCGCTGCCGACGCTGGCGACCCCGGATGAAGACCTCAAGGTCATCGAGATCGAGCTGCTCGGCGAGACCGCCGACGATCGGGGCCAGACCGAAGGGTTCCGCCGTGGCGTATCGGTGTTCCCGGCGCTCGAGGACGCGGTCTATCTCGCCACAAAGGAAGATCTGGCCCAGGTCTATGCGCCGCCGCGCGACGCCGCTGTCCCCGTCGGCTCGATCCACCAGGACACCAACGTCCCGGCCTACCTGCTGGTCAACGATCTTCTCGGCAAGCATTTCAGCATCGTCGGCACCACCGGCTCCGGCAAATCCTGCGCGGTGGCGACGATCCTGCGCTCGGTGATCCAGGAGAACCCGCACGCCCACGTCATCCTGCTCGACCCGCACTGCGAATACGCCCACGCCTTCCCCGAGGGAGCCGTGGTGCTGAGCCCCGGCGAGGGGCTGTGCCTGCCATATTGGCTGTTCAATTTCGAGGAGCTGGCGGAAATCGTCTTCGGCTCGACCCACCGCGCCGAGCAGTGGAAAATCCTCGGCGAGGCGGTGCTGGCCGCCAAAATGGCCTATCTCGGCCGGGCACCGAGCGACCGCCACGTCAGCATCGACACGCCGATGCCGTACCGCATGTCGGACCTGATCCGCCATCTCGACAACGCGATGGGCTCGCTGAACCGCCCTGAGAGCGTCCCCGCGTACCAGCTGGTCAAGACCCGCATGCTGGCGCTGCAGAACGATATCCGGTTCGGGTTCATGTTCGGCACCAGCCTGACCTTGCGCGACGAGATGTCGGAAATCCTGTCGCAGTTGTTCCGCATCCCGGTCAACGGCAAGCCGATCTCCATCATCGACCTGTCCGGCATCCCATCCGAGGTGTTGAATGTGGTGGTCTCGGTGATCTGCCGGCTGACCTTCGATTTCGCGGTATGGAGCGAGACGCAGACTCCGATCACGATCGTCTGCGAAGAGGCCCACCGCTACGCGCCGCGCGAGAAGGATGCCGGGTTCGAGCCGACCAAGCGGGCGCTCTCGCGCATCGCCAAGGAAGGCCGCAAATACGGCGTGTCGCTGTGCGTCGTCAGCCAGCGCCCGTCCGACCTCGCGCCGAGCCTGTTGTCGGAGTGCAACACCCTGTTCGCGCTGCGCATGACCAACCAGGACGACCAGGACATCATCCGCGGCGCGCTGCCGGAGGCCTCGCACGGGCTGATGAAGTTTCTCCCCGCCCTGCGCAACGGCGAGGCGATCGTCGTCGGCGAAGGCGTGTCGATGCCGATGCGCATCTGCTTCTCGCCGCTGCCCGAGAATTGCCGGCCGCGCAGCTCCACCGCCTCGTTTACCACCGCGTGGTCGCGCGATTCCGACGACCGCTCCGAGGTCGAGCAGACCGTTGAGCGCTGGCGCCGCGGCATCCGCCACGCCGCGGCAGCGTAGCGCCGCTTAATACGAGATCTGCGCCACCGCGCGCAGTTCGTCGGGTCCGGCGGTGCCGTAGCCGAAGAATTCGAGATAGGCCGGGATTTGCTCGAACAGCATGTCGGTGCCGACAATGTACCGGCAGCCGCGTGACGCCGCCGCCCGGACGAGGGGCGTTTCGCCTTTCAGCACCACCTCGCCGACAAAGGTGCGCGGGTCGAGCCGTTCGGGATCGAACGGCAGTGGGTCGCCGGCGCTCATGCCGAGCGGCGTCGCATTGACCACGAGGCCGTAGCCGGCGGGGTCGTTGCCGCGCAGCTCGACCCTGAGGCCGGGATAATGCCGGCAAAGCCGGGCGGCGAGGCTTTCCGCCGCGCCGTGCCTGATGTCGCACAACGCCAATAAGCCCGGCCCCTCGGCGGCCACGGCGGCGGCGATCGCCGAGCCGACCCCGCCGGCGCCAACCACCAGACAATCGGCGCCGGCAAAGTCGAAGCCCGCTCGCTTGGCGCCGCGGCTGAACCCCTCCCCGTCGAACATGTCGCCGTAGAGCGAGCCGTCCGGCCGGCGCAGGATGGCGTTGCACGACCCCGCCAGCTTGACCGCGACGCTGGTTTCGTCGAGCAGCGCCACGGTCGTCACCTTGTGCGGCATCGTCACCAGCGCGCCGCGAATGTTGCTAAGGCGGAACAGCGCGCGCAGGAAGGCCGGGTAGTCGTCGGCCCTGACCCCCATCGGCATGACCACCGCATCGATCCCGTGACGGTCGAACCAGGGGTTGTAGATCATCGGCGCGGTGAAGGTTTCGGTCGGGTAGCCGAGATGCGCGATCAATGTCGTGCGCCCGCTGATCATCGTGCTCTCCTGACCTCCCCAAGTCTTGCAGCGCGCGGGGGCGAGTCACATATTCGAACTGCTTCCCAACCACCACACCCGACCTGAAAATGCCTCAAGAAACCCGCACCTTTCAGGCGGAAGTCAGCCGCCTTCTCGATATCGTCGCGCACTCGCTCTACAGCGAGAAGGAAATCTTCCTGCGCGAGCTGATCTCCAACGCCTCGGACGCCTGCGACCGCTTGCGCTACGCCGCGCTGACCGAGCCCAATCTGACCGAGGGCGATGCGAATTACCGGGTGGTGCTGACCCCGGTCAAATCCTCGAAGACCCTGACCCTCGCCGATAACGGCATCGGCATGAACCACGACGAGCTGATCGAGAATCTGGGCACCATCGCCCGCTCGGGCACCGCCGCGTTCCTGAAGGACCTCAGCGGCGATTCGCGCAAGGATATGAGCCTGATCGGCCAGTTCGGCGTCGGCTTCTATTCGGCCTTCATGGTCGCCGACAAGGTCGAGGTCTTAAGCCGCAAGGCCGGCGAAAGCGACGGCTGGCGTTGGGAGAGCGACGGCAAGGGCGAGTTCACCATCGCCCCGGAACCCAATCTCAACCGCGGCACGCGCATCACCCTGCACATCCGCGAGGGCGACGAGGACTATTTGGAGCCGCATCGGCTGCGGCAGATCGTCAAGACCTATTCCGACCACATCGCGCTGCCGATCGTGCTCGCCGACGGCAACAAGGACGAGACGATCAACACCGCCTCGGCCTTGTGGACGCGGCCGCGCGCCGACATCACCGCGGAGCAGTACAAGGAGTTCTACCACCATGTCGGGCACAGCTTTGACGAGCCGTGGCTGACCCTGCACGCCCGCGCCGAGGGGGTGGTCGAATACACCTACCTGCTGTTCGTGCCGAGCGCGAAGCCGTTCGACCTGTTCGAGCCCGAGCGCAAGACGCAGGTGAAGCTGTATGTGCGGCGCGTCTTCATCACCGACGAGGGCACCGAGCTGTTGCCGCCTTATCTGCGCTTCCTGCGCGGGGTGGTCGACAGCGAGGACCTGCCGCTCAACGTCAGCCGTGAGATGCTGCAGTCGAACCCGGTGGTGGCGCGCATGCGGCGCCAGCTGACCGGACGGGTGCTGAGCGAATTGCAGAAAAAGGCAGCCGACGCGCCGGAGGAGTACCTCAAGTTCTGGGACAATTTCGGTGCGGTGCTGAAGGAAGGCCTCTACGAGGACCGCGACCAGCGCGACACGCTGATGGGCCTCGCCCGCTTCCGCTCGACCACACGCGAGGGCTGGGTGTCGCTCGACGAATATGTCGAGGCGATGAAGCCGGGCCAGGAGGCGATCTTTACGATCACCGGCGACAACCTCGACCTGCTGCGCAAGAGCCCGCAATTGGAGGGGTTCCGCGCCCGGGGGGTCGAGGTGCTGCTGATGACCGACCCGATCGACGAATTCTGGGCCCCGGCGATCGGCACTTACAAGGAAAAGCCGTTCAAATCGGCGACCCGCGGCGGGCTCGACCTCGACAAGATCGCCGCTGACGAAGCAACGAAAAATGAGGCCGACAAGCCCGCGCCGCCGCCCAAGCTCGGCAGCCTGATCGCGATCTTCAAGCTGGCGCTGGGCGAGGCGGTCAAGGATGTGCGCAGCTCGGCGCGGCTGACCGACAGCGCGGTGTGCCTGGTCGCCGACGAGGGCGACATGGACATGCGCCTCGAACGCCTGCTGAAGCAGCATCGCCAGCTCGACGATACCGCCAAGCGCATCCTCGAGATCAACCCGAACCACCGGCTGATCGAACGGCTCGCCGCCTCGGTCGGCGAGACCGGGGCGTCGGACCAGCTCTCGGAATTCGCCTGGCTGCTGCTCGATCAGGCGCGCATCGTCGAGGGCGAGCAGCTGCCCGATCCGCCCGCCTTCGCGCGCCGGTTGGCGCTGCTGCTGGAGCGAGGGCTGCCGGCGGTTTAGAGCCGGGGGCAGCCCCTCACCCTCCCAGCCCTGCGGGCTGGGCCCCTCCCTCTCCCGCAAGCGGGAGAGGGGTAAATGTGACGGCGCCAAAGCCCCTCTCCCGCTTGCGGGAGAGGGTGGCCATCGCGCAGCGATGGACGGGTGAGGGTTAAGCGACGGAGAAAGCATGCCGGAAACAACCGCCAACACGGCGATGGGGCAATACTGGAACGAGGTCGCCGGGCCGCGCTGGGTGGCGCGCGCCGGGCTGCAGGAGGCGCGCAACATCGAGGTCGCAGCGCTGCTGCAAAAAGAGGCCGCGCCGCAGCCGGGCGAGCGGGTTCTCGATGTCGGCTGCGGCACCGGGGCGACGGCGCTGCCGTTTGCCGCCGCGGTGGCTCCGGGCGGTCACGTCACCGGCATCGACATCTCCGAACCGATGCTGGAGCAGGCCCGCAAGAACCTCTCCGCGGCCGGGATCGGCAACGTCTCGCTATTGCGGGCCGACGCCCAGGTGCATTCCTTCGCGCCGGACAGCTACGACCTGTTGATCTCGCGGTTTGGCGTGATGTTCTTCGCCGATCCGGTCGCCGCCTTCACCAATCTCCATACCGGGCTGCGCCGGGGCGGTCGGCTCTGCATCGCAGTGTGGGCCTCGATCGCCGAGAACACGCACTGGAAGATCCCGTTCGAGATCGCGGTGAAACATTTGGGTGAGCCCGCGCCGACCCCGCCCAACGAGCCGGGGCCGATGGCCTTCCGCGACCCCGCCTATTTGCATGGCATCCTCGACAAGTCGGGCTTTGCCGATATCGCGATCACGCCGCATGGTTTCCATGTGCGCGGCGCCGCGGCGGCGAACGAGGCCGAGCACGCGGCGCTGTTCGGTCCGGCGTGGCGGCTGATGGAGGAGAAGAACACGCCTGAGGCCGCGCGCAAGGCCATCGTCGCCGATATCGCCCAGGCCTTCGCGCCTTACGTGACCGCCGACGGCCTGCGCCTCCCCAGCACGGTGCTGATCGCCAAGGCGGTGAGCGGCTAAGTAGCTGCAATACGCTCGTGCGTCCTTCGAGACGGCGCTTCGCGCCTCCTCAGGATGAGGATTTTCTCGATGGCATCCAATAGCCTCCCCGCGCCATTCGCGCGTCTCGAAGGACGCACTGCTGCTCATCCAAAATCACAGCCGCAACTCCCGCTCGAGCAGATCGGGCAGGTCGTTCTCCAGCAGGACCACGTCGGCGGCGGCGAGGTTTTGCGCCATCCACGCCTGGGCTTCGGCGAAACCGGCGCATGACACCACCTCGCGCTCCGGCGCGGCGGCGGTGAAGGCGTCCGCCAGCGGCGCGACCCGGTGCGGCGCGACCGCGACCAACACATCGACATGCGATGCCGCGAGACGGCCGATCTTCTCGTGCTCCGCCTCGTGCACGGCGCCGAGCTCTACCATGCCGGGGGTGACGAGGATGCGCCGCCCACCGGGCTGGCGCAGCACGTCGAGCAATTCGAGCGCCGAGGCGAACCCGACCGGGTTCGAATTATAGGCGTCATCGATCAGGGTCGCCCCGCTCGCTTCGCGCTTTACCTCGAGCCGATGGGCGATCTGCGGCGTGCTGCGCAGGCTGGCGACGACGTCCTCGGGCGCCAGCCCCAAGGTACACGCGGCGGCAAAGGCGAGCGCGATATTGCGGCCCTGGTGCAGCCCAAACAACGGCGCGCGCAGCTCGTAATCCCGTCCTTGCCAAGTCACAGCGACGACAATGCCGTCGAGCTCCTGGCGCAACGCCGTGATCGCGATGGCGGCGCTGGGCTCGGCGCCGACCGTCACCAGTGCGTCGGGATGCGCCTCGGCAAAGCGACGCGGCGCGTCGAATTTCTGCGTGTCCGCGGCGGCGATGACCGTGCCGCCTTGCGCGGCGACCGCCTCGGCCAGCTCGAATTTGGCCTCCGCCACGGTTTCCAACGACTTGAAGCGCTCGTAATGCGCCATGCCGATCGCGGTGACGATGCCCATCTTCGGCGGGGTCAGCGCGCACAACCGGCGGATCGAGCCCGGCCCATAGGCCCCCATCTCGACTACCAGATAACGGTGGTGGGGCTGCAGCCGCTCGCGGACAACCCGGGCGATGCCCATCGCGGTGTTGACGCTGCCCGGGGTGATCAGGGTCGGCGCCGCGGTCTCCAGCACGTGCCCGAGGATGTGCTTGACCGAGGTCTTGCCGTACGAGCCGGTAATGGCGATCACCATCGGGTCGTGACGGCGCAAAATCTTCTGCGCCTCGTCCCAATAGCGCCGCTGGGTCTTGGCCTCGAACGGCGTCAGCAGCAGATTGGCGGCGACCAGCGCCAGGGGGACCAGTTGCACCGGCGCGATCCAGAAGATCGCATTGCCGGAAGTCAGCGCCACCGCCACCGCGCCGCAACCGAGCAGCGCCGCGGCAATCCAATAGATGCGCGTGGCCCGCGCGGTCATCGCCAGCCGCTTCTTGGCGATCTTGCGCGGATCGCGCTCCACCGCGGCGATCGCCAGACAGAGAACCCCGATCAGTACCGCGAAGACCCAGCGCGGCACCTCCCCCGCGGGGGCCAGCAGCTGCGCCACAGCCGTGCCGGCCAGCAGTATGGAGAGTCGGCGGTCGATCGCGGCGTGGTTCGCGATCCAGACCAGGAAGCGCCGGTTGTCGTATTCCTCCTGCTGAAACAAATGCAGGTAGGTCAGCAGCCGGCGCAGCGCGAACACCGCAAACCCGGCAAGCGCGAAAACGCCGCCGATCTGGAGGCTGCTCATTTAAGCGCCTCCAGCATCTCGCCGAGCAGATGGGTCACCTGATGC
>JBBRPG010000023.1:0-30242 GCA_038228485.1 Alphaproteobacteria bacterium
CGCATGATCTGCTGGTGGCCGGCGATATAGCGGGTCTTGCACACCGTCGGCCGCGCGGCGCTGCCGACGTGCGCGTCGATGAGGCCCGAGGTCGCGCGGATCGCGGCGCGGACCTCGTCGCCCGCCGCGTCGCCGCCGAGCAGCCCCATCAGCAAGGCCCTGCCACCGAGCGCCGCGATGTTGCGGGCGACATTGCCGGCGCCGCCCAGCATAGTCTCGACCCGCTGCAGCAACAGCACCGGCACCGGCGCCTCGGGCGAGATGCGCTCGATCCCGCAATAGGAGAAGCGGTCGAGCATGATGTCGCCGAGACACAGAATTGTCGTGCCGGAGAAATCCATGTTTCGGTCAGACCCTTGTAGTCGACGCCGCGATTCTACCACGGGGCGGCGGCGCGAGCGCGGTTTCCGTCACGACGGCCGGAGATGCGGCGGGGGGGGGGGGGGTGGCGCGCGCTTGCCAGAACCCCTCTGGCGGCTATAGTCGCCGGAGGGAATTTCGTCAGGGTAGAGGGTGCCGATGTCGCTTCGTTTGCCGGCCGTGGGGCATGCGGCCCCGTGGCTGGGGCTGCTCCCGGGGCTGGTCATGTGTCTTTTTACCGGCATGGCAACGCCGGCGGCTGCGGCGGAATTCACCGATTCGGCGGGGCGCATTGTCGTGCTGCCGCAACGGGTCGGTAAGGTGATGGCGGCAAGCCCGACCGCCGAGGTGCTGGTCTATGCGCTGGCGCCGGGCAAGCTGGCAGGATGGACGCGCGGGTGGCCATCCCGCGGGTTGCCGGCGCGATACGCCCGGCTGCCGGTCATCGGCCGGCTCACCGGGCCCGACCCGACCGCGACGGCCGCGACGGTGATGCGGGTTCATCCCGACCTGATCGTCGATTCCGGGGTAGTGACCGCCGAACGCATTGCCTTCGCCGACCAGCTGTCGCAAGCGACGGGCACTCCGTACATCCTGCTCGACAACAGCATGGAGCGCACCCCAGCGATGTTGCGCACGCTCGGCCATATTCTCGGGGTCGACGCCCATGCCGGCGACCTCGCCACTTTTGCCGAGCATTCGATCGATGCGCTGCGCGGCCGCCTGCTGATCCAGCCGCCGTCGAAGCGGGTGCGGGTCTATTATGGGCGCGGGCCGAGCGGGCTGGAAACCGGACTGCCGGGCTCGCCGGCAGCAGCGGCGATCGACGAGGCCGGCGCGATCAATGTCGCTGCCCCGCTCGGCCGAGGCGAGCGGATCGTCGTCACCCGCGAACAGTTGCGGGCATGGGACCCGGACGTGATCGTCGCGCAGGAACGCAGCTTCTTCGAGGCGCTGCGCCGGGACCCCTCGTGGCGCAACCTTGCGGCAGTGCGCAACAAGCGGGTCTATCTGGCGCCGTCGCAGCCGTTCGGCTGGATCGACGAGCCGCCCGGGATCAACCGGCTGATCGGGCTCTATTGGCTGTCGGTGATGCTCTATCCGAGCGAGACGCTGGAGGATGTCCGCAGCCAGGTGCAGGATTTTTACGACAAGTTCTACGGGGTAAAACTGACCGACGCACAGGTCGAGGCGATCGCCAAGACCGCCGGCATCCCGCCGAGCGACACCCCGCACCTCGCCGCCTTTTCGCTCAACGGCCCGGCGCCGGGGGCCGCGGCTCCCACGGTCAACGAGCCGGGCCGGCGCGGCGTACTGCCGACGGGCCCCGCCCCGGTGACCACGACCCCGTCCTATTTGATGCCGAAATAAATTCGCCGCTCTCTCCGATCGCGGAGGGAGCGGCGAAACGCCGGCGAATGCAGCATTTTCCTTTGGCTTATTTCGGCTGGTTGACGTAGCGCAGATACGGCTTCACCTCGCGGAACCCGGCTGGATATTTCTGCTTCGCCTCGTCGCTCGACACCGCGGGAGCGACGATCACGTCTTCGCCCGGCTTCCAATTAACCGGCGTCGCCACGCTATGGCGTGAGGTCAGCTGGCACGAGTCGACGATGCGCAGCACCTCATCGAAGTTGCGGCCGGTGCTCATCGGGTAGGTGAGCATCGCCTTGACCTTCTTGTCCGGGCCGATGACGAAGACCGAGCGCACGGTAGCGTTGGTCGCCGCGGTGCGGCCCTGCGACATGCTGCCGGAATCGGCCGGCAGCATGTCGTAGAGCTTGGCGACCTTGAGCTCGGGGTCGCCAATCAGCGGATAGGTGACCGCGTGGCCTTGGGTCTCCTCGATGTCCTTTTGCCAGCGCGTGTGGTCGCCGACCGGATCGACGCTGAGGCCGATGATCTTGCAGCCGCGCTTGTCGAATTCCGGCTTCAGCCCCGCCATGTAGCCGAGCTCGGTGGTGCAGACCGGGGTGAAATCCTTGGGGTGCGAGAACAGGCTCGCCCAGCCGTTGCCGATCCAATCGTGGAAATCGATCGAGCCTTGGGTCGTCTCGGTGGTGAAGTTCGGCGCCTCGTCGTTGATGCGCAGCGACATGATGATACCTCCGTGAATTTGCCTCGCCTGCCGGAGTCGCGGCGACTGCCGCGATCATCCGCCACAGAAATGGTTCTGCGCGGTAGCGCGGGCAAGTCGGCCCGCGCGAGGTCGCACAGCGTAGCCTCTACGATATTTAGCGAATCTAAACTGTCAATCTATTTATATTCACATATATATGATGCGATTTATCGTCGTCGTTTATTCGGCTGCTTCCTTACGCTGCGCCTGGGGACGCCAGCGCAGCACCGGCTTGCGCGCGGCCGCGGTCTCGTCGAGACGACGGCGCGGGGTGAGCAGCGGCGCTGCGTGAAAGCGCTCGCCATCGCCCGCCCTGGCGCGTGCCGCCAGGGCGTTGACGGTATCGGCGAACTGGTCGAGCGACGCCTTGCTCTCGGTCTCGGTCGGCTCGATTAGCAGGGCGCCGTGGACGACCAGCGGAAAATACATCGTCATCGGGTGAAAACCCTCGTCGATCAGCGCCTTGGCGAAATCGAGCGTGGTGACGCCGGTGTCCTTCAAAAAGCGGTCGTCGAACAGCACCTCGTGCATGCACGCGCCGGGGTAGGACTGGCTGAGCGCACCCGCCAGCCGCACCCGCAGGTAGTTGGCGTTGAGCACTGCGTCCTCGGCGACTTGGCGCAAACCGTCGGCGCCGTGGCTCATCATGTAGCTGAGCGCGCGGACGAACATACCCATCTGCCCGTGAAAGCCCTTGAGCCGGCCGATCGAGGCTGCCGCCGGGCCTTTTGCCTGCTCGACCAGCGCGAGGCCGGCATCGCCGTGCACGACCCAAGGCAGCGGCGCGTGCGGCGCCAGCGAGGCGGCCAGCGCCACCGGGCCGCTGCCCGGCCCGCCGCCGCCATGCGGGGTCGAGAAGGTCTTGTGCAGATTGAGGTGCAGCGCGTCGATACCGAGATCGGCCGGCCGCACCCGCCCGACAATCGCATTGAAATTGGCGCCGTCGCAGTAAAAGAACGCACCGGCGGCGTGGACGGCGGCGGCAATCTCCAGGATCTCGTCCTCGAACAGGCCACAGGTATTCGGGTTGGTCAGCATCAGCGCGGCGACGTCGGGGCCGAGCTTGGCCTTGAGCGCGGCGAGATCGACCCGGCCGCGCGCATTGGCCGCGATCGGATCGATCGCATAGCCGCAGATCGCCGCCGTCGCCGGATTGGTGCCGTGCGCCGATTCCGGCACCAGGATGCGTTGGCGCGGGTCGCCTTGCGCGGTCAGCGCGGCGCGGATCGTCATCATGCCGCAGAGCTCGCCATGCGCCCCCGCCGCCGGCGACAAGGCGACCGCGGGCATGCCGGTCAAGGTCTTGAGCCAGTGCGCCAAGGTGTCGATCAGCTCCAATGCGCCCTTAACCGTTGCCTCGGGCTGCAGCGGGTGGAGATCGGCAAAGCCGGGCAGCCGCGCCAGTTTTTCGTTGAGCCGCGGGTTGTGCTTCATCGTGCACGAGCCGAGCGGATAGAGGCCGCTGTCGATCGCGTAGTTCTTCTGCGACAGCCGGGTGAAGTGCCGGACCACCTGCGGCTCGCTGAGACCGGGCAGGCCAATCGGCCCCTGCCGCTCAAGCCCGCCCAGGCGACAGCGATGCGCCGGCGGCTCGGGAAGATCAACGCCACAATGGCCGGGGGAATCCTGTTCGAAGATCAGGGGTTCTTCGAGTTGCAGCCCGCGATTGCCGGTGAAGGTCTGCAATTCTCCGCCCGCTGAACCGGGATGCGCGCTCAAGGCTTGGCTCCAGCCGGTCATCGCAGCGCCTCCGTCAACGCATGGGCGAATTGGGTCATGTCGTCGTCAGTGACGGTCTCGGTCGCCGCGACCAGCAGCAGATCGGCCAGATCGTCACGCTCGGGATATAAGCGCGACAGCGGCACCCCGCCGAGTACGCCGTATTCGGCGAGCGCCGCGACCACCGGGGCCGCCGGCTTCGGCAGGCGCACGGTAAACTCGTTGAAGAAGCTCTGGTTGACGATGTCGATCCCCGGAACCGCCGCTAGCCGGTCGGCGAGGATGCACGCAGCGGCGTGGTTGAGCCGGGCGAGGCGGGTCAGTCCGGCTTCACCAAGCAGCGCCGTGTGAATCGTGAATGCCAGCGCGCACAGCCCCGCATTGGTGCAGATGTTGCTGGTCGCCTTTTCGCGGCGGATGTGCTGCTCGCGGGTTGACAGGGTCAGCACCCAGCCGCGGCGTCCCTCGGCGTCGGTGGTCTGGCCGACCAGCCGGCCCGGCATCTGCCGCACATGCTGCTCGCGGCAGGCGAACAACCCGACATGCGGCCCGCCGAAATTGAGCGCGTTGCCGAGCGACTGGCCTTCGGCGGCGACGATGTCGGCGCCCATCTCGCCCGGCGATTTCACCGCGCCGAGCGACACGATCTCGGTGACGACGACAACGAGAAGAGCCCCCGCGGCATGACAGCGCGTCGCCAGCGCCGACCAATCGCGCAGCTCGCCGAAGAAATCGGGGTTTTGCACGACGACGCATGCCGTATTGTCATCGATATCGAATTTTTCGGTAGCGCCGGGCGTCGCAGCGAGCGAGCCGACCTCCAGCCCGGAGAATTGCGCGTAAGTCGTGCAGACCTCGCGGTAATGCGGGTGCAGCCCGCCCGACAGCACCGCCTTGCCCCGGCGGGTAATGCGGTGCGCCATCGCCACCGCCTCGGCGCAGGCGGTAGCGCCGTCGTAGAGCGAGGCGTTGGCGACCTCCATCCCGGTCAGCAATCCAACCTGGGTCTGGAACTCGAACAGAGATTGCAACGTGCCCTGTGCCAGCTCGGGCTGATAGGGCGTGTAGGAAGTGAGGAACTCCCCGCGCTGGATCAGGTGGTCGACCGCAGCCGGAACGTGGTGGCGATAGACCCCGCCGCCGATAAAGAACGGCGCCGAGCCAGCGGCGACGTTCTTTGCCGCCATGCGGCGGAGCGCGCGCTCGACCTCCAGCTCGCCCTGCGCCAGCGGCAGATCGACGAGGCCGTCGCGCCACGCGGCCTTGGGAACGTCGGTGAACAAACCGTCGATCGACCCGACGCCGATCGCCGCGAGCATGTCGCGCCGGTCGCCGGGGGTCAGCGGCAGATAGCGCATCACCCCTGCTCCGCGACAAAGGCGGCGTAGGCGGCCTCGTCCATCAGCCCGTCGAGCGCTTTGGGGTCGTCGAGCTTGACCGAGAGGAACCAGCCTTCGCCCATCGGGTCGGCGTTAACCTTGGCCGGGTCGCCGGCGATGAGGTCGTTGACCGCGACGATTTCGCCCGAGACCGGCGCGTAGACCTCGCTCGCCGCCTTGGCCGATTCGACGACCGCGGCCTCCTTGCCGGCCTCGACCCGGGTGCCGGGCGACGGCAATTCGACATAGACGATATCGCCCAACTGCTGCTGGGCGTAGTCGGTGATGCCGATCACCGCGGTATCGCCGTCCTGCCGGATCCACTCGTGGTCCCTGGTGAAGCGCAGCGTGGGCATGCAAGACTCCTGTCAGCCGCGGTAATAGCGGGTCGGGACGAAGGGCATCGGCGAGACGCGGGCAGGCCGCGCGACGTCCCGCACGACAACGGAAAGCGCGGCGCCCTCGGCGGCATGCTCGCGGGCGACATAGCCCATCGCGACCGGCGCGTTGAGCGAGGGGCCGAAGCCGCCGCTGGTCACGGTGCCGATGGGGTCGCCGGCGGCGTCGACGATGGCGCTGCCCTCGCGGGCCGGGGCGCGGCCGTCGGGGCGGATGCCGACGCGGCGGCGGGCGGGCGGCTCGGTCAATTCGCGCAGGATGTGCGCGGCGCCAAGAAAGCCGCCTTCCGCGCGGCGGCGCTTGCCGATGGTCCAGGCGAGCCCGGCCTCGATGGGGGTGGTGGTCTCGTCGATGTCGTGGCCGTAAAGGCACAAGCCCGCCTCGAGCCGCAGCGTGTCGCGCGCGCCAAGACCGACCGGCGCAACCTCGGGCGCGGCGAGCAGGGTTTCGGCGACCGCAACCGCGTGCTCGGGCGCGCAGGAAATCTCGTACCCGTCCTCGCCGGTATAGCCGGAGCGGGTGAGGCCGCACGCCACGCCGCGGATCGCGCCTTCGGCGGCGCTCATGAACGGGATGCGGTCGATGCCGGGCACGAGCCGCGCCAGCACCGCGGCCGCCATTGGCCCTTGCAATGCCAGTAGTGCACGCTCGAACTGCGGCTCGATCTCCCCGGCGCCGAGCCGGGCACGCAGATGCACGAGATCGCCATGCTTGCACGCGGCATTGACGACGAGAAAGAGGCCGCCGCCGAGTTCCTCCGGCCGCCGCGTGACCATCAAATCGTCGATGATGCCGCCTTGGTCGTTGAGCAGCAGCGTGTAGCGCATCCGCCCCGGCGCCAGCGCCGCAAGGTCGCCCGGCGCCAGTGTCTCCAGCGCCGCCACCGCGCCGGCGCCGCCCAGGCGTATCTGGCCCATATGCGAGACGTCGAACAGCCCGGCCTGCGCGCGGGTGTGGAGATGCTCGGCGATGATGCCGGCCGGGTACTGCACCGGCATCTCGTAGCCGGCGAACGGCACCATCCGCGCGCCGCGGGCGATGTGGAGAGCGTGGAGCGGCGTCCGCAGCAGCGGCGCATCGACCGTATCGGCACTGGGGGACACCAAGGCACCTCCACCCAAACGGACGCAATGCGTCCGGGAGATGCCCCCTCTGTCGTGGACCCTGAGAGATTCACCGCGTCCGCCGGCACAACACCGGTCTGGACTGACGGCTTACTCCTTCGGTGAGCGGGCGGGCCTCGCGCCCATCCGCTGCTTTCCAGAGCGCCCTTACACCTGCAGTCCTTTTGCCTGAGAGTTTCCGGGGCGGTTGCTCCTTCGGCGCCGCACCTTATCGCCTGGCGATTCGGGTCGGCCTCTCCTGCGGGTGTGCATTCGGCTGAGAACGTTTAGCACCCGCCGCGACCATAAGCCAGCCGTTACCGGACGACCGCGGCCCGCCAGCGGGGATCGGCTAGCGCCCGCGATAGTGCTTAGAAAACTCGACCGCGTCCGGGGCCTGCTGGAAGCCGACCGAGATGTTGAGGTCGGAGACAGGCCGGCCGCCGGTGTTGAAAGCGACCTCGACATGGTCGGTGATGCCGCCGCGCTTGCCGCGCTCCGGCACGGTGACGTGCACGGAGAAAAGCTTTTTGCCGAGGATCGTCTGGTTCGCCGCGGTCAGCGCGACAAAATACTGGAAATCGACATCGTTGCCGCGCACCGCCGGGCCGCGCTCGCCGACGATGATGTTGTCGAGCGAGGCGCGCAGCGTATCGCCGCTGACCTGGCAGCTGACGGTGACCTCGCTGAAGACGCCAAACCAGGCGACATTGGTCGGCTTGCGGTCCGCGCCCGGGCCGAACACCGGCGTATTGGCGAGCGGACGCAGCACCGCCGCCACCGGGCAGCTCTGCGCCACCGGCTGGTCCTGTTTCTTGCCGACGAACGGCACCCAGCTGCACGCCGAAACCAGCATGACCCCGAGCGCGGCGATCGCCGCGGCCGCATTCCGCCTCGTGCCGTGGCGCCGCTGGCGCGACCCTGGGTAAGACACCGGAATAGGTCTAAAGGCTGTTATGAGTTCCGTCGCACAACGGCTGCTTGGTCGTCGCCTTGCAGCCGCAAAACCAGACCTGCCCGGTCTTTTCCGCGGTGTACATCGTCGGGGTGATGCCGGTGTCCTTGTGCGAGCCGTCGCAAAAGGGTTGCCCTTGGCTGCGCCCGCAGGCGCACCAGAAATAGCGCTTGCCGGCTTCCACCGCCACGCCGTAGGGCGCCTTTAGTGCCGGGATCGGAGCGTCCATCTTTCTTCCCCACCGTCGCCCTTGCTACTGTCCGCGCATCCACAGCGCAGACCCCCCAGTTAATTCGCAGACGGGGCCGGCGCGACTTTATGCGAGCCTCGCCCGGCAGACAAGCCGGGTCGCGGGCCCGGGAAACGGCTAAGGCGGCAGATGGCGGTCTACACCGAGATCGGCGACGACGAGCTGCGCGCCTTTATCGCGGCCTACGACATCGGCGAGGTGCTGTCGTGCAAAGGCATCGCCGAAGGCGTCGAAAACTCGAACTACCTGCTCGGCACCGAAAGCGGCAGCTTTATCCTGACGCTTTATGAAAAGCGGGTAGCGCCGGAAGACCTGCCGTTCTTCATCGCGCTAATGGATCATCTCGCGCATCAGGGGGTCGCCTGCCCGACCCCGGTGCGGGCAAAGGATGGCGGCGCGCTGCGCGAGCTGTGCGGCCGGCCGGCGGCGATCGTCACCTTTCTCAACGGCATGTGGCCCCGGCGGATCGATCCGTTCCATTGCGCCGGGATCGGCGGCGCGCTGGCCCGGCTGCACAAAGCCGGCAGCTCGTTCCCGATGACGCGGCCGAACAATCTCGGCGTGACCGGCTGGCGGCGGCTCTATGAGGCGAGCGCGGTGCGCGCCGACGAGGTGCAAGCCGGACTCCGCCGGGAATTGGCCAGCGAACTGGGGTTTTTCGAGACGATATGGCCGCGCGACTTGCCGGTCGGGGTGATCCACGCCGACCTGTTCCCCGACAACGTCTTTTTTCGCGACCGCGAGCTGACCGGCCTCATCGACTTTTATTTCGCCTGCACCGATGTCTTTGCCTATGACTTGGCGATCTGCCTCAACGCTTGGTGCTTTGAGCCGGACGGCAGCTTCAACGTCACCAAGGCGCGGCTCTTGATCGGCAATTATCGCAAAGAGCGGCCGCTCGTCCCCAAGGAGATCGCCGCGCTCCCGGTGCTCGCCCGCGGCAGCGCGCTGCGGTTCCTGCTGACCCGGCTCTACGACTGGCTGAACCAGACCGAAGGCGCGCTGGTGCGGCCGAAGGATCCGCTCGAATACCTGAAGAAGCTGCGCTTCCACCGCGGCATCGTCAGCCCCGCCGAATACGGCATCGATGCCTGACGTCGAGATCTTCACCGACGGCGCCTGCAGCGGCAACCCCGGGCCGGGCGGCTGGGGCGCGATCCTGCGCTATGGCGAGATCGAGAAGGAGCTGAGCGGCGGCGACCCGGCGACCACCAACAACCGCATGGAGCTGATGGCGGCGATCGCCGCCCTCGAGACGCTGAAGCGCGGGTGCCGAGTACGGCTCTACACCGACAGCCAGTACGTGCGCGACGGCATCACCCGCTGGGTACACGCCTGGAAAGCGCGCAACTGGCGCACCGCCGACAAAAAGGCGGTCAAAAACGTCGATCTCTGGCAGCGCCTCGAACAGGCGGCCGCCGCGCACGATGTCGAGTGGATCTGGGTGCGCGGCCATGCCGGACATCCCGAGAACGAGCGCGCCGATCTGCTCGCCCGCGGCGCTATTCCTTCACGGCTGTCCGATCAGGGTCCGGTACGGCTATAGACCGATCAGGGATTGATGTAGCGCCAGCTTTTGCCGTCGGCGGATTGCTCGACCTCGCCGCGGGTCTGCAGCTGGCCCAGCGCATGCCGGATCGAGGTGAATGCTACTGCCGCGCCCTTGTCGCGCTGCAGCGCATCACGGATCACCGCCGGGCGGACAAAATCCTCTCCCGATTCCTGCAAGATTTCGGTGATCAGGCGCGCGTTGGTGCCGCGCTGCGGCCGTCGGCGCGTACGTGCTGGTTTCGCAGCCCCGGGCGGACGGCCGCGCCGGGCCGGCGTTTTGACGGGGGCCGGTTTCGCATTGCCCCGACGCGCGGGAACGCTCGCGCCGCTGCTCGCGCCGGCGGCAGGATGCGCGGAGAAATCCCGGACTGCTTGCATCGCCGCGGCATACCCAGCGGCATAGGCTTCGCTGCGGATCGCCTCGATCTGGTCTTGCAACTGGACCAACGCCGTCTTCGCCATCGGCTGTCCCCCGGTTTCGCGAACTTCCCGTCAATGATTAGCACGGGTTACGGCCGAGAAACAGTTCCGTTGCGTTACCTGAGCCGCTCGCGTGACAGGCGCGTCTCGGTCATCAGGTCGCGCAGAGCCTCTTGCCGACAACGGTTCGAGCACCTGTATATCGAGAGGTGATCAGGCGGGCCGGATACCGCGCCCCAAGATCGCAACAATCGGGATGCAGTACCAGCCGTCGCGACGATAGGCGGCGGCGCAGCAGGCGATCTCCGCCTCGATTGCCGGCAGCGCCGTGGGACGCTGCGCCTCGATCAGCGCCGCGGTGCGTACGGTGCCGCGCCGCAGCGACGCGACCAGGTTGCCCGGCCGGGCCAGCCGCCATTCGCGCCGCACCGGTTCCGCAGCCGCCTCGGCGAAGCCCGCCGCGTGCAGCAGCCGCAGCACTCGGCCCGTCTCGGCGAGCCCGCCGCCCGACGGCGGCGTTTTCGCCGCCTCGGGATCGCCGTGCAGCCGGATCGCATCTTGCAGCAATTGCCAGGGAATGTTCTCGGCCGGCGCCGCCCAGGTGGTGAAGGCGAGGATGCCCCCCGGCCGCAAGACGCGGAACGCCTCGGCCAATGCGCGCTCCGGGCGCGGGACGTGGTGGATGCCGAAATTGGACACCGCCGCGTCGAACGACCCGTCAGCAAACGGCAAGGCCTCGGCGTCGCCTTCGTGGAAATCCAGCGACGGGTTCGCGGCGCGCGCCAGCGCCAGCATCGCCGACGAAAAATCGAGCCCTGCCGCCTCCGCGCCGCGATCGGCCGCAGCCGCCGTCACAATCCCGGGGCCGCAGGCAAGGTCGAGCACCCGGGTTCCCACCGCGACACCGGCCGCATCGAGCAGCGGTTCGACAAATTCCTGCGTCGCCGCCGCGAACGTCGCGCGGTAGTCGGATGCGGCCTTTTCCCACCCGGCATGCTCGAAAGCTCGGACCGTCTCGGGGTCGAAGCTCATCGCGAAATCTCGTACGAGCCGGCTAGGTCGAGCTGGGTCAGGCCGGTAAACACCGGCATACGGCAGCGCAATTTCGCCTGGTTCATCGGGCGCATCCCTCTCACCCGGCAGGGTCGGCGATAAATGATCCTGGCACAAGGATGGTAGGTGGAGTAAACGGCGCGCTCGCGTGGGGATTGCCGGCCCGGCAACAAGGCGCTTAAACGAGGGGACGATGCATCTTGCGGTCGCGCGTAACGCCTTGGTAGCCGCCGCCCCCATCTATCCGCGTGGAGTCTCCCGCGCGCCCTACGCTCCTATGTCGCGCGAGCGGCCGCGGTGCATTTCATCGATGTTCGCGGCGAAAATGGCGACAAAGCGGCCTAAGCCCGCCCTACCTATCCGATCGTTGCGGAGGAGCAGCGTGCTCAGTTGTTTCCCTAGGATGCCAGATCGGATTTCGCCGCGATGATCGCCGACGGACGCCGAACCGCTTAGCGGACCCGACCGGCAATTCGCCGACCCGGCGAACGGAGCCATCGATGCCGAAAACGGCAGTGCAGCCGGCAACCTCGACGGCCGTCCCCGCGGGGAGCGTGCGCCAGAGCCTGACGATCGCAGCGCTTGGCGTCGTCTACGGCGATATCGGCACGTCACCGCTCTACACCATGAAACAGTGCTTCAACGGCGCCGCCTCGGTGACGCATGAGCGCGTCTTCGGCGTGCTCTCGCTGATCGTCTGGGCGCTGACCATCGTGGTGACAATCAAGTACGTGCTGGTGCTGATGCGCGCCGACAACCGCGGCGAAGGCGGAATTTTTGCACTGACCGTGCTGGCGCGGCGGGTCACCGCCCAGAGCCGCAACCTGTGGGTGCTCGGCGCCGGCCTCATCGGCGGCGCGCTGTTTTTTGGCGACGGCGTGCTGACCCCGGCAATCTCGGTGCTGAGCGCGGTCGAGGGCCTCGAGGTCAAGACCCCGGAGCTGCAGCCATTCGTCATCCCCCTGACCTTGGGCTTGCTGATCGCCCTCTTCATCGCGCAGCGTCGCGGCACCGGCCGGATGGGCGGGTTTTTCGGCCCGATCATCATCGTGTGGTTCACGACGATCGGACTTTTGGGCCTCAAGGAGATCGCCCACGATCCGGAGATCATGTGGGCGATCAACCCGCTCTACGGCATCAAACTAATTGTTGAAAACCCTAGTTTGGGATTTGTGCTGCTCGGCGCGGTGGTGCTGGCGGTGACCGGCGCGGAGGCGCTTTACGCGGACATGGGACATTTCGGCCGCGGGCCGATCCGCCGCGCGTGGCTCCGCTTTGTCTTTCCCGCGCTGCTGTTGAATTATTTCGGCCAGGGCGCTTTGCTCCTCGCCAACCCGGCGGCGGTGCAGAACCCGTTCTACCGGCTCGCCCCAGAATGGGCGGTGCTGCCGCTCGTCGTCCTCGCCTCGATGGCGACGGTCATCGCCTCGCAGGCGGTGATCTCGGGCGCGTTCTCGCTAACCCATCAGGCGGTGCAGCTCGGTTACCTGCCGCGCATGCAGGTGCGGCACACCTCGGCGCAGGAGAGGGGCCAGGTCTACGTGCCCGCGATCAATACCATCCTGCTCGTCGCGGTGTTGGCGACGGTGCTCGGGTTCCGCTCCTCTGACGCGCTCGGTGCGGCCTACGGCATCGCCGTAACCGGCAGCATGACAATGGATTCGATCCTAGCCTTTACCTATCTGCGCAAGAGCAAAGGATGGCGGATTTGGCAGCTGCTGCCGCTGTTCGGCCTGTTCCTAACCGTCGACACCTGCTTTTTCGGCGCGAACCTGTTGAAGTTCATGGAGGGCGGCTGGTTCCCGCTCGCCATCGGCACGTTCGGCTTCACCATGATGACGGTGTGGATCTGGGGCCGGCGAAAGCTGACGCGCCAGCGCGCCAGCGCCGGCATGCCGCTCGAGATGCTGATATCGAGCCTCAAGCCCGACCGCCCGGCGCGGGTGCCGGGCACCGCGATCTACATGAGCTCGCAGGTCGACAACGTGCCGGCCGCGCTATTGCACAACATGAAGCACAACAAGATCCTGCACGAGCGCAACGTGATGATGACGGTGCAGACCGCGGATGTGCCCCGAATACCCGAGGCCGACCGGCTCGAAATCCGCCATTTCGACCAGAATTTCCACACGGTGCGCATCCGCTACGGTTTCCTCGAGGAACCCGATATTCCGCGAGCGCTGGCGCTGTGCCGCGTTGGCGGCTTTCGCTTCAACCTGATGGAGACCTCGTTCTTCGTCGGCCGCGAGAAGATCGTGCCCAGCCGGCGGTCGCGCTGGAGCCTGCCGTTCAAGCGGCTGTTCGTGCTGCTGTCGGAGCTGGCGCTCGACGCGACCGAGTTCTTCCGTATCCCGGTCAACCGCGTCGTCGAACTCGGCGGACAGGTCGAGGTTTAAGCGGAGCGCGAGCGTCCCGCCGCCCCAGGGACAAAGGGCGGGCCGAGACGGCCACGGTCCAATCAGTGAATCTCGGACTGCTCCGCGAAGGCGCGGCGCAGGTGCTCGATCGAAAAGCCGGGCTGCTTCGAGGCCTCGATCACCACGTTTTCGCGCCGGGTCAGGAGGTCGATCGCCTCGGGGATCTTGTCGACCACGTCATAAGGCACGACGACCGCGCCGTGGCGGTCGCAATGGAGCACGTCGTTGGCCGAGACCACCATGCCGAAGACACTGACCGTGCCGCCGAAGTCGACCAGATGCACATGCGCGTGCGACGGCATGATCGAGCCGGCAAGCACGACGAAATTCGGCGCCATCGCGTCGAGGTCGCGCACCGAGCCGTCGGTGATGACGCCGGCGCAGCCGAGCCCGGCATGGACGTGGGTCTGCACCTCGCCCCAGAACGCGCCGAAACCCGTGTCCGGACCGTCGATGTCCTGGATCACCGCGATGCTCGGCATCGGCTCGGCGGCGATATGCTCGTAATAGCCGATCCGCATCTTGGCGGCGGCCTCGCCCGCCCGGGCGTTCGGCTCACGCGAGCGGATGAGGGCAGTGCGGGCATAGGCGACGATCGGCTTCATCTCGGGGAAGCAGGCGACCACCGGCCGGCGGGTAAAGCCGTGGGCTCGGCGCGCCGGCGCCACCACCTCGAGCGCGTTGCAGATCGTCGGCGTGTCCCAGGCGGTGAGGGCCTGCAGGGCGGCGGCGCTCGGGAAGCTCGGCATCGTCAGTCTCCGACCAAGAAAAAGGGTGCCCCGCTTTATTGGCAAAGCCGCGGTCCGGCAAGGGCTTTTCCGGAACGGCTGATAGGCGCATCATTGGGCCAGCTTCGCCGAAGAGGTACCCGATGAGCTACACCGTCAGCCATTTCGAAATCCGCGCTCGCGACCAGAAAGTGATGGAGAAATTCTACACCGAGATCATGGGCTTTATCGTCAGCGACCGCGGTTTGTTGACCGCAGGTCCGGCCGCCGGACGCGAGCTGATCTTTCTCAGCCACAGCCCGGACGAGCATCACCAGATCGTGCTGATTCCCAGCGAAACCACCGACCAGGGCGGCGGCATCGGCCACGTCGCGTTCCGCGTCGACAGCCTCGATGAGGTCCGCCGGGTCTACGAGAAAATGCGGGCGCTGCCGTACGCCAAGCCCGAGCCGGTCAGCCACGCCAACACCTGGTCGGTCTATTTTCGCGACCCCGAGGGCAACCGCATCGAAGTGTTTACCCAGACGCCGTGGCATGCGACCCAGCCGTGCCGGTTCGATGTCGATTACGACAAGCCCGACGCGGCGCTGAAGGAAGCGACCCGCGCCGACGCCAGCACCCTCGCCGGCTTCACCAGCACCGAAGACTGGCAGGACGAGTTCAACCGCCGTTTCGAGCCGGCGAAATAGCACGCAGCCTGGATATCGCTCATGCCCGACGGACTGCCCTACAAGGGACCCGACTACGACGACGATTTCTACGCCTGGACGCAGCATCAGGCGGCGGTGCTGCGCGACATGCCGGTCGCCGACAACCGTTTCGACCGTGACAATGTTGTAGAGGAGATCGAGTGCTTGGGCCGGAACGAGCGTGACGCGGTGCGCAGCCAGGTGGACCGCATCATCGAGCACTTCTTGAAGCTGCAATATTCGCCGGCAGAAGCGCCTCGGCTCGGCTGGATGAGATCGATAAGCGACGCGCGCCGCATTCTTGGCGACAAGCTAAGTCCGACCTTGCGGCGGGACGTCGAAAGCCGGCTCGCAGCACTGTACGAAGATGCCCGCTATCAGGCCGAACTGGGATTGCGGCAATACAACGAAACGGAGGCAGCTTCTTCGCTGCCGGCGGATTGCCCCTATTCGCTCGACCAGATTTTGCGAAAGCGCTGGTACCCCGATCCTGCGGAGACGCCGTGACCCGCGATTTTGTCGGATACGGCCCGACCCCGCCGCATGCGAATTGGCCGGGCGGCGCGCGGATCGCGGTCAATTTCGTGATCAATTTCGAGGAAGGGTCTGAGCTGTCCTACCCGGCCGACGGGATCAGCGAAGGCGGCCTCACCGAGGCCGCCAGCGTCGATCCCGGCATGAGCGGGCGGCGCGACCTCGGCGCCGAAAGCATGTTCGAATACGGCGCCCGGGTCGGCTGGTGGCGGTTGCACCGCATCTTCAACAAGTACCGGATGCCGGTGACCCTGTTCGCCTGCGCCAAGGCGCTTGAGGCCAACCCGCCCGCGGCGCAAGCGATCGCCGCGACCGACTGGGACATCTGCGGTCACGGCTATCGCTGGATCAAGCATTATGAGCTCGATGAGGCCGAGGAGCGCCGCCAGATCGCCGCCGCGGTCGCGCTCATTCGCGAAACCACCGGCAAGCCGACGCTCGGCTGGTACTGCCGCTATGCGCCGTCCGAGAACACCCGCCGGATCGTCGCCGAGGACGGCGGCTTTCTCTACGACAGCGACGCCTACAACGACGAGCTGCCCTATTGGGTGCGCGCTGGCGACAAGCCGCATCTGGTCGTGCCCTATACGCTGTCGACCAACGACGTCAAATTCGGCCGCGGCGTGTTCGGGCCCGGCGAAGACTTCTTCGCCTATCTGCGCGATAGCTTCGACGTTATGTACGAGGAGGGCGCGGAGCGGCCGCGGATGATGTCAGTTGGGCTGCATATGCGGCTTTCCGGCCATCCCGGACGGGCCAGCGCGCTGATGCGGTTTATCGAATACATCCAGTCGAAGGACCGAGTGTGGATCTGCCGGCGCGAGGACATCGCCCGGCACTGGATCGCCCACCACCCGACCGGCTAAGGCCTCTGCGGTCGCCGCACGGTAAGGTCGGCCAACGTCCAGCCCTGCGTCCGCATGATCTTGGCGAGACTGTCGCGGCGGACGCGCATGCCGTCGCCATAGGCGTGGACGATCTCGCCGTTGCCGGTGCAGATCATCACATGTCCGGGGACGTAGATCAGGTCGTCGCGGCGCAGCGCGGCAATGTCCGAGATAACGGCCGGCCGGCCGATCGCCTCGCGCTGCTTGTCGGTGTCGCGCGGTACGGCGGTGTCGAGATCGCGGAACGCCTCCTGCACCAGCCCGGAGCAATCCAGGCCGAGAAAACTCCGCCCGGCCCACAGATAGGGACAGCCGAGATAGAGCAAGGCGGCGGCGGCAAGGTCGGGTGAGCGCGGCGGCTCGGCGCCGAGGCATGATTCGGGCACAAACCCGCCGCTGTCGAGCCAGACATAGGCGGTGCCGCGGGTAACGAAGCCGGCCTGCGCCACCACGACCGGGCTGTGCCGCGGCAGAAAATCGACCGCTGCGGACCGCAAATCAGCCGCCTCGTACCGGTAGACGCCGAGCGTCGTCACGTAATGGGTCGATGCCAGGGCGAGGCCCATCTGCAGCAGCGCGGTATCGACATACCCAACGTAGAGGTCGCGACGGGACTGGCACCAGGCATAGCCGGCAGCCTCGTCGAAGACATCCACCGCCTCGCCGTAATGATAGAAAGTGTCGATGGCGGCGCCGGGCTGCGGCGCATGCAGCACCGGCGCAAGCCCGGCGGTCACCCGCGCCGGTTGCCCCTCGGCGTAGCGCGGCGCGGCGACCTTTCCACGCAGCCGCGCATCGGCGAGATCCTCGCGAAATGCGTTGAGCCGCGGGTCCTGCGTCATTCGCGGGGAAGCACCAGCTGGGTTTGCGTCACCATCGCCGCGAGCTTGCCGTCGGCCCCGTAGATCGAAGTCTGCACCACGATTGTGCGCCGCCCGACATGGATCGGCACCGCCACCCCGGTAATCTTGCCCGGCGGCGAGGCGCGGAAAAAATTGCTTTTCGACTCGATGGTCGTCGTGCGCGTACCGGGCGGGATGTTGAGCCCGGCCGCGGTGCCGCCGAGATCGTCGGCAAAGGCCATGTACGCGCCGCCGTGGACGATGCCGATATTGTTGAGATGGCGCTCGTCGGCATCGATCTCGCCGACCACCTTGTCCTTCTCGGCGCTGACAATGCGGATACCGAAATGCTCCGGCATGTTCTTTCGCGGGCGAACCTCGACCATCTGCCGACCTCTCGTTTCTTGTTCTAGCTGCCGCGCGCCTGCGCCTGCCAGCGCTCGAATTCGCCCATCAAGTCGCCGAACAGCATATCCGCCATGGCCTCGTACCCGGGTTTGCTCAGATGGACGTGGTCGGGCATCGCCAATGGCGGCTCGGCGACGGTCATGCGGTCGATGCTGCAAGCGCCGCCCATCGCCATGAACCAGTCCCAATAGGCCCAACCCTGCTGCCTCGCCACACGGCGCTGCAGGCTGCGCACTCCGGTGAGGTGCGGCGGCTCCTGCCAAGTGCATTCGTCGCCGTTCGGCCGGCAGGCCGCCACCGAGGCGCAACTTTGTGCGTGACGGTTGCCGTCGGGCGGGCCCAACACCAGGATCGCCGCGCCCGGCGCCTGCCGTTGCAGCGCCGCGACCGCACTCTGAAACCGCGCAGCATAGCGGTCGAGGTCGAGCCCGTCGGCAAAGCCTTCATTGGTGCCGAACGCCACGACGATCAGCGCGGGTTGGCGTTCGTGAAGCTCGAATTCCGCCGCCTTCGGGGTGATCTGCCCGAGGATATCCACTTTGGCGCCGATCGTCCCGTGGTTCTCGTAGATAACCCCAGGCCCGCGGCGCTCAACCGACCAGCCGAGCAGATCGACCGGCGGGCGTCCGGCGGCGCGCAACTCGACCCGGAGCGCCGGGCGCTCGAGCGGCAGGTCGAAGCGCTTGACCGCGGTTTGCGCGGCGGCGGTCGACACCCGGATCGGCGCGGCGCCATCGACCTGCACGGTAAAGGCCGAACCGCCGGGCCGGGTCAGGTACTCGACCCCGAAGCGGTCGAAGCCGCCGGCCTCGGTGCTCTCGATGGTCATGGTGGAGTCGTGGGGCTGAGGCTGGCTCTCGGCGACCACCGCGTCGAGGCCGAGCGCGACCCCGGCATGGTCGCTTGGCTTCAAATGCCGCCACCCTTCCTCGCTGACCTTGACCAGGTGCGGGCGGAAATATTTGTACGGGACGCCGGCCGGCAGCCAGCCGCGCCCGGCGGCGCCGAAGCGCTCCTGGAAGCGCTGGCGCAAGCGGCCGCTGAACGAATCGTTGGCGCTGTGGCTGTCGCCGATCTGGATGATGCGCAGCGGGCCGTGGCCCTGCCGGCCGGGGGGATCGGCAAGCGCCGCAAAAAACGGCCGCAGCGCCTCGGGCGACGACAGGCGCGTTTCGGGCGGCGGACTTGGCGGCGTTGGCGCTGCGGCGCCAAGGCAGGCTTGCAGCAGCAAAACAAAGCCGGCGGATGACACCGCCAGCGCCGCCCAGACGGCGCGGCGAGCAACACGTCTGGGCTTAGCGTCCATCCGCTTGCAGCGACGGCAGCAGGCTGATGACCCGCTCGGCGATCAGCTCGTAGCCGGCCGCGGTGAAATGGATGCCGTCATCGTTGCGCAGCCGCTCTTTGATGCCGCTGCGGTCCTCGCCATAGGCGGTGAACTGGCCCTTGTCGTCGGCGATCACCGTCCACAACGGCAGGAATTGGCCCCCGAACTTGGCCACCTCTTCCGCATAGATGTCGTTGATAAAGCTCATATCGGCGGAGTAGACAGCGCTGCGCGCGATCGGGTTGCCGCACCAGATGAACTTGAGCCCCGACCCGTTCAGCGCTTCGAGGATGAGGTCGATGCGCCGGGCATAGGTCTCGCGCCAGGTGTCGGTACGAAAATGGACGTAGCTGCCCTTTTCGTCGCGCATGTCGAGGCGGTCGTTGGCGCCGAACATGAGGACGGCAATATCGGCTTTTTCCTTGCCGACAAAATTCTGGACCGGCGCCAGCCACTCGCTCTCGGAGTGGACCAACGCGGCGCCGGGATGGGTGCGGTTGAATACCTTGTAGTGCGGGTCGCCGAGCAACACCCGCTGCAGCCCACCGGCAACGCCCTGCGCCTGGCTGTCGCCAAACACCACCATGCGCTGGACGGTCGGATCGTCCTGGGCCAGCGCCAAGCCGGCGCCGAAGCAACCGAACAGAATTGCGGCAAGCCCCAGCCATCGGCCGCGGCGCCCGATGCCACTCAACCAACCGACCCCCGGCACGGCGACCAGTCCCCCCGACCCCAGCGCAGACCCCTGGTGATAGTGAGCGCTGCCAGTCGGCGATGCAAATCGATTTCCTGTCCACCCCGCGCCTGCGACTCGCTGTCGCCGCTACCGTCTTTCCGGGATGGCTTGTAGCCGCTGTCGCCGCCCGATAGAACCGGCCGAGCCGCCTTTCGCCCGAGCGGTTTTTCGCGGCCGAACAATGCTGTTTCCGACCTTCGATTTCCTGCTGTTCTTTCTGGTCGTGGCGGCGGCGCTGGCGCTGCTCGACCGGCGGTTCGCCGCGAAGAAGGCGATGCTGGTCGCCGCCAGCTATTTCTTCTACGCGCAATGGGATTGGCGCTTCTGCTTTCTGCTCGCGGCAAGCACCGCGATCAGCTATTGCGCCGGCCTCCTGATCGGCGGCAGCCACAATCCCCAGACAAGGCGGCTGGTGCTCACGGTCGGCGTAGCGCTGCATCTCACCATCCTCGGCATCTTCAAGTACCTCGATTTTCTGGTATCGTCGGCGAATCAGCTGGCGCATGTGCTCGGGCTGCAGCACGAGCTGCCGTTTATCGAGATCCTGCTACCGGTCGGCATCTCGTTCTTCACCTTTCACGGCATTTCCTACCTCACCGACGTCTACCGCGGCGACGTCGCGGTGTGCCGGGCGCCGCTCGACATGGCGCTGTACATGAGCTTTTTTCCGCAGCTGGTCGCCGGGCCGATCGTACGCGCCGCCTATTTCCTGCCGCAGCTGGCGCGGCCCGCCGACGAGCCGATCCCGGTCGCCGCGGCGCTGCTGCTGATCCTCGGCGGCATGGTCAAGAAGGTCATCATCGCCAACTACCTGGCGACCGGCCTGGTCGACCCGGTTTTCGCCGCGCCGGCGGATTACGGCGGACCCGACCTGCTGCTCGCGACCTATGCCTATGCGGTGCAGATCTACTGCGATTTCAGCGCCTATACCGATATGGCGATCGCGTTGGCGGCGCTGTGCGGGTTTCGCTTTCCGCGCAATTTCAATCAGCCTTACCGCGCGCAGCGCCTGCGGGAGTTTTGGCAGCGCTGGCACATCTCGCTCAGCACCTGGCTGCGCGACTATCTCTACAAGCCGCTGGGCGGCAACCGTTACGGCCGGCTCAATACCTATCGCAATTTGATGATCACCATGCTGCTGGGCGGCATCTGGCACGGGGCCGCGTGGAAGTTCGTGATGTGGGGCGCGCTGCACGGCGGCGGCCTCGCGGTCGAGCGCATGATGGAGCCGTGGATCGGGCGGCGTCCGACGAGCCTGCCCGGCAAGGTCATATCGACCCTGATCGTGTTCCATTTCGTCTGTTTCGCCTGGATCTTCTTCCGGGCCGAGGATTTCACCGTCGCCGGCGTGTTCATCGCCGGGCTTTGCAGGGGCTGGAGCCAGGGGCTGCAACAGGCGCAGCCGGCGCTGGTCGCGCTGATCGTGGTCGGGATAGCTGGACAATTCCTGCCGCCGGGACTGTTCGAGCGCGCGGGACTGGCGCTGAGCCGGGTGCCGTATTGGGGGCTCGGCGCTGCGACCGGACTGGCACTCGCGGCGATCAACGCGTTCGGACCGGAAGGCATCGCCCCCTTCATCTATTTTCGGTTCTGAACCCACGATGAGCCAAACCTCGCTGACCCGCAGCGAGCGCGCCCCGCTCGTCACCGACGCGATCCCGCCGGCGCTGCGCCGGCGCGGCGGCACGCAGCGCCAGGTGTTCGCGACCGTGCTGACCGGCGCGCTGGTGTTGGCGCTGTTCGCGTCGCGCGATACGCCGGGCTGGGCCGACCGGCTCGGCGACGCGCCGTTGGCGCATCAGGCGCGCAGCCTCGCGGTCGCCTGGGACGAGCGGATGGACCGCCTCGGCCTCACCCGCCCGCACGAATTGTTGCGCGCGGCGATGCAGCGCGCCCTCGACTGGAAGTGGGGCGACAACAGCCGCTAAGCTGCCTCAGTATTTAAAGGAGTACGCCGTGTTCCCAGCCCTCAGTGACGAGCAGCGCCAATTCATCGCGACCATCCGGCAATTGGCGCAGAGCGAATTCCGCGAGCGCGCGCCGCGCTATCAGGACGGCACCTTTCCCTGGGAAAACATGAAGGCGCTAGCCGGTCTCGGGGTGCTCGGCATGGCGGTGCCCGAGGAATATGGCGGGCTGGGTTTGCCGGTGTTCGACACCGCGCTGATCCTCGAGGAGATCGCCAAGGTCTGCTACGTCACGGCGATGGCGGTGCTGGGCGAGGTCGGCGCCCAGACCCGGATCATCTCGACCTATGCGCCCGAGGCGATCAAGCGGCGGGTGCTGCCGGCGGTGTGCAGCGGCGAATGCCTGCTGGCGATCTGCATGACCGAGCCCGATGCGGGCACCGACGTCGCCAATTACAAAACCAATGTCGACCATGTCGGCAACAAGCTGCGGCTCAATGGGGTCAAGACCTTAATCAGCCGCGCCGAGGAAGCCGGCATGTTCGTCGTCTTTACCCGCGTCGACAAAAAGCCGGGCCGCGAGGGTATCGGCTGCGTGCTGGTCGAGAAGGGCACGCCGGGGTTCACCGTCACCGGCAGCTACCACACGATGGGCGGCGAGAACCTGCACGAAATCCGCTTCGAGGATGTCGAGCTGCCGCCGGAGAACCTGGTGCTCGAAGACGGCTTCCGCAAGCTGCTCGGCGCGTTCAACACCCAGCGCTGCCTCAACCCGAGCATCTCGCTGGGCCTGGCCGAGGGCGCGCTCGAAGAGGCGGTCAAATACGTCAAGAATCGCCACGCTTTCGGCCGCCCGATCGCCGATTTCCAGGGGATGCGCTGGAAGATCGCCGAGATGTACCGCGACATCGAGGCCAGCCGCAGCATCCTCTACCGCGCCTGCGCCACGGCCGACCCGTTCCCCGACCCGCTGCTCGCCGCCGCCGCGAAGATCACGGTCAACGAGATGGCGCTGCGCGTCACCAGCGAGGCGATCCAGGTGCACGGCGGCTACGGCTTTACCGACGAGTACCCGGTGTCGCGCTTCTACCGCGGCGCGCGCTACGGCACGCTTGGCGGCGGCACCACCGAAACGCTCAAGGACCTGATCGGGCGCCGCGTGCTGGCGGGCATCGACCCGGTCGACGGCATCCTGGGGCTGGGGGCGTTTTAGCTTCCGGCCGGTTGCCGCGCGGGAAGTTTCGATGCTTTACTCAACCGGCTTGCGGCTGCGCGCCTCCAACCGACGCGAGGGGGAGCAACGATGACGATTTCGGCGACGATCGGGAGGTGGTTTGCGGCCTGTGCTGTGCCCCTTTGCGTGCTGGTGTTGGCGGGATGCGGTGCGATGGACGGCAGCGACCAGACCCAGCTCCAGCAAGCGCAGGCAAAAAACCGCCAACTCCAGGCCGAGAATGCGGCACTGCAGTCGCAGCTCGCTCAGCAACAGCAGCAGAACCTCTATACCGTGGCCGCCGATTTGCTGTTCGCGCCGGGCAGCTTCGACATCACCTCAAAGGGTCGGGCGGCGCTCGACGACATCGCCGGCAAGTTGCGCGGGCTCAAAAACAGCAAGATCGTCGTCTACGGCTATACCGACAACGCCAAGCTTGGCGAAGGGCTGATGAAGATGGGCCTCAAGACCAATGTCGACCTATCGTCGCGGCGGGCTGACGCGGTAGTCAACTACCTGCGCGCCCAGGGGATCAACCCCGGCATCATCGCCGCGAAGGGCCGCGGCGAGACCCACCCGGTCGGGCCTAACAACACCGCCGCCGGGCGCGCGCAGAACCGGCGCATCGAGATCGCCGTCGAAGGGCCGGGCAACTGAGCTCAAGCCATTCCCGTCCCGCCATCTTTTTCGTCGCCGCGTTGGTGCTGCTGCTGGCTGGGTGCGGGCCGCAAGCGGCAAGCCGCACCTCCGGCGAGATGGTTGCGGGTTCCGTCCCGTTCGCGCCGGAGCACACCCTCACCGCCGGCGACGAATTCGAGATCCGCTTTCCATTTGCCGCCGAACTCAACGACCGGGTCAGGGTCGGCCAGGACGGCACGGTGTCGCCAAAGCTGATCGGCGACGTCATCGTCGGCGGGCTGACCGTGCCCGAGGCGACGGCGCGGCTCGAGGCGCTCTACGCCCAGCAGCTCAGGAGCGCCCAAATCTCGCTGACCGTCCGCGCCTTTGCGCCGCAGGTGTTCTGGGTCGAGGGCGCGGTCGCCCGGCCGGGGATCGTCCGCAGCGAGCTCCCGCTGACCCTGACGCGCGCGATCGCGATGGCCGGCGGCGCCAAGACCGGCGCCCAGCGCAGCGACACGCTGGTCATCCGGCGCGACGACAAAGGCGAGGTGAGCGCTTTCAAGGCCGCGTTGTCGCACCAGCCGGGCGGCAGCGACCCGTTCCTCAAATCGTTCGATGTCGTCTATGTGCCGCAGACCGTGATCGCCTCGGTCAGCGAATTTCTCGGCACCTATGTCTACAATCTGCCGTTCTCGGCGGGGTTGCAGCTGGCGCCCAACAAAGCGGCGACGACGGTGATCGCCCCCGGCGAGCTCGCGCGCTGAGCGGGCCGGAACGCGTCGGCGGGGAAAACTACTCCGCCGCTTCGGGCAACAGCACAGCCTCGACCGAATTGTCGGTCACGCAGGCGGTTTCGAAAAACTTGATCTGCGGGTCTTGCTGGAAACGTAAGAAGATTTCGTACATATTCACAACTAGATAAGCGTTCGAAAATCTGTGCTCGTCTGTCTATAGGTATCCCCAAGGTATCACGAAGACCATTCTCGGGGGGTCCAGGCGGCCCGATGTGGGAAGCGTTCGGCCGCCATCAAATGGGCGGCAGGCAAGCGCCGGACCTATCGGCGGACTCGCAGCGCCGCGTAAGAAGCCACAGCCGCCGGCGCGGCTGGCGCGATCCATTGTTTATCGGGAACCGACCCAATTGGAGCTCATTTTTGGCCGAACGATTCGGCCCACGACGAATCGGTCGATTCTGAGGAATAGAAATTTTCGATTGCAGAACGCCCTCGGATTCTGAATGGAATCCCCGCACGCTAGACGATGCAATTATCTTGCGTATTTAGCTGTGCTGGGCATCCCGTCTTAAAAGAGACGCACGTCAAATCCAATTTGTGTGAAAATGGGACTTGACAGCGCCGGGGGCCGACGCCGGGAGGACACGATGGGCGAAATTTTGCGGGATGCAGTCCTGCTCGTATCTGGAGCGGGAGCGGTTTTCTGCGCGCTTATCGCATGGCGCATCTGGCGCGGTAATCCTCTGGAGTATGATCGCAATCGCCGGAGAGCGGGTTCCCTTGGGCAGACCATTCGCGGCGACATCAGAACTACTCATGACGGACGCCGCGACTATCGCGTCTCAGCTGGCATCGCTGTTGACGTGAGAAAAAATGAATGGATGGAACAAGGCAAACTCTCGGCAGAAGCTATTTCTGCCGCGCTACGGCCTCCTACGGCCTAACGCCTAACTTTGCCGGAATCGCCTCTGCCCGCGTTGGTGGAGACCCCGACGCCCATCCACTTTCGTGGGTGGATTCCAACGGTCAGCGGACGCCTATCTTTCAGTGTATTTGGGCACACTTTGTTCCCATCAAGAGCTACGTGTGAGAATGTAGCCGACCCTTATCACAGATACTTTACTGCATATCAACAACATGATCTGTCAGACGTTATATTACCTTTTAAACAGACCTTCTCTAGATTCTTATTAGGCCGAAGAGGTAACTGCACCCTACTTGTTATCGCTAGGACGGAAGATGAATTACCTCATACCCAATTCTATTTTAGCGGGCTAGCTTTTATATTTTTTGATAGTAATACGTGGGCGAACCGAATTCTTCCTCTTCTACAAGAATATAATCGTCATTTGAGTATGTTCTATTCGCTAACGCGTGCAACTTTACACCAGCATGCAAACTCCGAATTTGAAAAAATCATAGATATTTGCGCATCACATAGTTCATTTTTTGCCGAAATAAAAATATCCCGACGCGGAACTACAGACATTTGGGTGCCAGTCCCAAATGCGACTGCTCCCGATGCGCCGTCACTTCCGACAAATGAGGTACGGCGAGCAACATTGCTTCATGGATTGGCTGCACAATTATTTTTCTTTCTGAAAAATCTTGGTCACCACCACCAACATCATGATGGAGCCACAGATACTATCGTAGATATTCATGAAATAAACAATGATGACGATCTCACTTGGCGGCGCAATACACTCTACTCTATGTATCGAACAGTTATAGAATATAAAAGAAATCCACATTCAGCTACGTTCAATAATTGCATCGGTATTATTGCATACGCCGAGACATTTTTTCAACTGTGTCTTGAAGAAATACCCTTAGCTGAAGGCAATCCCGATCTTCTACCCATATATTACGGTGATAATACAACAAACAGTATAAGATCGACGCAAGCTGGTGTAGAGAGGCAAAGGTCAGAACGATCCCGCCGGTTGGATATCGTCCGAACAACGCTTTTAACGATCATTGCTATATCAATATCGTTTGCGGGCCTTGTGCGGCTGAGTCCGGAAGATTTCCATATAACGCCCGATCCTTGGCTAATTTAATTATTCAGACAGCGATTAGTCATTTTGTCGGAACAATCACAACCACAGCGGCATTTATAGCAGTTATGACATATATTCTCAGAGTCAAGAGCGAAGACAAAACCGGAAAGGTTCTGCGAGCTATTATACGATATATTCAACCATATGATCGAAGGGGTGTTTTATCACTACTAACGGCGGTGTCAGTTTTTCTATTTTTGATTTTTATTTTAGCATTAGCGATATGGTGAGACCTTTATGGTTTCGCCTTCCCTTTGTGAACCTGCCCCTTGCTCGGTGGGCGCTCCTTCGCCTTCGGCGTGATCGGCTTGTGCGGCGTCGGGAACGCGCGCTGTAGGCCATGCTGGACGCTCGGTCACGACGCGGTGATGGCCAATCATTGACGATCACGCGGGTACGTCAGAAAGTCCTTCGCCTGGGACGCTGACGTGAGCAACAGAGACCGAGATTTCCGCCCATCCCGCCGCCGTGATTTCGCTGACGACGACTACCAGTCGCCGGCGCGCAATTTTGGATACGCACCACCGCAGGGTCCGCAATTCGACAGCCCCTCCGGCGCGACCGTGGGAGCTACCGTCAAATGGTACAACCCGGACAAGGGCTTTGGCTTCGTCGTACTCGCGGACGGCTCCGGTGACGCGTTCCTGCATGCGAGCGTGGTCGAGCGGAGCGGCCAGGGCAGCGTGTCGCCAGGCGCCACCCTCCAGGTCCGCGCCGGCCCTGGCCCAAAGGGACCGCAGGTGACGGAGATCTTGAGCGTTGACGCCAGCACGGCAATGCAGGAACAGCCCCGCCGCCCTCGGCCGGAACGTTCTGATTACCCCAGGGCCGCCCGAGCAACGGTCGAGGAGCTCGGCACGGTGAAGTGGTACAACGCCACCAAGGGATTTGGTTTCATAGCCGCGGATCGAGGCGGCAAAGATATTTTCGTGCACGCGTCGGCGCTGGAGCGTGGCGGCATTATGGGATTGGCGGAAGGCCAGCGCGTTGCCGTGGACGTGGCCGATGGTCAGAAGGGCCCTGAGGCCGTGAGCCTGCGGCTGATCTGACAGGCCGAGCCGGCTAAATCCTCACCCGCTCCGGCACATCGCCGTCGACAATGACGCGGTGATGGCCGCTGCCCCCGCACGTTCCGCTCGTTTTCTATAGCCTCGCGCCACCTATCTCCCGCGTTTATCGAGGATGACATACCCCATCAGTTCAGGATCATCGGGCGGCGGGTCGGGCGCGACTTGGGGCGCGTTGAGTATGGACCTGGCGCGATCCAGCGCGTCGACCAACTCGTCCGCTTCGACGCTCTCCGCACCGAGCATCCGATCGAACCTGCCGAAATCCTGAATGGTGAAATTCCATCCATGTATCGTGGCTGAGGTCCTCTGCCAAGGCCACGAGAGCCGATCAGCGAGGCGTTCGGACCTAACCAACTGCATCCGCTTCACATTCCCTCTCGATGGCGCCATGCCTCTCCGCGCGAAGTTCCTTAACCCATAATTAAGCCTGGGGTCGTTGTATCTCAAAGCCAGAGGTGACCCGCCATGTCGCTGGACTTTGATTTTGCGACCGTCGCCTACCAGCGCGGCTTGGACGCGAAAATATCGCTGCGGTCTGGAGAGTTTCTCTTCCACGAGGGCGACGACGCAGACGCGCTTTATATCGTCGCGCGCGGTGTCTTGCGGATTATCAGCGGCAGTATGGTCTACGAGACGGTGCGGGCTGGAGGCATAGTCGGCGAGATGGCAGTCGTAGATCCAGGCATGCCGCGGAGCGCGTCGGTAATCGCCGGCACCCATGCCGAACTGATCAGGGTAGATGCCTCTCAATTGCTCGGGCTGATCGGAGCTGCGCCCGAATTTGCCCTGATGATTATGCGGGTGATGTCACGCCGCTTGAGAGTCATGAACCAGCGCTACCGCCCCCCAGCCGTATGGTGAATTGCCCCGGCCGATCCAGCCTGCAGCCCTTTGAGGGAGTACGTGGCACTGACCGAACACGCATCCTGCTGGTTGAGGACGAGCCTCATATACAAGAGCCGATGAGCCACGCCCTGCGCAGAAAGGATTACACCGTAGATGTCGCCGCCACGGTAGCTGAGGCGAAAGTCTGCCTCATCTCGCAGACCTACGATCTCGTGATAGCCGACTGGAGGTTGCCGGATGGAGATGGAAGGCTAATCGCTGACTGGGCGGCGGAGCTTGGGGCCAAAACCATCGTTGTAAGTGGCTATTTGCCCCACATGCCAAGTGGGCGGGCAGAAGGCCATGAAACGATCATGAAACCCTTCCTGCCACGCGATCTCGTCGCGGTGGTTCAACGCTGCCTGGGTGAAGCAGCACAAGATAGAAGCTGAAGTCAGGCCCACGCTGCTGCCGGGCGTGGAGCGCAGCGTATGTCGCTAGCCGGTGCCCCGCCGGGAGTGGTTGCTGAAAAATCGGAGCATCTCTCGTGTCGCATCGGGTCCGTTCGGATCGGTGTAGGAACCGTCGCGGCTGCCGCCGGACCAGGCATGAGCCTCGCCGTGCACCACCCATAATTCCAGCACGACGGAGCCCACCCGATCGATATAGCGGGTGCGTGTATAGGCGTGACCGCCCCGAACCTGGCCCCGTTCGGTGCGCTTCTCTAGCTCAATGCCTGAGTCCAGCTGCTCGAGGATCAACTCGGCATTCTGTGGATTGACCGTCTTATCCTGATCGCCGTGGAAGATGATCGTCGGCATGATCGACTGCCCGGCAGTGCCTTGCCGGACGCGGGCACCGCGGCGCATCGCGGTAAAGGCGGAAGGTATGTCGTGAGCAGCGCCGGGGGCGAGTCCGGAGTGGATGCCCACGCCGGCATACAGATCGGCATACGTCGACCCCATAATGGCTGCGGCGGCACCGCCAGCGGAGAGCCCGGCGACGTACACCCTGGCCGGATCCACCGTCATGTCTTTCATCACCTGCTGGGTAATGCCGGCGATAAGAGATGGCTCGCCCTTTCCGCGTTGCTGGTCCTCGGGCCGGAACCAGTTCCAGCACCGCGAGCTGTTCGCCGTTGAAGACTGCTCGGGGTACGCCACCAGCCAAGTGCGTCCTTCCGCATGCGCGTTCATCCGTGTCCCGGCCGCGAAATCTTCCGGCGATTGTTTGCACCCGTGCAGCATGACCACCAGCGGCACCGGTTCTCCTCGGTATCCGCTCGGGACATAGAGCTGGTAGCCGCGCATGCCGGCCGCATTGCTATAGGAGCGGCTGAGGAATTGTCCCGGAATCTTTTCGGGCTCAACGGCGGGTTTGCTGCGCGTGGACGGGGTTACCCGCCCGAACCACTCCTGCAACCCGTTCGATAGGTTCCACGACCGGGGTTCGACGGGCATTTTAGGCACAGCAATGCCGAGTGAGCGCTGCAATATTGCTGTCGCCTCGCCGGAACGCCCGGCGCTTACAAGACGGGTCGCCTCGAAAATCGAGGCCTTTGAGCTATCTCTATTAAATCGCACGCTGGCACCTCTGATGCAGCGGCGTCCCGGCCCGGTGCGCGCGATCTCTGTTGCGCTGCAAAAAAGTTAACACCCACGTACCCTAGTGAGTTCAAGCTTCAATGTTGCGTTGCAGCCGTCGACCCAGCGGGGAGGGAGCTGCGGCGATATCCGAGAACGCCCTCTAGCCCCCGGCCGGGCTGAGCGGGCTGATCGACAGAAGCTGGGCGCGCTAGTGGATCGATTCTAACGCTTGGTACCCGCGCTTGACCGAGGCGATGATCTTCTCGGGATCGGCGGTCCAGGTGAAGGGCTTGGGATCCTCGTTGGTTTCCCGGAGGAAGCGGTTGATGGCAGCCTGGAGATCTACG
>JBBRPG010000024.1:0-29303 GCA_038228485.1 Alphaproteobacteria bacterium
AATACCCGCACGAGATGTCGGGCGGCATGCGCCAGCGCATCGTCGGCGCCATCGGCATCTCCTGCGAGCCGCGTCTGTTGATCGCCGACGAGCCCACCACCAGCCTCGACCTGACGATCCAGGCGCAGTACCTCAACCTGCTGCGCGAGCTGCAAAAGGCGCACAACCTCGCCCTTATCTTCATCACCCACAATCTCGGCATCGTCGCCAAGATGTGCGACCAGCTCGCGGTGATGTATGCCGGCCGGGTGGTCGAGTCGGGCCCGGTGTCGCAGGTCTTCAACAACCCGAACCACCCTTATACCGAGGCCTTGCTCAGTTCGATCCCGCGGATGAGCAATGTCGATCAGCGCTTGATCGCGATCGACGGTCAGCCGCCCGATCTGTCGCAGCTGCCGGCGGGGTGTTCGTTCGCCGACCGCTGTCCCAAGGCGTTCGACCGCTGCCGGGTCGAGGCGCCGCCCGAGACCGCGCCGGCCCCGGGCAGGACGGCGCGTTGCTGGCTCGCGCCCGCTGCGGCGCAGCAGGTCCAGCTGGCCGCCGCCGCTGGAGGGGATTGATGGCGGTTGTCGAAGCCGTCGGGCTGAGCAAGCATTTCCGCGCGCGGCGGGGCCTGTTCGGCACCGATCGCGGCACCGTGCGTGCGGTCGACGACATTTCGTTCGCGGTCGAGAGCGGGCAGACCCTGGGCGTCGTCGGCGAGTCCGGCTGCGGCAAGACCACGACCGCCAAGCTGGTGCTCGGCCTCGAAGACCCGACCAGCGGCGAAATCCGCTTCGACGGCAAGAATTTGCTGGACCTCGACACGGCCGGGCGCCGCCGTTACCGCAAATCGGTGCAGGCGGTGTTCCAAGACCCGTTCGCCTCGCTCAACCCGCGCATGCGGGTCGGCGGGATCATCGCCGAGCCGCTGACCACCAACGAGACGCTGTCGGCCGACGACGCCCGCAAGCGGGTGGCGAAGCTGCTCGACCTGGTCGGGTTGCCGCAAAAGGCGGCCGACCTCTTCCCGCACGAATTGTCCGGCGGGCAGCGCCAGCGCATCGCCATCGCCCGCGCCTTGTCGCTGTCGCCGCGCCTGATCGTCCTCGACGAGCCGGTCTCGGCGCTCGACGTGTCGATCCGCGCGCAGATCCTCAACCTGTTGCGCGATCTCCAGGCCGAGCTCGGCCTTTCCTATCTGTTCATCGCCCACGACCTCGCCGCGGTGGCGCATATGAGCCACCAGATCATCGTCATGTATCTCGGCAAGATCGTCGAAAGCGGCGACGCCAGGACGCTCGCGCAAGCGCCGAAGCACCCCTACACCGAGGCGCTGTTCGCCGCGGCGCTGCCAAGCCACCCCGACGAGGCCCACGACGACATCATCCTCACCGGCGAGGTGCCGAGCCCGCTCAACCCGCCGTCCGGTTGCCGCTTCCACCCGCGCTGCAACCACGCGATGACGCGCTGCGGCGCTGCCGAGCCGCTGCTCGCCCCGGTCGCGGGCCGCCAGGTCGCCTGCCACCTGTTCGAGACGGCCCTCGCCGCGCAGTAGCGCACCGAGACCAGGCCGTAAGCTTTTTCCAGCGCCGCATCGCCGCCGACCATAGCGGCCACCGTCCCCGGCGCGGGCCGGATCGCCCTGCGCTCACCCCGAATGTGTGTCGGTTACCGTCCATTCCCTGGGAACGGCATGGGGTCGGGCGCGTTAGCTAGCAATTCCAATCGAAGGATGAAGGACATGCGCAAGATCATAGCCGCCAGTGCCGCGCTGGCATTATTGGCCGGTACCGCTCTCGCTCAGCAGCCGGCTCCCCCGGCCGCCAACGGACCGCAAAACGGCGCGATCAACAGCTCGGATAAGCCGTCGACGGCGGCGCCGGTCGCCGGCCGCAACAGCTTCACCGAAGGCGAGGCGAAGTCGCGCATCGAGGCCAAGGGCTTCTCTGACGTTACCGATCTGAAAAAGGACGATTCCGGCGTATGGCGTGGCCAGGCCATGCAAGGCGGCAAATCGGTGACCGTCAGCCTCGACTATCAGGGCAACATCGTCGCGCGCTAACGCGCGGGGTCACATCTCATCAGGAGACCACTTATGACAGTCACGATTTCCGCGCTGTTCGACGATCATGCGGCCGCCAGCGAGGCGGTCAGAAATCTCGAGCAAGCAGGTTTGCCGAGCGACGATATCAGCATCGTCTCCAACAATGCCGAAGGATGGTACGACCGCGACGGGGCCACTCGTCCGGGCAGCGTCACCAGGGATGGGACGACTCGCCCGGCCAGGGTGGATCGAGACCATGACGGCGTCGACGACCGGGCCGAAGGCGCCGGCGCCGGTGCCGGCATCGGCGCTGCCGTCGGCGGCGTCGCGGGGCTGCTTGCCGGCCTCGGGCTGTTGGCCATTCCCGGCATCGGCCCGGTGGTCGCGGCCGGCTGGCTGGCGTCGACCGCGGCGGTAGCTCTGGCGGGCGGCGCCGCCGGCGGCATCATCGGCGCGCTCACCCAGACGGGCGTCAGCGAAGACGAGGCCCATGTCTACGCCGAAGGCGTCCGCCGCGGCGGCACGCTGGTGACCGCGCGCGTTCCCGACGCCGACCGCGGGCGCTACGAGGGGATCCTCAGCCGCTCCGCCATCCGGGTTCGCGAGCGGGCGGACGCCTATCGCGCCGGCGGTTGGACGCGGTACGACCCCGCGGCGGCGCCCTATACGGCGGAAGAGATCCGCGCCGAGCGCGAGCGTCTTCGCACCCGCAGCCTGACCTAGCACCTCGATCCGAACTCTCCCCCGGGCCCGCCCGGGGGAGAGCCGTTTCTGATTTATTTAGCTTTTTATCCCCAACACCCGCGCCGCGTTGCCGCTGAGGATCGCGGCCTTTTCGGCGGCGCTGAGGCTCGCCGTCGCCATGATGGCGTCGACCGGGTGCTCCTCCCACGGGTAGGGGTGGTCGCTGCCGAGCATGATCTGGCTGGCGCCGACCTGTGCCGCCAGGTGCCGCAGCGCCTCGGGCGTAAACACCAGCGCGTCGAAATACAGCTGCTTCAAGTATTCGGTCGGTTTTTTCTTCAGCGTGATGTTTGGGTCGCAACCCGCGGGGTTGACGAAACACGCGTGGTCCGACCGGTCCGCATAGGACGGCAGATACCCGCCGCCATGCGCCGACAGCACCTTCAGCTTCGGGAACTTGTCGAGCGTGCCCTGGAAGATCAGGTGCGACAGCGCGATCGTCGTCTCGGTCGGCAGCCCGACCGTGTTTTGCAGCCAGCCGTTGCCCTTGAGCTTTTCGGCCAATTCCGGCGGGCTTTGCGGATGGATGAACAGGGTCGCCCCGAGCTCCTCCGCCTTGGCCCATACGGGATCGAATTTCGCGTCGGAAAAGTTTTCGCCGGCGACGGTGCCGCCGATCGCGGCGCCGCGTAGCCCGTATTTCTTCACCGCCGTTTCAAGCTGCGCCACCGCCAGATCGGGGTGTTGCAGCGCCAGCGAGCCGAACGCGGCGAACCGGTCGGGGTGCGCGCCGCACAGCTCGGCCAGTTTCTCATTCTGCAGGTCGACGATCTTGGCCGCGGTGTCGCGATCCTTCTTGTACCAGAACGGGTTGATCGACAGCACCTCCATGTCGACCGCCATCGCGTCCATCGCCTTTAGGCGCTCGTCGACCGCTTCCAGATAGACCTTTTGCGCACCCTTCACCGGCCCGCCGATCCGCGAGGCTTCCTCGCCCATCATGTCGACCGCGTCGTGGAACAGGCAGTGCGCGTGGATGTCGATGGTCTTGACCCGCTTGCCGTTGACCATGACCGGAAGCGCGGTCGCCTTCTTCGGCTGGGCCTGGGCCGCGTCGAGCAACCCACAGCTACAAAACGCGATGCCGGCGACGGCGCTCAGAAAACCTCTGCGTGTGGTCATTTCCCCTCCGGTTCGGCCACCTCGCGGGCGGCGGGTTTGTCATCGAAAAATTATGCGTCGCGCCGTTGCGAGCCATCTGGCGCCCTCTTTGATCGAGACGACGCAAAAGCCGGCGCGGGATTATCGGCGGTCATTGCCGTGGTCGTTGCCGCCGCGATCGTCGCGGCGATTGGGGTCTTGCCTTTGCAGGCCGGCGCCATATTCATGCCAGTAACGTTCCTCGTCGCGCCGCCCGTTGCGATGCGCCTGTTCCTCGAACCGTCGCGCATCCTCGGGATGGAGAATGGCGCCCACCGCTCGCAGGGTCCTGTTCAGGTCTTCCGCCGGCGCTTGGGGCGCCAACGCGAGGGCGAGGAGGCCGGCAAGGCCGATGGTTAGCGGTGCGCGCATGTTGCTCTCCGAGTTCTGTCGAAAAAAGGGGGATGATCCGGCGTGGGTCGCGGTAGCGACGTTCCGTCCCGGTCGGCGGATTGGGACACAGAAGGCTTTGGGTCTTACGAAGCGGATCGGTCCGCTATCCCCGTGAGCGAGCCAATGATTGTCGGGCGCATGCTTTTCGATAAATAACGGGGCTGTTGCGCTGCTTGCCCTCGTACATTTATCGGAAACCATGAGGGCTGCGCCCGATGAGACGTTTGTCTGTTTCGCTCTCTGCCTGATGGCGCTGGCCGCGCTCGCCGCTTGCTATGATCCGAGCGGGGATTATTACGGGGATGCAGTGCAGCCCGGCCAGCGCTATGACATGTCGCGCTAAATGAGACCGATCGGCTCGGTCGGGCGGGGAAGGGGCTCCGCGCAGTTCCCTGCAAGCTCTTGCAAGCGGCGGCGATGCGAATAAATCTGATGGTATAGCCCACACCGTCATCGCTACCCAGTGCATGAAGATGGTGGGATGAATTCAAAACGACCATCTAACTTCCTGGAAAGGCGATAAAAATGGCGGACGGCACCTCCGGAGACATAGTGTCCACGGCCGTTCATGGACGTATCAGAATACCAGGCGAACCCTAGACTTTTTGAATATCAGTCGTCCGCCGCTGTCCACCCTTGACCACGCCGATCCAGCGCCCCATGATGGTTAAATTGATGGGCAAGAGGTGATGGGCGGATGGCGCGCAGAGCGGCCGGACTAACGGCGCGGCAGGTCGAAACCCTGCGAAACCCCGGCATGTATGCGGACGGGGGAGGGCTCTATCTTCGGGTCGCCGACGGCGGCTCCAAGGCCTGGATTTTCCGCTTTATGCTGGGCGGTCGGCGGCGCGACATGGGGCTCGGCGCCGCCGATCTGTTTCCGCTTGCCCAAGCGCGGACGAGGGCGTTGGAAGCCCGGCGGCTGGCAGCGGATGGCATCTCTTCGATCGCACCGGCGGCGCCCCCCGAGGCGCCGGCCGAGCCCGTCACCCCGGGCGGCATCAACCACCTCGTCATCAATGTCCGCGACATCGAGGAGTCGCACAAATTCTGGACCGAGATGCTCGGCTTCAAGCAGGTCGGGTACTCGAAGCGCCGCCAAGGCAAGATGCGCTTCTACTCCGGCGACCATAACGGCCGGATGAACCACCACGACATCGCGCTGTGCGAGAACCCCAACCTGCCGAAGCCGCCGGCGGAGTGGGCGATGTTCGACATGCCGGTGGCGATCAACCACATCGCCATCACCCTGCCCAACCGTGAGGCGTGGCTGAAGCAGCTCGCCTATCTGCGCGCAAAAGGGGTCAAGTTCCAGAACCGCATCAACCACGGCATGACCCACAGCCTCTACATCGTCGACCCGAACGGGTACGGCGTCGAGGTCCTTTACGAATTGCCGCGCGAGGTCTGGGGCGACAACATCCAGGGCGCGATCGACTACGCCGAGCGCCTGCCGACCGAGGGCGACGAGGCCTTTGTCGACGACACCGACTACCCGCATTTCGGCGCCGCAAAGGCATGATTGCGACAAATAGCTCACCACAAATAGTTCAGCCGTAGTGATGGTGCGTCGGCAGCGCCGGATCGCCATAGCCGCGCTGCTTCTGGTAACGGGCGATCTGCTCCGCGTCGAGTAGCGCGCGGTTCGATGTCGCCCCACCGCCGGCTTGTCGTTCTTTAAATTGTGATAATAGCATGATATAATCATTTCGATTATCGCATCATCAAGAGGGCAAATCGATGGCTGCAAATTTCCTGCAAAAACAGCGAGGGCAAAAACAGCGAGGGCAAAAACAGCGAGGGCCAGCCTGGGCGGGGGCCCGGCCGGCCGTTTCAGAAGGGGTATTCCGGCAATCCCGCCGGGCGGCCGGTGGGCGCCCGCAACCGGGTGACGGAGATGGCCGAGGCCCTGCTCGACGGCCAGGCTGGCGCGCTCGTCGGCAAATGCGTCGAGCTCGCGCTCGAGGGCAATCCGGCCGCGATAAAATTGTGCCTGGAGCGGATCGTGCCGCGGGTCGGGCGCTCGGTGAAGTTCGACTTGCCGCCGATCGCGGGCCCGGGCGACCTCGGCCCGGCGATGGACGCGATCGCCGGGGCGGCGGCTGCCGGCGCGCTCACCGCCTCCGACGCCGCCGAATTTTCCCGGATGATCGAGACCTATGGCCGGGCGATGGCGACAAGCGATCTCGATCGCCGGCTGCGCGAGCTGGAGGAAATCGTTGCTGCGCGGGTTTGAGCGCCGGCTCCGCCGCCTGGCGGCGCTGGTCGAGCGCTGGACATCGGACACCGCGCACGAACGCGACGCGGCAAACGCGCGCGCTATCGTCGTCGGGATGATCCGTGCCGGGCTCGTCAGCGTTGGCCTCGATCCCGAGGAGGCGGTGGCGCTGCGCCGGGCCGAGCAGCACGACGACACGCCGTTGCCCGCGCCCGCCTGTCCCGACGCGGATCCCCCGAGCGCGCATGACATCCTGGCGGAACGGCTGTCGAAGCTCGCGCAGCGCTATCGGGAGACAGGCGAGCGGCCGGTACTGGCGAATGCGTCGCTCGCCCAGTTGATGGCAGCGTATTGCTTCGGCGGCGTTGCCGTCGAGGCGACCGGGTAGGGCGAGGCGACCGGGTAGGCCGGTTTCGACCGCCGGTTGCAATTATTGCCGGCGGCCACCGCCGATCGGTTGACAGGCGCGGTGCTTTCCTAAAACTTGCCCCGAGGCCGCGAAGATGGGCCGCTCCTGGGGGAGAGACGCCGTGGCCCAATCGGCCCAAACAAGCTCGGCACGAATAGCCTCGTCGCAGACCATCGAAGCCTATGTCGGCGAGCAGATGGACAATGCGGCAATGGGGCCGCTTCACTGGCGGGTCCTGGCGCTGGTGGCGAGCGGCTATTTCTGCGACGTGCTCGACTTCACCATCTTTGGCGCGCTGGTTCCCGATCTCATCAAAAGCGGCTTTGTCACTCAGGCGCAGGTTCCGTGGATCGGCAGCATCACCTTGCTTGGGCTGTTTGTCGGCACTCTCGGCCAGGGCGAGTTCACCGACCGCTACGGCCGCAAGGCGGTGTATCAGTTCAATCTATTGCTCTTTGGCATCGCCACGATCGTCGCCGCCATGCCGCCGATCCCCAGCATCGGCTTCGACCCGGGCCTGGGCTGGCTGTTGGCGTTCCGCTTCCTCGCCGGTGTCGGGCTCGGCGCCGAGCAGCCGCTGTGCTTCTCGTACACCGCGGAATACGCGCCAAAGCGCATTCGCGGCCGCACCATCGCCTTCATGCAATTCCTCGGCGGCGCGTGGCCGTGGCCCGTCGGCGTTCTGCTGACCCTCGCGTTCCGCGAGACAATCGGCTGGCGCGGCATCTGGATCATCATCGGGATTCTGGCGCTGATCGTCTTCGTGATGCGGTTCACCCTGCCGGAATCGCCGCGCTGGCTGGCGACGCACGGCCACGGGCAGCGCGCGATGGATCTGCTGGCGCGCATGGGCCTGCGTACCGTACCGGTCGACACGCTCGCGAAAGACGCCGCGAGCGACACCCAAAGCGACCCGATCGGTCTGGTTTTCCGCAATTATCCCGGCCGGGTGGTCGCCGGGATGTTCTGCTTCTTCGCGTTTTTCAGCATTGCGCTTGGGCTTGGCGCCTGGTTGCCGAACATCCTCGCCAGCCGCGGGTTCGGTATCGCCAAGTCGTTGAATTCGATCTTCTGGATCACGCTCGCCTTTCCCTGCGCCAGCGCGTTCATGATGTTTGCACTCGAATATTTCGGCCGCAAGCCGACCGCCGTCGTAGCCTTTATCCTCACCGGTGCGTTCGGGCTGGCCTTCGCCAACGCATCGAGCGAGGCGATGGTCTTGGCGGTCGGGTTCGGGATGATCTTCTTCACGCAGCTCGCCGGGAACTCGTCGCAGATATTCATCTCCGAAGTATTCCCGACCAATGCGCGCGCGTCCGGCTTCGGGCTGTGCCAGGCGGCAGGACGGATCGGGGCGGCGGTGGCGATCCCGGGGATACTCTGGATTCAGAATGCCTGGGGGCTCGGCGCGGTGTTCGGGGCGATGGCGGTGATGGTGGCGATCGCCGCGGTCGCGGTGACGCAGGTCGGTCCAGAGGCGCGCGGGCTCGCCCTCGACGAGGTCGCGCCTCCCACTGGTTGATACCCGACTGGTTGATCCCGATAGGTTGAAGGTGGAGGAATTGATGATTTTGAACTGCTTCGCACGACGCGGCCTGGCACGGCTCATCGCTCTGCTGCCGGCGCTCTTGGTGAGCATCCCGCTCGCGCTGGCGCAGACTGCCCCGTCGGGGCCGCCGATCAAGATCGGCTTTTCCATGGCGCTGACCGGCTCGCTCGCGGTCAACGGCAAGTCCGGGCTGTTGGCGATGCAGATCTGGAAGGAAGACATCAACGCCAAGGGCGGTCTCCTCGGCCGGCCGGTCGAGCTGGTCTTCTACGACGACCAGACCAACCCGTCGCTGGTGCCCGGCATCTACACAAAGCTGCTCGACGTCGACAAGGTCGACCTCGTCGTCTCGGGCTACGGCACCAATGTGGCGGCGCCGGCGATGCCGGTGGTGATCGCCCACAACATGAATTTCATCAGCCTCTTCGCGCTCGATATCAACGAGGAGTTTCACTACAACCGCTATTTCTCGATGCTTCCCGTCGGCCCGGACCCGCGCCCGGCGATCTCCGAGGGCTTCTTCGAGATCATCAAGGCGAACAAGGAAAAGATGGGGCTGAAGACGATCGCGCTGGCGGTCGGTGACGGCGAGGCCACGCGCAATACCGCCGACGGCGCCCGCGCCAATCTCAAGAAGGCCGGTCTCGAGGTCGTCTACGACAAGACCTATCCGCTGGCGACGACCGACTTCACGCCGATTGTTCGCGCGATGCAGGCGACCAATGCCGATATCGTCTATGTGTCGTCGTATCCGAACGACAGCGTTGGCATCATCCGCAGCGTCCATGAGCTCGGGCTCAACACCAAAATCTTCGGCGGCAACCTGACGGGGCCGCAGAGCACCTCGATCAAGACCTCGTTGGGCCCCATGCTGAACGGCATCATCACCTTCGACTGGTGGCTGCCGGCCCCGGCGCTGCAATTCCCCGGGGTCATGGACTTCTTGAAAAAATACCAGGAGCGCGCCGCCAAGGAAGGCGTCGATCCGCTCGGCTACTATCTGGCGCCGTGGGCCTACGCCGATCTCCAGGTGTTGGGACAGGCGGTGGAGGGGACCAAGGGCCTCGACCAGGACAAGCTCGCCCAATACATCCACTCGAACTCATTCAAGACCGTGGTCGGCGATGTTTCCTTCGGCGAAAAGGGCGAATGGTCGAAGGCCCGGGTAATGACGATCCAATTCCAGAACATCGCCAGCACCAATGTCGACGACTTCCGTGATGGCCACGGCGAGACAGTGCTATGGCCCGACCAATACAAGAACGGCGACGTGATCCTGCCGTATTCGTCGATCAAGCACTGACCTATCGGCCGACATAGCGGCGCTCACCGCTGGTCGGCTGGTAATAGACGGTTACGTCGCGCCCGCTTTCGGGATCGACGAAGCGCTCGCCGGTAGCGACCCAGCCGGCGCCGGGATGATCGGGCGCGGCCGGCTTATAGCGGCCGCGCTCGAATAGGATGCCGCCGACAAATGCAGCCCCCATCAGGGTGAGCCACATGACCAGGGGGAACGGCGCACCGGCGAAACCGGCGGCAGCCGCGGCGAAAAGCGCCGCTCCGCCGATCCACAGCAACCCAGTGCGCAGCATCTTGAAACTCAGCGCGCGGCCGGCTCGATCACCGCGGCGGTGCCGTAGGCGACGATCTCGCTCATGGTCTGGCCGATCTCGGCCGAGTCGAACCGCATCATGATGACGGCATTGGCGCCCATCCTCGCCGCGTTTTGCACCAATCGGTCGATGGCGCTGCGTCGCGCGTCCTCGAGCAGCTGGGTATATTCGTGGATTTCCCCGCCGACGATCGAGCGCAGCCCGGCCATGATGTTGCCGCCGAGGCCGCGGCTGCGGACCACAACGCCAAAGCACTGGCCTTTGACCTCGACAACCCGGTGACCGGGCACGTTTTCGGTGGTGACGACGAGCATCGTTCAACCCCGCGGGAGTTGGTTCACCTATTCCGAGGTCTGGACCCGAGCCAGGCAGACACGGACACGCGCGGTAAGTTGCGGTATCGAAAACGGCTTTGTCACGTAGTCCGTCACCCCCGCTTCGAAGCCGGCGCGGGTGCTGGGTTCGTCGGTCATCGCGGTGAGCATCAGCACCGGCAGCGCCTGCGTCTCGGGCTTGGCGCGCAGCGTCTTCATCACCGCGAGACCGTCCATGCCGATCATCTTGTAGTCGAGCACGAGGAGATCGGGTATGCGTTCGCCGATCATTCGCAGCGCCTCCCGGCCGCTGCCGGCCTGGCTGACGATGTAGTGGTCTTCGAGCGCGCGGGCGACCAGCGCGCGCACCTCCGGCTCGTCGTCGCATACGAGAATGCGGAAGCGGCGCTGCTCGGCCGGCGCCTGGACGGCGGTTTCAGCGACGGGGGGCTTCGCGGCAGAGCGCGCCCCCAGGGTGAGCTCGCACCCCTCGTAAGCGCAGAAGACGTCGAGCCCGGTCCCTAGCTGCGAGGCGAGGGCGCGCGCCCTGCGCTCGATGTCCGCCACGGCGCGGTCGTCATGCGCGGGATCGTGGTGGGTCAGCGCCACCTGGCGCACATTGGCCGCCGCCGCGAGCTGCACCACGTAGTCGTAGGGGCTGTGCCCCCAGGCTTTCTTCGAGGCGTACTCCTCGGGCGTGTATTGCGCGTCATGGATCACCAGATCGGCGCCCTCCATGAATTTTGCGTGCTGGCGGTCGCCCTCGTGCAGGATCGAGTCGATGAGACCCGGCGGGGCGTCGGCGCGCCACAGCTCATCCGAGAACGGCTCGTGATCGACCAGGTAGACGACCGTGGCGCCGTCGGCCTCGACCCGATAGCCGAGGGTCATCGCCGGATGGTGGAGAAATTGCGTCACGATCCGCACCCCGCCGATCGTATGAACGCCCTCGGCGAGCTCGTTGTAGGTGATCTCGGCGGGCAGCTGGTTCAGCTCCACCGGGAAGTAAGTGAACTCCATCTGGCCGGCCAGCACCTCCTGCAGCGAGCCGCGGGTGCCCTGGGGCCCATAGATCGCGACCGAGTTGCCCTCGGCAAAGGCTGGGCTGAAGAACGGGAAACCCTGGATATGATCCCAATGGGTATGGCCGAGGAGGATGCTGGCGTTGATCGGGTGGGCGCCGTGGGCTGCCAATTCGACCGCCAGCACATGCGCGCCGGTGCCGCAGTCGAAGATCAGTCGCTCGCCGGAATCCGTGTTCAGCTCGACGCACGAGGTATTGCCGCCAAAGTAGTTCGTACCCGGCCCGGGTGTGGCGATCGATCCTCTCGTTCCCCAAAAACGTAGCCGCATGAGCCTGCGCCTCCGTAACACCAAACGGCATCGGGTATCCGGTCGATCCGGTGCACGGTATTGAATCTATATCACATTCCCGGTGGAGAGCCGAAAAAGCCGAGAAGGCTGCGGACGCCGGCGGAATCGGGAGCGGCCCTTCTGAAACAACCGGCCGGATCTAGCCCTGGCTGTTTTTACTGGAAATTTCCAGCCATCGATATTTCGTATGTCGTTTAATGGTGCGATATTATACGAATATCAAAATCGCAATTGCAACAAATAAGCAATCCTCTGAGACACGAGCTTAGCGTCAGTGGGGATAGCTCAGCGGCGCGTGCTAGGGCCGATCAACCGGATTATCGAGCGTTTGGCCCGGGGCGGCAGAGCTGGTCCCTGCCGCCCGTCCTGCGAATAACCGGCTTAGCGGCCGGCTGCTACGGGTCGATGCGCCCGCAGGAAGGTGCGCACGTGGCGCACCGCCAGGGGAATCTTGTCCTTGGTGTCCTTCCACGGATACATGCTTACTTGCGCGTTCGGCGCGAGGAGCGCGCTTTCCATGGCCACGGCGTACGGGTGCGCCGGGACGTCGTCCGGCAGGACCAGGATCGGCGTCTGGCAGTCGCGCACGAAATCGCGGGTCACGGTGAAGACGAAATCGGCGTTGGCGCGATACATTTTGCTGAGGAACGCGTCGACTGTCGCCATGGTGATGTCGGGCCGGCGGTCGCACAGCGCCGGGCCCCAGCCCTTGATGTTGTTCTGGTAGAAGAGGTCGGGCATCTCCGGACGGAACCCGCTGGGCTGCGTCAGCACGCCGGCGACGACGCGCCCCCGCGACCGCTTCAGCAGGTTCCAGATGAACGGGCCGCCGATGCAGAAGCCCAGCACCAGAAACTCGCCGATGCCGAGGTGATCCATCAGGCCGATATGGTCGTCGGTATAGGCGTCCCAAGGCCGGTCGACCTCGAGCGGGCCGGAGGACTGGCCGCCATTGGCGTTGCGCAAATCCGCCGAAATAACGCGGTACTCGCCCTTGAACTCCTCCATTGGATTGAAGGGGTGGGAGGCCGCGAGGCCCGCGATCGTCGAGTTCAGCCCGCCGCCGGGGATGACCAGCAGCGGGAAGCCGGAGCCAGTCTCTTCGTAGTGGATGCGAACGTCGCCTTTTTCGTAGAACGGCATGGCAATCTCTCCTTGTCCGGTGTGATGTATGCGTACGCGAGCGTCTCGATCGGCCGCGCGCGCACCTAGCTTATCCGCACGAACTTGTCGACGCCGCGGTCCTGGGTCAATCCGGCGTAGATGTCGCCGCGCGAGTCGACGCCGACGCCGTGGACATGGCGGCTTTCCATCTTGGCGAGCACCGCGCCTTGTCCGTCGCGCACGCAGACATAGGCGGGGTTGCCGCCGTCTTCCTGCTCGGCGATGTAGAAATTGCCGTCCTTGCCGCGGCTGATGTCGTTCGGGCCGCCCATGCCGGTCCACTGATCGAGGTAGTCACCCTCGGGCGAGAATATCTGGATACGCTTGTTCGCCCGGTCGGCCACGTAAAGCTTGCCGTCGGGGTCGAAGGCGATGCTGTGCGGCAGGTGGAACTGGCCCGGGCCATGCCCCGGCGCGCCCCACGATTTGACCAGCCGTCCATCGCGGGTAAAGCGATGCACGCGCGCGTTCTGGTAGCCGTCGGTGACGTAGATGTCGCCGTTGGGGTGGGCCATCATCTCGGTGGGATGGTTGAACGGCCCCGCCGCGCGCTCGGGCAGCCAGTTGGTGACTTCGCCGGTATCGGAATGCTGGCCGGGAGTGCCGAGCTGCAACAGCACCTTGCCGTCCAAGGTGAATGACTTGGCGACCGAGTCGATGCGGTCGGTGGTGTAGACCACATCGCCGACGATTTTCAGACCATGCGGATCGGTGACCTCGCCGCTGCCCCAGGCGCCGAGGTACGTCCCGTCGCGGTCGAACACCACCACCGGCGGGTCCTTGCGCTGGAAGACGTAGATGCGGTCCTGCGCATCGGCGGCCACGCGGCTGATCAGCCCGAACGGCTCCCCGTCGGGCGGTTTGAAGAAATCACGGATCAGCTCGTAGGTGTATTTGCCGGTACCGACTTGGGTCATTGCCGTCTTCCTCCCGAAAAATGCCGACGTTCCGGCTTTGTGACGTGGAGCGGCAGCGCTGGCCGCTGCCGCCCGGTCCTGTCTTATTGGGCGGCGGCCTTCAGAGGCACATGCGCCTTGAGGAAGCTGCGCACCCGGTCGATCGTGCGTTCCTTAAGCTCCGGTGGATCGCGCCAGGGGAAGACCGTGATCTCGGCGTTCGGCGCCAGCGAGGCGACATCGATCGAGGTTTGGAGCGGGTGCGCCGGGGTGTCGTCGGGCAGCACCAGGATCGGCTTCCGGCAATTCCGGATGAAGTCGCGCGACACGCTGTAGAGGAAGTCCGGCTGCACGCGGTAGAGGTCGTGCAGGTACTTGTCGACCATCGCCATGTTGAGGTCGGGCCGCCGGAGAAGCAGCTCGGGCGCCCAGACATCCTTGCCGGAATCGTACATGTAGTCTGGGTGGTCGGGGTGGTGCCCGACGGTCTGACAGAACACGGCGGCGACGATGCGCTCCGGGGCCCGCTCGATCAGCTTGCCGGCGAAGCAGCCGCCGATGCAGTAGCCCATGTAAAAGAACTCGCGGATGCCGAGGTGATCCATCAGCCCGAGTTGGTCGTCGGCGAAGGCACCCCACGGGTCGCTGGCCGGGATCGGCCCGGTGGATTCGCCGCCGTTGGCGTTGCGCTGGTCCATGGTGATGCAGCGGAAGTCGTTCTTGAGCGCCTCCGGAGCATTGAACACCGCGGTGGGCCAATTGCTGACCCGCGAGTTCAAGCCGCCGCCGGGGGTGACCAGCAGCGGGAAGCCGGAGCCGACCTCCTCGTAACGGATGCGGACGTTGCCTTTTTCATAGAACGGCATGGCAGTCTCTCCTTGCCTATTGTGGGTCACGCCGAGGCGCGTCTCGACCGGCTGCGTGCGCACCTAGGCGGTTCTAAGCCGGAGCCGCACAATTTCCGGAAGCTCTCGATTCCAGAGTTCAGCCCAATTTTTGCATCTGCTCAACCCCGTTGGTCTCGGCTTCGCCGGAACGACACGGCGAATGCAGTTGCTTGCCCCATCTTCGCGCGCCCGTCAGGATGCAGCGCCCTATAGCGGAGATCGTTATGAACGGCGCGGAAAGCCTCGTGCGCACCTTGGTCGGTGGCGGAGTCGATGTGTGTTTCGCCAATCCCGGCACGTCGGAGATGCATTTTGTTGCCGCATTGGATCGCGTGGACGGGATGCGCTGCGTGCTCGGCCTGTTCGAGGGGGTCGTCACCGGCGCGGCCGACGGCTACTACCGGATGAGCGAAGGGCCGGCGGCGACCCTTCTGCATCTCGGGCCCGGCTACGCCAATGCCGCCGCCAATATTCACAACGCCAACAAGGCGGGGTCGGGGATGGTCAATATCGTCGGCGACCACGCCACCTATCACCGCCAATACGACGCGCCGCTGACCTCGGACATCGAGACCTTGGTGCGGCCCAATTCGCACTGGGTCAAGACCTCGCCCGACGCCAAGTCGATCGCGGCGGACGGGGCGGCGGCGATCGCTGCGGCGCGCACCCCGCCGGGGCAGATAGCCACGCTGATCCTGCCCGCCGACACCGCCTGGAACGAGGGCACCGGCCCGGCGCCGGTGCCGGCGGTGGCGAAGCGCGGGACCGCGGGGGCGGCCGGCATAGAGGCGGCGGCGAAGGTGCTGCGCTCGGGCGAGCCGACGATGCTGCTGCTGACGGGGCGGGCGCTGCGCGAGGATGGGCTGGCGCTGGCCGGGAAAATCTGCGCCAAGACGGGCGCGAAGCTGATGGCGCAGGGCTCCAACGCCCGCACCCAGCGCGGGCGGGGCCGGGTGGCGCTGGAGCGGGTGCCCTATGTCGTCGACCAGGCGCTCAAGGTGCTGGACGGGCTGAAGCACATCATCCTGGTGGGCGCGCGGATGCCGGTGGCGTTCTTCGCCTACCCTGACAAACCGAGCCTGCTGTACCCCAAGGACTGCCAGGGCCATGTGCTGTACGCGCTCGACGAAGAGCCGATCGGCGCGCTCGAGGCGCTGGCCGAAGCGGTCGGCGCTAGCAGGACGCCGGCGCCGGTGGTCAACGAGCCGGCGCCAAGCCTGGCCACGGGCAAGATCGAGCCGATGGCGCTCGGGCGGTCGCTGGGGGCGTTGCTGCCGGAGAACGCGATCGTCGTCGATGAGGCGGTGACCACCGGCCGCGGTTTCTTTGCGCCGACCCAGGCGGCGGCGCCGCACGACTGGCTCTCCAACATGGGCGGCTCGATCGGCATGGGGCTGCCGCTGGCGACCGGGGCGGCGGTGGCGTGCCCGGACCGCAAGGTCGTCTGCCTCGAAGGCGACGGCAGCGGCATGTACACGCTGCAGGCGCTGTGGACGCAGGCGCGCGAAGGGCTCGACGTGACGACCTTGCTGTTCGCCAACCACACCTATCAGATCCTCAAGGGCGAGCTCGCCAATGTCGGGGCCGGCAATCCGGGGCGCAAGGCGCTCGACATGCTCGACCTCGGCAATCCGAACCTCGATTGGGTCGGGCTCGCCAAGGCGATGGGGGTGCCGGGCGCCAAGGTGACGAATATGGAGGAATTCAACCGCCGACTCGGCGAAGGGCTGGCGACGCCGGGGCCGTATCTGGTCGAAGTCGAGTTCTGAGATGCTGCGCGACGAACTTCACCGGCACCGCGATGCAATCGCGGCGATAGCCGAGCGACATGGAGCCTCTAACCTGCGGCTTTTCGGCTCGGTCGGGCGCGGAGAAGAGCGTGCCGATAGCGACATCGATCTGCTCGTCGACCTCGCCGACAACGCGGGCTTCGGAGACTATCTGGCCCTCGTCGAGGAATTGGAGGCACTGTTCGGGCGGCACGTCGATCTTGTGGTCGGGCGCAGCCTCAGCCCGCATTTCCGCCCCTTCATCGAGGCTGAGGCTCGACCATTGTGAAGAGCGACGGGCCTTATCTCGGGCACATCGCCGATAGCATCGCGGCAATCGAAACTTATGTCACCGCCGGCCGGGTCGCTTTTCTGCATCAGCGGATGATTCAGGATGCGGTGATCCGCAATTTTGAAATCATCGGAGAGGCGGCAAGCCACCTGTCGCGGCGCGTGAGAGCTCGGCCGGGGATGCCGTGGGCGAAGGTCATCGCTTTTCGCAACCGGTTGATTCATGGCTATTGGAGCGTCGATCTATTGCTCGTTTGGGACGTGGTGACCACCGACCTTCCGGCCGAGGTGAAGCGATTATTGGCGGAACTATCCGGCAACCCTTCGGGTTAGGGCTGAGGATTCTCTAAGAAGGGATGCGGGTGAGCGAAACCAGTGAGAAATCGCCGGCGGGGGCCGAGGAGCAGGACGCGGCAGCAGACGAGGCGCAAACCGCGGCGATCGCCGCGGCGGCGCTCGGCGATCCCTTCGTCTATCTCGGCATGCACAAAACGGCGGGCGGGCTCGCGGTGCGGGCGATGCTGCCCGGCGCCGACGCGGTGGCGGTCATTGAGGCAAATTCGGGCGCGGTGGTCGGCGAGGGCGAGCGGGTGCATCCCGCCGGGGTCTTTGTCGCGCGCATCGTCGGGCGCCGGGAGCCGTTCCACTACCGGCTGCGGGTGTCGTGGGGCGGCGGAGAGGTGCAGGAGTTCGAGGACGCGTACCGGTTCTGGCCGGTGCTGGGCGACCTCGACCTGCATTTGCTGGCGGAGGGCAGCCATCTCGACAGCTACCGCAAGCTCGGCGCGCATCCGATCCTCCATGACGGGGTCGAGGGCGTCGCCTTCGCGGTGTGGGCGCCCAACGCACGGCGGGTCAGCGTTATCGGCGCCTTTAGCGGCTGGGACGGCCGCCGCCTGGCGATGCGCAAGCGCGATGCCGGCGGGTTCTGGGAAATCTTCGTGCCCGGCATCGCCGCGGGCGAGCTCTACAAATACGAGGTGGTGGGCGCCGACGGGTCGCTCTTGCTCAAGGCCGACCCCTATGCCGGGCAGAGCGAGCGGCCGCCCAGCACCGCCTCGGCGGTCGCGGCGCCGAGCCGGCATCCCTGGCAGGACGGCGAGTGGCTCGCCGGGCGCGGCAAGGCCAATGATCGCGAGCAGCCGATTTCGGTCTACGAGTGCCATCTCGGGTCATGGCGGCGCAATCTCGGCGAGGGCGCCCGCTACCTGAGCTATCGCGAGCTGGCCGAGCAGCTGGTGCCCTATGTCGCCGATCTCGGCTTTACCCATATCGAGGTGATGCCGATCGCCGAATATCCGTTCGACGGCTCGTGGGGCTACCAGCCGGTATCGCTGTTCGCGCCGACTTCGCGCTACGGCACGCCCGACGATTTCCGCTTCTTCGTCGATGCCTGTCACCGGGCCGGGCTCGGCATCTGGGTCGATTGGGTGCCGGGACATTTCCCCAACGATGCGCACGGGCTGGCGCGCTTCGACGGCACCGCGCTTTACGAGCATGCCGACCCGCGCCAGGGGCTGCACCGCGACTGGAACACGCTGATCTACAATTACGGACGGCGCGAGGTCGCCAATTTCTTGTTGTCGAGCGCCCTATGCTGGCTGCGCGAATTTCACATCGACGGGATCAGGGTCGATGCCGTCGCCTCGATGCTGTATCTCGACTACAGCCGCCAGCCCGGCGACTGGGTCCCCAACATTCACGGCGGGCGCGAGAACCTCGAGGCGATCGCCTTTTTGCGGCGGATGAACGAGGTGCTGTTCGGCGAGGGCATCGGCGCGACTACCACGGCCGAGGAGTCGACCGCGTGGCCGATGGTGTCGCGCCCGGTCTATATCGGCGGCCTCGGCTTCGGCTTCAAATGGAACATGGGGTGGATGCACGACACGCTGAACTACATGTCGCGCGACCCGATCCACCGGAAACACCACCACAACGACCTGACCTTCGGGCTGCTCTACGCCTACCACGAGAACTTCATCCTGCCGCTGAGCCACGATGAGGTCGTCTACGGCAAGGGCTCGCTGATCGGGAAGATGGCGGGCGACCGGTGGCAGAAATTTGCCAATCTGCGCGCCTATTTCGCATTCATGTGGACCCACCCGGGGAAGAAGCTGTTGTTCATGGGCGGCGAATTCGCCCAGGAGCGCGAGTGGAACCACGATATCGGCCTCGACTGGCAGCTGTTCGACGACCCGATGCACGCCGGGGTGCATCGTCTGGTGCGCGACCTCAACTGGCTTTACCGCGGCACGCCCGCGCTGCATCAGCGCGACTGCGAGCCGGGAGGGTTCGAGTGGATCGACGCCAATAACGGCGCCGAGAGCGTGCTGTCATACATGCGCCGTGGCGCCGACCCCGACGAGCTTGCCGTCGTCGTCTGCAACTTCACTCCGGTTCCGCGCGGCGACTACCGGATCGGGGTACCGCTTCCCGGCCGCTACCGCGAGCGCGTCAACACCGACGCGGCCGACTACGGCGGCAGCGGCATCGGCAATCTCGGCGGCATCGAGGCCGATACCGAGCCGATGCACGGCCATCCCTATTCGCTGCGCCTGCACCTGCCGCCGCTGGCGGTAGCGATCTTTACCCGCGAGCGATAAGGGGCCGGGTAAATGGCTTCGCCCCGGGTGTGGCCCGGCAATTCCTATCCGCTCGGCGCGACCTGGGACGGTCGCGGCGTCAACTTCGCACTCTTCTCGGCTCATGCCGAGAAGGTGGAATTGTGCCTGTTCGACCGCGCCGGCCATCATGAGACCGCGCGCATCGTGCTGCCCGAATACACCGACGAGGTCTGGCACGGCTATCTGCCCGAAGTGCGGCCGGATCAGCTTTACGGCTACCGGGTCTATGGCCCCTACGACCCGGCCAACGGCCACCGCTTCAACGCCAACAAGCTGCTGCTCGACCCCTATGCCAAGGCGCTGCACGGCCAGGTGCAGTGGAACGACGTGTTGTTCGGTTATCGGGTCGGCGGCCCGCGCGACGACCTCGCCTTCGACCGCCGGGACAGCGCCCGCTTCATGCCGAAATGCCGCGTCGTCGAGACCGCCTTCACCTGGCGCGACGACCGCCCGCCGCGCACCGCCTGGGAGGAATCGATCATCCTCGAGCTGCATGTCCGCGGCTTCACGATGACGCATCCCGAGGTCGATCAGGCGCAACGCGGCAACTTTGTGGCGCTGGCGAGTCCCCCGGTGATCGATTACCTGGTCGGGCTCGGCATCACTGCGGTCGAACTGTTGCCGGTGCATGCCTCGGTGCCCGAACGGCAGCTGGCGCAGCGGCGGCTGACCAATTTCTGGGGCTATAACACCATCGCCTTTTTTGCGCCGGACCCGCGCTTTCTGCCGACCGGCATTATCGCCGAGGTCAAGACCGCGGTGCAGCGGCTGCACGACGCGGGCATCGAAGTGTTTCTCGACGTCGTCTACAACCACACCGGCGAGGGCAACCATTTGGGCCCGACCTTGTCGTTCCGCGGGATCGACAATCTGTCCTACTACCGGCTGACCGACGACCGGCGCTACTACCAGGACTTCACCGGCACCGGCAACACGCTGAACCTCGACCATCCGCGGGTGCTGCAGTTGGTCACCGACTCGCTGCGCTATTGGACCGGCGACATGCACGTCGACGGGTTTCGCTTCGATTTGTGCTCGGCTCTGGCGCGTGAAGGCGGCGAATACGATCAGGGCAGCGCGTTCTTCGACACGATCCGGCAAGACCCGGCGCTGGCCGGGGTCAAGCTGATCTCGGAGCCGTGGGATGTCGGCCCCGGCGGTTATCAGCTCGGCAATTTCCCGCCGGGATGGGCCGAGTGGAACGGCCAATACCGCGATGCGGTGCGGAAGTTCTGGAAGGGCGACAGCGGGCTGGTCGCCGAAATGGCCTCGCGTCTCGCCGGCTCCTCCGACATCTTCGGCTATCGCGGCCGGCGGCCGTGGGCGAGCATCAACTTCATCACCGCGCATGACGGTTTCACGCTGCAGGACCTGGTCAGCTACAACGACAAGCACAACGAAGCCAACGGCGAGGACAACCGCGACGGCCACGACAATTTCTCCTGGAACTGCGGCATCGAAGGGCCGACCGACGACCCGAAAATCCTCGCCTTGCGCGACCGGCAGAAGCGCAACTTCCTGGCGACGTTGCTGCTGTCGCTGGGAGTGCCGATGCTGACCGCCGGCGACGAGTTCGGCCGCACCCAGCAAGGCAACAGCAACGCCTATTGCCAGGACAACGAAATCTCCTGGGTCGACTGGCAGCAGGTGCGCCCCGAAGACGAGGCGCTGCGGCAATTCGTGCGCGAATTGATCAGCCTGCGCCGGCAACACCGCGTATTCTCGCGCCCGCGCTTCTTCCGCGGCGAGGTGCTGTCCGAGGACGGGCTCAAGGACATTACCTGGGTGACGCCCGCGGGGGAGGAAGCGACCGGCGACGATTGGCGCAACCCCATCGCGATGTCGCTCGGCTATGTGCTGGGCGGCGCGGCCGGGGAGTTCTATACGACCGGCGGCCAGCGCGACATCGACGCCAGTTTCCTGGTGATGATGAACGCTTATCACGGCGACCTCGATTTTCATTTCCCCCGGCTGGCCGCATCGCTCGCCTGGCAGGCGCTGGTCGACACCGCCGAGCCGAGCGGGCTCGTCACCGGCGGCAAGCTCTATGTCGCCGGCCATACCTACACGCTGCAGCCGCGCAGCTTTGCGCTGTTCATCAACCGCGCCGGCGGCAACGGCAAGCCGGCGACGCTGGCGGCCGCAGGCCGGAATCAGGGCTGGGAGCAGGAATGAGCGGCGGCAAATGAGTCATCCCGGGGCGCTTCAGCAGGTCGCCGAGCTGCTCGGCATCGCGACGCGCCATGTCGATGCGCTCGGCGTGGCGCACGAACCGGGGGCGGAGACGCTGGACCGGTTCGTCGCTGCGTTCGGCCTGCCGCCGCAGCCCGACCGCGCCATCGCCGCGATCGTCGAGGCGGAGCACGCGGCGCCCCTCGGCCTCGATCCGCTCGAGATCGTCGCCGCCGAAGCGCCAGCGCTGATCGTGCGGCTGCCGCCGGGCAGCGGCCCGGTCGACTGGCAGTGCGATTTCGAGGATGGCGGCGCGGCGGCAGGGCGCAGCAACCCGGTCGCGTTTAACGGCCGGCCGGACGAGGCGCTGCTGAAGCTGCCGGACACGCTGCCCGCCGGCTATCACCGGCTGGGCCTTGATGTCGGCGGGCTGGCGATCAGCATCGGCATTGCGGTGGCGCCGCCGGCTTGCCACCTGCCGGCGGCGCTCCAGCCCGGCGTGCGCAGCTGGGGGCTGACGGCCCAAATCTACGGCCTGTGCAGCGCGCGCAACTGGGGCATGGGCGATCTCACCGATTTGGCCGAGCTTTGCCGCGGCGCCGGGGCGCTCGGCGCGGCCGCGGTCGGGATCAACCCGATGCATGCGCTGTTCGCGGCCGAGCCGCGGCACACGAGCCCCTACTCGCCGTCGAGCCGGGGCATGGTCGACTACCTCTATATCGACGTAACCGCGGTGCCGGGGTTTGCCGAAGACCCGGCGATCCGGGCGCTGGCGCCGCCGGCCGCGCTGGCGGCGGTGCGCGCGGCCGGGCTGATCGACCACGCCGCCGTGGCGGCGCTGAAGCGGCCGGTGCTCGAAGCGCTGTACCGCCGGTTCCGCCAGCACGAGCTTGGCCCGCGCGGCGGGTCCAAAACCGCGCAAGGCGCCGCGTTCCGCAGGTTTCAGCAGGCGAGCGGGCAGCAGCTCTCGGAGTTCGCGGTGTTCGAGGCGTTGCAGGAGGCGCAGCTGCGCGAGCAAGGGCGGTTCTCGTGGCACGACTGGCCGGCGCCGCTGCGGGACTCGAATTCCGCTGCGGTCGCCGCTTTTGCCAAAGAGAAACGCGAGCGCGTCGAGTTCTTTGAGTTTTTGCAGTGGCAGGCGGATGTGCAGCTCGGCGCGGCGGCGGCGGCGGGTCGGGCCGCCGGGTTGTCGCTTGGCCTCTACCGCGACCTCGCCGTTGGGGTGAACCCCGATGGAGCCGTCGCATGGGGCGATCAGGAGCTCGTCGTGCCGGGGATGGCGATCGGCGCACCGCCCGATGCGCTGAGCCGCGCCGGCCAGGACTGGGGACTGGCGCCGCTCAACCCGCTGGCGCTGCGGCGCCGGGGGTACGCACCCTTCATCGCCGCGCTGCGCGCCAACATGCGGCACGCCGGGGTGCTGCGGATCGATCATGTCATGTCGCTGCAACGGCTTTATTGGGTGCCGAGCGGCAGCACCGCGACCGAGGGCGCCTATGTCGAGTACCCGTTCGCCAACCTGTTGCGGCTGCTAGCGCTGGAAAGCCAGCGGCAGCAATGCGCGGTGATCGGCGAGGATTTGGGCACGGTGCCGGACGGGTTCCGCGAGACCCTGCGCGACGCCAATCTGCTCTCCTACCGCATTGCCGCGTTCGAACGCCGCCCGGACGGCAATTTCCTGTCGCCGGCCGAGTATCCGCCTCTGGCGGCGGCTTCGGCGGCGACGCATGACTTGCCGACGCTGAAGGGCTTCTGGCTCGGCCGCGACATCGCCTGGCGGCAGCGCCTCGCGCTTTATCCCGATGCCGCGGCGGAAGCCGCCGATATCGCCGACCGCCACACCGCGCGCTGGCAGTTGATCGAGGCGCTGGCGCGCGAGGGGCTGATCGGGCACGAGCGTCTGCGTGAATTCCTGCCGTTCGACCGCGAGCCGGTGTATGCGACCGAGCTGGGCGAGGCGATCCTTGCCTTTCTCGCCCGCTCACGCGCCCGTCTGATGCTGGTGCAGGTCGAAGACATCGCCGGCGAGGAAGAACAGGCCAACCTGCCCGGCACTAATAACGAACATCCGAACTGGCGGCGGCGGCTGGCTGCGCGGATCGAAGACATCCTCACCGGGCCGGAGCTGCGCCGGGTCGCGGCGCTGGTCAACGCCGAGCGGGCGCGCGCCGAGCCGGGGTAGCGCATCCACCCGAGTTCCTGCATGCGGGCAGCCCCTCACCCTCCCACGGCCTCGCCGCGGGTCCCTCCCTCTCCCCGTTAACGGGGCGAGGGGTTTGGTAGCGCGCTGCTGCGAGGACAGCTCCCTTTCCCCGCGAGCGGGGAGAGGGTTGGGGTGAGGGGCTTTTTTCCACCCGGCGCGGCCGCCCTTGCGGCTTTGAGTGGCTTGCGGCCAACATGCGGCCGGGAGAGCCGCGGAGCGGAGCAGGTGAGCTGTGGATGAAGTTGAGGCGGTCGTCGTCGGCGCCGGGGTGATCGGGCTCGCTGCGGCGCGGGCATTGGCGCTGGCGGGACGCGAGGTGATCGTCCTCGAAAAGGCCTACACGATTGGGTTCGAGACCTCGTCGCGCAACAGCGAGGTCATCCACGGCGGGCTCTATTATCCCCAGGGCAGCCTCAAGGCGACCGCCTGCGTCGAGGGCCGGCAGCTTCTATACGACTATTGCCGCGACCATGGAGTGCCGCATAAGGCCCTCGGCAAGCTGATCGTCGCCACCAGCGAAGACGAAATCCCCGGCGTCGAGAAGATCGAGGCGGCGGCGAAGGCCAACGGGGTCGACAACCTCGAATGGCTCTCGGTCGCCGAGGCGACGCGGATGGAGCCGGAGCTGCATTGCGTCGCGGCGCTGCTGTCGCCCTCGACCGGCATCATCGACAGCCATGCGTTGATGCTCGCCTATCAGGGCGACGCCGAAGACAACGGCGCGATGGTGGCGTTCAAGACGCCGCTGCTTGGCGGCAAGGTGCTGGCCAACGGGTTCGAGCTGCAGGTCGGCGGCGACGAGCCGGCGACGATCCGCTGCCGCTACCTGGTCAATGCCGCGGGGCTGCATGCGCCGGCGCTGGCGCGCTCGGTCGAGGGCATCCCGCTCGACACCATCCCGCCGGCCTATTTCTGCCGCGGCTGCTATTTCACCCTGGCCGGCAAGACGCCGTTCACCCGGTTGATCTACCCGGTGCCGGTGCCGGGCGGGCTGGGTGTCCACATCACCCTCGACCTGGCGGGGCAGGCGCGGTTCGGCCCCGATGTCGAATGGATCGACGGGGTGGACTACGCGGTCGACCCGCGCCGGTGCGAGTCGTTCTATGCCGCGGTGCGGCGCTATTGGCCGGGATTGAAAGACGAGGCGCTGCAGCCGGGCTATGCCGGGATCAGGCCGAAGATCAGCGGCCCGAACGACCCGGCCGCCGATTTCTCTGTGCAAGGACCGGCCGAGCACGGCGTGCCGGGGCTGGTCAATTGCTACGGGATCGAGTCGCCGGGGCTGACCGCCTCGCTGCCGCTCGCCGACGCGGTGGTGCGGCGGTTGGGGTTGTAGGGTGGATAAGCGCAGCGCCATCCACCAAATTGCCGGGAAGGTGGGTTACGCTTCGCTAACCCACCCTACGGCGTTACCGAAGGCTTGTAGGATGGGTTGAGCGTAGCGAAACCCATCGTGGCGGGAGGTGATGGGTTTCGCGGTGCTCGCCCCATCCCACGATGCAACGGCTTTAGCGGTAGCTGGCGAGGAAGCGGTACAGAGCCAGCGGCCAGATCAGCACGTCGAACAGATTGCTGCGGAACACATCGATCTGGCGGCGCCAATTGAAATCATCAGGAGCCGCCGGCACCGGGGGATGGGCAAAACAGGCAGCGCCGATTGCGAGATAAACAAGCGCAAGGATGACCGGCGTTTCCATCGTACCCATATTCCATCAGTGGTGAGAGGCGGCGCACCGTAACAGCGACTGCTTTAGAAATCGTTGGCGGCACCCGCGACCACTTGCCGCAACCAATTACGGGAACCATTCCGAACTCTACCAATAGCGGGCGATATCATCGGTAGGCAGACGCGCGGAGTACGGGAATGCTGATCGGCGTTCCGAAAGAGGTGAAGACGCACGAATACCGCGTCGGGCTGGTGCCCGGCAGCGTGCGCGAGCTGGTGCATCACGGGCACAAGGTCGTGGTCGAGAGCGGCGCGGGCGCGGCGATCGGCTTTGACGACCGCGCCTACGAGGCGGCGGGCGCCGGCATCCTCGCGCGGGCGGCGGACGTTTTTGCGGTCGCCGAGCTGATCGTCAAGGTCAAGGAGCCGCAGCCGGACGAGGTTCGCGCCTTGCGCGAGGACCAGCTGGTGTTCACCTATCTGCATCTCGCCGCCGACCCCGCTCAGGCGGAGGGACTGATCAAGTCCGGCGCGATCGCGATCGCCTACGAGACCGTCACCGACGCGCGCGACGGGTTGCCGCTGCTGGCGCCGATGAGCGAGGTCGCCGGGCGAATGGCGATCCAGGTCGGCGCGCATTGCCTGGAAAAGGAGCAGGGCGGCACCGGCATCCTCCTCGGCGGCGTCCCCGGCGTGCCGGCGGCGAAAGTGGTGATCCTCGGCGGCGGGGTCTCCGGCACCAACGCAGCGCGCATGGCGATGGGGGTCGAGGCCTATGTCACCGTCATCGACAAGTCGCTGCCGCGGCTTTACGAGCTCGACATGCAGTTCGGGGCGCAGCTGCACACCTTGTTCTCGACGGTAGAGAACATCGAGAAAGAGGTCGTGGCCGCCGATCTGGTGATCGGCGCGGTGCTGGTGCCGGGCGCGGCGGCGCCGAAGCTGGTCAGCCGCGAGCTGGTGCGGCGAATGCGGCCGGGGTCGGTGATCGTCGACATCGCCATCGACCAGGGCGGCTGCTGCGAGACCAGCCGGCCGACCACGCATGCCGATCCGACCTATGTCGAGGAAGGTGTCGTCCATTACTGCGTCACCAACATGCCGGGCGCGGTTGCGCGCACCTCGGCGGTGGCGCTCAACAACGCAACCCTGCCGTTTGTCCAGGCGATCGCCGATAAGGGGTGGCGGCGGGCGCTGTCGGAGGATCCGCATCTGCGCGCGGGGCTCAACGTTTGCCGCGGACGTGTGACCTATCCGGCGGTGGCGCGGGACCTGGGACTGCCGATGACCCCGCCCGAGCGGGCGATCGCAGAATGATTCTGCAAGGCCTTGAGCCGGTCTTGCCGGGTTCCTATCTCACCCAGAGACAGTTTTGATTGGATTCATGGCGCCCCCACCGATCCCCAGCCTGACGGCGTTCGACCCCCACCTCCACCCGGCTTCAGGTGAGGGCGTGCTGTTCACCCGGGTCGATGCGGTGGCGGTGGCGGCGATCACCGACCTCTACCGCGAGGTGATGCCGGCCGGCGGGGCGATCCTCGACGTCATGTCGAGCTGGGTCTCGCACCTGCCGCCGGAGGTTCATTACCGCCGGGTGGTCGGGCTCGGCGGCGATGTCGGCGCGCTGGTGGAAAACGCATTCCTCGACGAATGGCGGGTACAGGACCTCAACAGCGACCCGCAGCTGGGGTTCGCCAACGGCGAGTTCGACGGCGCGGCGATCTGCGGCGCGGTGCAGAACCTGACGCGGCCCGCCGAGGTGATCCGCGAGGTCGGCCGGGTGCTGAAGCCCGGCGCGCCGCTGGTCGTCACCTTTTCGAACCGCTGTCTGTGTACGACGGCGATCGGTTGCTGGCGGCTTTTCGACGATACCGGGCACCTGTCATTGGTCGCCCGGTATTTTGTCGAGGCGGGTAATTTCACTGATATCCGCTGCCTCGACCGCACTCCGCCGAGCGGCGGCGACCCGCTTTATGCGATCGTCGCCCGTAGTGTCGGGGCCGGCGCAGCCTGCGATTAGGCCGTAGCTGTAGGGCGGATAAGCGCAGCGCCTTCCGCCAATTTTAGGAGCAGACGGCGGATTACGCTTCGCTCATCCGCCCTAAGATGCTCAAGAATCGTAGGAGATCATCGCGGTCACCGGCACCGGCAGCCGGCTGCGCCCATTGAGAAACGTCAGCTCGATGATGCAGGCGGCGCCGACCACCTCGCCGCCCTGCTGCCTCACCAGATTGATCGCGGCGTCAAAGGTGCCGCCGGTCGCGAGCAGATCGTCGACGACCAGCACGCGCTGGCCCGGCGTGATCGCGTCGGCCTGCATCTCGATCGTGTCGGTGCCGTATTCGAGGTCGTAGGTGAGGTTGACGCATTTGCCCGGCAGCTTGCCGCGCTTGCGCACCATCGCAAAACCGCTGCCGAGCGCGTAGGCGAGCGGCGCCGCGACCAGGAATCCGCGCGATTCGATCCCGATCAAAAGGTCCGGCTTGGCCGGGCGTACCGCTTCCGCCATCCGTTCCACGGTCGCCTGCCACGCCTTCGGGTGCGCCAGCAGGGTGGAGATGTCGTAGAACAGGATTCCCGGTTTGGGGAAATCGGGAATCGAGCGGATGTGGTCTTTCAGGTCCATTTCGGACAGTCCCCTGCGAGGCTAAGGCTTTCGATTGCGGCATAGCGGTTTTTCGCGTAGTTGGAAAGGGTTGCCTCCCCCGCTTGCACCCTGAACCTTAACGTCGAGACTGATGGCGCCAGCTGCAACGATCCACGCCTCGGACGACCAAGGCGCGGTTACGTTTCGGGCGGAAGGTCAGTGGCTCGTGGGGAGCGCGGCATCCCTCGATCGGGAACTCAACGCGCTTGAATTGCCTGAAGGCCGCCAGGTGACGGTCGACCTCGAAGCCGTCGACCGGCTCGATAGCGCCGGCGCCTGGCTGCTGCTGCGCACCGAGCACGCACTGGCTGAGCGCGGCAACACCGTCGAGCTCGCCAATTTGCAGCCGCACTTCGTCCCCTTGCTGGACCAGGTGCGTTCCCGCGGCATAGCCGAGCCGCTGCCGCATCCGATCCCGGCGCACCACACCTTCGTAGGCTTTGTCGCGCGGATCGGCCAAGTGACTCTGGTGCTGCTCGACCGGCTGTACGACATCCTCGCCTTCACCGGCCTGGTGACGGTGACGCTCGGCCGGGTGCTGCGCGATCCGCGCCGGCTGCGAACGATCGCCACCTTGGTGCAGATGGAAGTCGTCGGGCTCAATGCGCTGCCGATCGTCGGACTGCTGTCATTCCTGATCGGCGTCGTCATGGCTTATCAGGGCGCCGACCAGCTGAGGCGGTTCGGCGCCGAGATCTACACCGTCAACCTGCTCGGCGTGTCGATCCTGCGCGAGCTTGGCGTGCTGCTGTCGGCGATCATCATCGCGGGGCGGTCGGGCAGCGCCTTCACCGCCCAGATCGGCACGATGCAGGTCAACGAGGAGATCGACGCGCTGCGCACATTGGGCCTCGACCCGATCGAGGTGCTGGTGCTGCCGCGCCTCTTCGGGCTGACGATCACGCTGCCGCTGATCGTGTTCTATGCGGATTTTATGGGGCTTCTCGGCGGCGCATTGATGTCGTGGGCGGTGCTCGGGATCAATTTTCCTGCCTTTCTTTCGCAGCTGCATTCGGCCGTCGGCATGTGGACGCTGTGGGTCGGGGTGATCAAGGCGCCGTTCTTCGCGGCGATCATCGCGCTGGTCGGGTGTTATGAGGGGCTCAACGTGACGCGCAGCGCCGAAAGCGTCGGACGGCTGACAACGCAGTCCGTGGTCGAGTCGATCTTTTTCGTGATCGTCATGGACGCAGCGTTCTCAATC
>JBBRPG010000025.1:0-28848 GCA_038228485.1 Alphaproteobacteria bacterium
CGCTCGTGTTGACCTACAACGACCTGCTGCTGCTGATCGGCGCGCTGTTCGTCATCGGCCTGACGTTGCTACCGCTGGTTCGCCGCCCGCCCTCGTTCCTGTCGCATTAATCTCTCGGCCAGTGTCTGCTTCGGGGCATGATGAGCCGGCCAATGCCGCATCATCGAAGGTCGCCTTCGGGTCGACCTCAGCGGTTCGATAGTGGCGCCGCGAACGGCCGGAAGCGGCCGCAAATGTAGCGTTCAGGGCGGCTAGGGTGAACCGCCAGGGTGGGTGGAATCCGGTCATTCCCAATCTGTCGGCCTGCGAATGGGCAATGCTCTAAAGCGGCCGTTTACGTGAAGCCACGACGAGCAGTCGATTGCGGCGCGGCCTCGCATGATCAGCCCCCGTGCCACGACGCCGAGGTTCCTACGCCCCGGCGCCGAGAACCCGGTTCTCATCGATGCCCGAAACCGCCGAGTAGTCCAATGACTTCATCGGTGGTCTTCACGTCGGCGAAAACCCGCGACATCGTTTTGAGTTCGGCGTCATGCGTGTCCCGATCGACCTCGGCCACCGCATCGCTCACCAGGATCATGCGATAGTTATATTCCAGGCCACCGCGCACAGTCGTCGAGACGCAGACGCAAGTGGTCACGCCGGAAACGACACACGTGGTCACGCCTATATTACGCAGAACGGTATCGAGGGGTGTATTAGAGAAGCCGCCGAAGCCCTTCTTGGCGATCAGATGCTCGCCCTCCTGGGGCCGAAGCTCGTCAATAATCTGTGCTCCCCAGGTGCCTTCTACGCAGTGGGTGCGGTTGCCACTTGCGGGCGTCATTCCGAGAAGCCAATACGGCCAGGTTGCGTCCGAGTAGTCGGGCTTCAGCACGTGCGCAAGATAGATGACCGGCCGTCCGGCTGCCCGGAAAGCGTCCGCCAGCCGCTTCACATGGGAAATGGTCCCGGTGAGGAACGGTATGTCGATTTTCGCTTCCGGGTTCTCGCGGGCCACATGGGCGAAGCTGCCGTCTCGATGCAGGAAGTCGTTCTGCATGTCCACGATCAAGAGGGCTGATTTCTCGATGTCCGGGCCTTGGGGTTCCACTTGCATCTCGTGCCCTCCTTGTAGGTGATCGATCAGACCGGCTCGGGAATCCGCCGCAGTTCCTCGAGCGCTACACCCCCGCCATACCTCGCGATGTATTCGGCGGGATCAACGTCGATCCCGGCCGGAATTCTGCGAAAGGCTTCGGTCTGCATGAAGGCCAGGGTCTCCGCTTCGGTGGCATAATTTCTCACCGTTCGCGCTCCGGTTTAACCAGCGATACTACCCGTTCAACGCCTTCCGGTCATTGCTCGGCATTGGCGGTCGGACTGCCGGGCGGACGTATGATCAGCTATACTCGGGCGAGTGGGAACACCCGCGATGCAGCGGGAACGTTCGGTTGGTCGCTTGAGGGGAAGGGAGGGAGAACAATGTCCAGGATTGCTCACTGTAGTTGCGGCTCGCTGCGGGTGGAAACCACGGGCGAACCCACCGTTGTTTCCGTGTGTCATTGCCAGAAATGTCAGCGACGCACCGGCACGACCTTCAGCGTTAGTGCCTATTTCGAGAAGGCCCAGGTCCGCGCCGAAGGAGCCAGCAAGGTCTACATTCGCGACGGCCAAGAGGGCCGAAAGGGCCGTGGGCATTTCTGCCCAGAATGCGGCACCACAGTCTATTGGGTGCGCGACGGAATGTCCGATCATATTTGTCCAATCAGCGATACCGAACGATAGAAGAGGCGATCGCAAACGCACCGGTCGAGTCCCTAGGCGCCCATTACGAAATCAACCCGCTTGACTTGCCAGAGACGATACGCGAGCAGCTCCAAGCGAAAGTTCGGCTCGCAGTCGACGCAGGTCTAAAAGTCGAGATCAGGGCATCCGGGAGGACGCTTGCAGACACGGGGATGCTGCACCTCCTCGAATTCGAGGGAGCGACTATCAATCGGGACGATTCGAAAGATCCGCTCGGTTATTTTCACATCACGGTAAATCGCCCGGTCAGATATCAAGCTGGCTGAAGGGGTGGATGCGAGGCCCATGTTGCGCTGGCTTTGCCATAGGATTACATTGTCTCCTCGTCGCCCGCCCCTAACGAGATAAGTTTTTTCAACGTTACCGTGATGCGACGCACGCTTTCGAACTCCAGGCATGGACAAGCCGTCGATCGACCCAGATATTTAACCATGTACTGCAGGGCGAATTCGAACGGGCAACGATCAGCCTCGGTCGGTTCGCGATCAACAGCACCGTCGGCTTTGGCGGTATTATCGATGCGGCGACCTTGTCCGGGGGCGGAGCGTCAGCCGGCCGATTTGGCCAGACCCTGTTCCATTGAGGAACGAATTGTCGCTTGCCATCGTAGAATGGTTCAGGACGGAAGCGACGCGACGCTGCGCATCACCCCATCACGCCTTGATCTGACCGCCGGCGTGGCAATCCCAAGGCGATGATCACGCCCAGGCAGTTGCCACTGCCGGCAATGAGGATTGTGGACCGGTACCCTCCGGTTAGGTCGAACAGATGCCCGGCTAGGATCGGCAGGGTGACCGCCGCTACGCACCAGGAGATATAGATCTTACCGGTGATCTTCCCGTACATCGTTTTCGGCCAGTAAATCGCGATTGCTCCGGCAGTTGCCCCGGAAACAAACCCATATCCGATGCCGATCATACCCAACCCCACAACCGCGGTCTGAGCCGACGGCCAGATCGAGAGGATGATCGTGCCCGTCAAGGCAATGACATGCGCCGCGGCGGCGACAAACGGAACCGCAAACCGGTCCACCATCCAGCCGCCCGAGATCCGCGCGCCAGCGATCGCCGCCGTGATCCCGGTCGTGGCCCACCAAGCCAGCTCGGTCGCTCCGCCATAGGAGGCGATCATTCCCGCCGCCTGGCTGAGTACCGTCAGACCTGCGGCAGCGGCGAAAAAGAATACGGCGCACAGCCTGGCAGCGATTGCGGTGTGACGCTCGGCGCTCACGTCCTGTTCAGCGTTTGTGCGGTTGGGCAGTGTTGAGCCGGCAAGAACCGTCAACCACGTCGAGGCACCCCCGGATGCCAGCAGAGCGCCTGCGAGGCCTATCAGCGTCACACGGTAGCCGAACACGGCGTCGCTCCAGCCGAACAAGGGGGCGGCGATCATCGCTCCCATCGGATAGAGGGCGATGACATAGCCGTTCAACAGCCCGGTACGTGTCCGAACAAGCAGGTTCACCGCCTGCTGCAGGATGATGAAGATAGCTCCGCCCGCGACGCCGAACACCACGCCATACCCGAGCAAGAGCAGCGGCAGCCCCCGCGCGAGTGCCGTCAGCGCGATGCCGGAAGAGGCTGCCACCGTGCAACTCATGATGAGCGCGGCTGGGGAGCCCAGTCGATAGATCATCGGCGCAAGGTTCACTCCGGCGGTGAATCCGATTGTCGCAAGCCCGAACACGAAAGACAGCGCTGAGCGGGGAATGCCAAGCTCTGCCTCGATTGGTTTGAGGAAGACGCTAAACGCATATATCGACCCGAGCGGCAGGGTCAGAGCGGTCACGGCCGCGATCGCAGCCCAGGGACGAGATGTTGGGCAAGGTGTAAGTGTTCGGGCCACCGTCGTGTCTTCCGCAGCTCGGTCGTGGCAGAGTACCGGTGGCAGTCCTTAGGTGCCACCAGAGGGCTTTGTTCTCTTATTGCGGGGTCGGGGATCAAGCCCTTCGGTGAGTGCGCCTTGCTGTGGGTTTGAATGTCCCTGTCGGATCATTGTTCTCTCCGCGGTCGACATAAGCGCCGCATCATAGCGTCGGACGCGATGGCCTCGTGATGTCACGGGCGCGGTCGTTCTGATTCTCAGGATCAGGGCCGCAACAATGCCCACGCGATGGCCAGCGCCTCGTCCCGCCCAGGGACGCCCGCCCCGCCGCAGCCGGCGGATCTGGTTGCTCTGCTATCTCATGCTGCGTGCTCCTTCGCGTCCGCTTGGTAATTTGTCCGCCTATTTTTACCGCCTTATGCGCGCGCGCGTGCGCGCGCGCGAGGGCCACGGATGCACGGCGTACCAAACGCTAACCTATTCACTTAGAACCGATATTGATGGAGACTCGTCGGAGATATCCGTGGCGTAGGAATCGGCGAGGGCGCGATTCAGGCCAAAAAAAACGCCTGTTCGGCCCTTCGCGATAGCTTTGTCAGCACTATAAACACACGTGGAGATCATTTCGGACCCATCCTCACGCTGCAGGGCATGCGACCTTCCCCAGCGCATATTCTGAGCGGCATTAATGAAGGTCCAACCGCCTGGCGTTATCGACCTTCAATCGTGTCCCGCGGCCGATCAACCCCAGCGTGCCGACCGATGCAGGCGATGGGTTTTTGATGCCACACGGCTACACCGTCGTGTGGTGCGGCTGGCTGGGCCGCGACCAGGCTGGCGAGCGCGGCGCCGGCGCGGCGGGTGAGTGCCACGAATTTATCCGCCGCGGTCTCGGGGCTCGACACGCACTCGTCTTCGTGACCTCCAGCGGCCGCTGCAGCGCCTCAGCGATATCTGGCTCTCGCCGCTTTGCGCCACGCACTCGATCTTCGTGACCTCCAGCGGCCGCTGCAGCGCCTCAGCGATATCTGGCTCTCGCCGCTTTGCGCCAATTCCCCAAGGCGCGAGAATACCGATTATATCGGGTTCGGATGCACGAAAATGATAAGGCTTCCGGGGAATTTTCTCTTGTCATCGCGCCAAGGCGCATTCAGGCGTCCGCCGGAGGCTCGGCGCGGCGATCAATCTCCGCGGGTGTTTTCTTCCTCTTTCGCTGGGGTGGATGATCGCCCCCCTCAAAGCCGGCGTGCAATTCCACCCCGTCATTGCTCGCTTTGCCTCTGAAGGAAAACCCCCTACCCAGCATTAACGCAATATGCCCCAAATAAATGATCACGAACGCCGCGCCAATTGTCCCTACAACCAATCCAAGTATCCCATCCAACGGTTTGGGCCACCCAAGCGCACCGCACAATATCTCACTGGCGAATATCAACGAAACTAGAAAAAATAAGAATCCATAGGCCAGGCTTACTTACTTTAATAACAGCTTTGTTCCAATCGGCTTTTTCCTCGCTCCAATCGGTCTTTTCTCTTCTAATTGCTCAACTTTCTTTTAAGAGAGCAGAGATTTTCTCATCATAATTGTTTGACATTTAGACGCCGATCCTCAGCCTTCCGAAGCCGCTCAGGTCAGCCCCACGTAACCCTCATTCTCGAACCCACGAAAAGGCTCCGCCGCTAGGCGGGGCCACACTTTTTTGCGCCGTTGGCGCTAAGTCGACGCCTCTATACTTCCATCCGGCCGCACGCGGTCGACCCTGGCGAAAACGGTTTTGCCGTCTGCCGAGAACTTAATGTGATCATCTCGCTTCAGCTCCCGCAACGACGGCCCCTCGACCACTATGTCTTGGAGCAACAGACCTTGCTCGCCGACTGGCCGACTTGGTGGTCGCACATCGCCATCGTCGAAGATCACAGTTGCCAGGTAGCGCATTCCGCCCCCGCCTTTCCGTCCTGCCCCCTCGCTCGAAACGGAGAATGTCCTCCATGTCGCATCCTTGTCGCAAGGACTTGCCGCGACCGTATGGAAATTGGCGGAAACGCAGGGAATTATGTCGCAGCGCTTGCGACACAAAAAAGCCGCCCGGAGGCGGCTGATTTGCATCTAACCTATTGAAAATAAATGGTGCCCAGGGGCGGAGTTGAACCACCGACACACGGATTTTCAGTCCGTTGCTCTACCAGCTGAGCTACCTGGGCACACAGCGGAAGGCGGATATAAAGGAACCCCGCTCCGCCTGTCCAGCGGGTTGGCGGCAAAAGCCGCTGGCTGGCGCGCCGGCAATCCCCCTAAAATCGGTCAAGCCACCTTTTGAGGAGCCTCCGATGGCGCGTGAATTTCCGTTGCCCGAAAGCAGCCCTGCCGCGCTCAACTTCGCGGAGAAGCCGCTCGCCGATCTGGACCGGCTGATTCGCCGCCACGTCGAGGAGGGCCGCTATCCCGGGGCGCAGATCGCGCTGGCCCGCCACGGCCAGATCGCCCTTTTCCGCACCTACGGCGAGGCGCGGGTCGGCGCGGCGGCGAACGACGACACGCTGTGGCTGCTGTTCTCGCAGACCAAGGTGCTGACCACCGCCGCGATCTGGAGCCTGGTCGAAGACGGCACCTTGTCGTTCAGCGACCGGGTCGCCGACCACCTCCCCGAATTCGCCGAGCACGGCAAGGGCGACATCACCCTGTTCCAGGTCACCACCCACCAGGGCGGCTATCCGTCGGCCGATGTGAGCCGCGGAAGCTGGGCCGACCACGCGCTGATGCGCCGCGAGGTGTGCGACTTCAAGCCGGAATGGCCGGCCGGATCCCGGCTGCACTACCATGCCCGCGCCGCGCACCTGACCTTGGCGATGGTGATCGAGGCGGTCACCGGGCGCGACTACCGCGAGGTGATTCGCGAACGGGTGATTGCCCCGCTCGGCGTGGGCGACGAACTGTTCGTCGGCGTGCCGGTCGGCGAGCAGCGCCGCTGCGCCGACACGCTCGGCCCGGACAGCGACCCGCCGCGCGACAACAGCAGCGAGATGCGCTCGGCGGGGCTGCCCAGCGGCGGCGGTTTCGGCACGGCGCGGGCGATGGCCGCGTTCTATCAGATGATGCTGCATGGCGGCCGGCTCGGCGCGGTAAAGTTGTTCTCGCCGCGCCTCATCGAGTTCGTCACCCGCGACTTCACCGGCGACCGGCCCGACGAGGCGATGACCGGCATCCCGATGCACCGGGGGCTGGGGCCGCACTCGCGCGGCGCCGGCCCGCGCATCCGCGGGCTGGGGCTGATGGCGCATCCGGGCACCTTTGGGCATGGCGGCGCCGGCACGTCCTATTCCTGGGCCGACCCGGCGTCGGGGGTGTCGTTCAGCTACCTGACCAATTTCGTCCAGCCCGACCCGTGGCACTCGGCCCGGCTCGACCGCATCAGCAACCTGGTGCACGCGGCGATCGAGTAGAAATTGGACCGCAGGCGTCTCGCCTGCTCTGTGGCTCACAGGGCGGGCGGGACGCCCGCGGTCCTACCCGACGCTGCCATTTCCGCCGCGCCGCAGCACCACGCCCGGGGTCGCACCGGTGTGAGCCGCGTTGTCGACGACGATGACGCCGTTGACGATGACGCTGGTGCGCGCGCCGCTCGGATAGCGGTGCGGGTGGTCGTAGGTCGCCAGGTCGGTGAAATCGTCGGGGTCGAAGATCGCGAGATCGGCGCGCCAGCCTTCGCGGAGGAGGCCGCGGTCGCGCAGCTTTAGCGCCGTGGCGGTGGCGCCGGTCATCTTGTGGATCGCCGCCTCGAGCGGCAGCAGGCCTTCCTCGCGGACGTAGCGGCCGATGATGCGCGGGAAGGTGCCGTAGAAGCGCGGGTGCGGCATGCCTTGGCTGACCGTGCCGTAGTCGGCGACGCAATTGCCGTCGGAGCCGACCAGGGCGGTCGGCGAGCGCACGATGGTGCGGATGTCGTCCTTGCTGATCGAGGTGATCAGCACCCGGGTTGCGCCATTATCGGCGATCAGATGCTCGCAGAGCTGGTCGATCGGGTCGGCGCCCGCCGCTGCGGCGAGCGCGGCGACGGTCTTGCCGGCGGTCTCCGGCCGGTTCGGCGAGATCGACACCTGCACGCAATCCCAGGACGGAATGCGGCCCCAATTGTTGAGCCCGCTCTCGGCGATCTCCTGGGCGATGCGGGCGCGCATCTGCGGCTCGGCCAGCCGTGCCAGCATCGCCGCGTTGCCGCCGACCTGGACCCAGGGCGGCAGCAGATTCTTCAGCGGATTGGCGCCGGCGGCATAGGGATAGGAATCGCAATCGACGTCGCAACCCTCCGCGCGGGCCTGCGCGATCATGTCGAGCACGGTCGCCGCCTTGCCCCAGTTGTCCATGCCCGAACATTTGAGGTGGACGATCTCGACATGGATGCCGTGGGCGCGGGCGACCGCGATCGCCTCCTCCACCCCCTCGATGACGCCATCCGACTCGTCGCGGATGTGGGTGAAGTAGCCGGCCTTGTGCCGCTTAACCACTTCGCACAAGCGCATCAACTCGTCGGGCGCGGCGAAGCTGCCGGGCGGGGTGAAGAGACCCGACGAGAAGCCCAGCGCGCCTGCCGCCAGCCCCTCGTCGAGCAGCGCGGCCATCAGCGCGAACTCCGCAGCGGTCGGGGCGCGGTCTTCGAGCCCCATCGCCATCAGCCGCAAGGTGTTGTGGCCGACCAGCATCCCGGCATTGACCGAAGCGGCCGGAAACGTATCGAGATAGTCGGGAAAACTCACCTCGCGGAACGGCAGCCACGGCGCGCCGCCCGACAGGTAGTCGGCGAGCAGCTGCGTCTTGCCCGGCAGCACCGGCGCCACCGAAAACCCGCAATGGCCGATGATCTCGGTGGTGACGCCCTGGCGCACCTTGCTTTCGGCCTTGGGGTTGATCGGCAGCACGAAATCGGAATGCGTCTTGATGTCGATAAAGCCAGGAGCGACCGTGAGGTCGCCGGCGTCGACGATACGCCCGGCTTCCGCCGGCAGATCGGGTCCGATCCCGGCGATACGCCCGGCTTCGACCGCCACATCGGCGCGCTCGCCGGGTCGGCCGCTGCCGTCGATCACCGTGCCGCCGCGGATCAGGATGTCCCAGGCCATCGGCCCTCCCGTGCCGGCGTCGCTGCCGACCGACCCCGATGGTAGCCCCGCCGAGACGGAATGAGGAGGCCCTGCATTTGACAGGCCTCGCTAACGTCTTGCTAACCATTTGAGATTAAGGATTAGGCGTCGATTAAACCGATTCGCCGGAGCCCGCGGGATGACCCGAACCAAGTGGATGCGTCTTGTGGTGCGCGACCCGGCCGACGTGCTGCGCTGGGCCAGCCAGCAGAATGCACGCCACCTCGACGAATTTCGCTATCGCCTCATCGCCGGCCGCGAGTACGTCTCATTCCGCATGGTGCCGCGTTATCCGATCCAGATCGGCACCAGCGACATCGTCGTCGTCGCCCACGCCACGGGGACCACCGCCCATCGGCTCTTCGCCGGTTTGCGGGCGGCGAGCCGCCGCATTTTCCGCAAGACCGCGGCGCTGACCGCCCGGCTCACTACCGTCCATCCGGTGATCCCCGTGCAAACCGCCGAGCTCTATCGGCTTCCGGCCGTACCCCTGTCCTCGCCGTCGCGGATGTGACCCGCCGCCCAGGGCGCGCAAATTGTTTGGCGGATTAACCTTTAATTTTATGGAATTGCTTGCTGCGTCGACCCTCTATTGCGGCCGCACCGCCGAAGTAGATCGAGGGGCAGACGCATGTTGCAGGCATTTCTGGTCGGGCGAACGTTATCCGTGCTCTCCGCCTTGCTCGGCGGTTTTGGCGTGTTCTGCGTGCTTTACAGCTTCGCCGCGCCCGAGATCGCGGCAAAGGCGCTGATCCTGCTGGGCGCGGCGCTGACGCTCGGCTATTTCAACACGCGCCAGTAAATTTCGAGCTATTGCGCCGGAGCGCCCACGGCGTCCGGCTCGAGGCGGCGACGGCCGGTGCCGATGAACAGCACCATCACCGCCGCCAGCACGCACATCACCCCGGCGACCATGAAGGCCTCCAGGTAGGTGCCATAGGAAATCCGCAGCACTCCGGCGAGAAAAGCCGCCGCTGCGCCCCCGACCTGATGGATCACGGTGATCCAGGCGACCATGATGCCGGTCCGCTCGGGGCCGACCACCCCGGCCAGCAACCGCACCGTCGGCGGCACGCCGGCGATCCAGTCCAGCCCGTAAAACACCATGAACAATGACAGGCCGAAGAACGACATGTCGAAGGCGAAGGGCAGATAGAGCAGCGACAAGCCGCGCAGCCCGTAATACCAGAACAGCATGTAGCGGTTGTCGAAACGGTCGCTGAGCCAGCCCGACAGCGTCCCGCCGATAAAGCTGAACACGCCGGTCGCGGCAAGCAAGCCCGCCCCCACCATCTCGGTCAGCCCGTGATCGACTCACGCCGGGATCAGATGCGTGCCGATCAGCCCGTTGGTCGAGGCGCCGCAGACGAAATAACCGCCGGCAATCAGCCAGAAATCGCGCGAGCGGGCGCCGTCCGACAGCGCGCGGAACGCCACCGCCACCGGATTGCCGGCCGGCTTCGGCGCCGGCAACACAGCGTCGCCGCCATAGGGCGGCACGCCGAGATCGGCCGGCCGCTCGCGCATCAACAGGATCAGCATCGGCACGAACACGATCACCGCGGCCGCCAGCGCCAGCGACATGACCCGCCAGCCGTAATGGATCACGAGCGTCGCCATCGACGGCAGAAACACGAGCTGCCCGGCGGCGTTAGCCGCAGTCAGGATGCCGATCACCAACCCCTGCCGCGCCCGAAACCAGCGCGCGGCGATGTACGCCGACAGATAGGCGCCGATGAACCCGCAGCCGAGCCCAACCACCACGCCCCACAGCAACACCAGCTGCCAGGCCTGGTGCATCAGCGGCGACAGCGCCACCGCCGCGCCGGTCGCGGTCATCGCCAGGCACATCGTCAGCCGGACGCCGACGCGGTCCATGATCGCCGCGGCGAACGGGCCGATCGCGCCGTAGAGCAGCAGATTGACGCCGACCGCGAACGAGATCGTCGCCCGTGACCAGTGAAATTCCTCCTCCAACGGCACGATCAGCACACCCGGCGCGGCGCGTATCCCGGCGGTGATCACGATCACCACAAAGGTGATCGCCATGATCACCCAGGCGTAGTGAAAGCGAGCGGACGGACGGATCATTCCAGCGGTTCGGTGCCGGCTATCTCGATGCCGAACCCGGCGAGCCCGACATAGGTGCGCGCCCGTGTCGCCAGCAGGCGGATCGAGCTGATCTGCAGATCGCGTAGGATCTGAGCGCCGAGCCCGACCTCGCGCCACTGCTCGCTGCGCTCGATCTCGGAGGCGGTCCCTTCGCCGATGGCCCTTGTGGGAACGCCGGACACCCCGGCGCGCAGATAGACCAGCACGCCGCGCCCGGCCGCCTTGAAACGCACGAACGAGGCGTGGATCGGCTTGGCGCCGCCGAACACGTCGTCGACCACGTTGGCGCGATGCAGGCGGGTCGGCACGTTGCGCCCGTCACCGACCTTGCCGTAGACAAAGGCGTAGTGATGCACCTTGTCGAACGGGGTGACGTAGACGTAGCCGATGAACTCGCCGATCTCCGACGGCACCTTGAACTCGGCCACCCGCGTCACGAGCTTCTCGCGCGCCTGGCGGTAGGCGATCAGATCGGCGACCGCGATGCGCTTCAGCTTGTGCTGCTCGGCAAAGGCGGCGACCTGAGCGCCGCGCATCACCGTGCCGTCGTCGTTGACCAGCTCGCAGATCGCCGCCACCGGCTCGATGTCGGCAAGCTTGCAGAGGTCGACCGCCGCCTCGGTATGACCGGAGCGGATCAGGACGCCGCCGTCCTTGGCGATCAGCGGAAAGATATGGCCGGGCCGGACGAAATCGGCGGGGCCGGTGTTGCCGTTGGCGAGCCCCCGCACCGTCGCGGTGCGCTCCTCGGCCGAGATGCCGGTCGTCGTGCCGTGGCGGTAGTCGACCGAGACGGTAAAGGCGGTGCCGTGGATCGCATCGTTCTCGGCCACCATCGGCGACAACGACAGGCGGCGGGCGATCTCGCCGGTCAGCGGCGCGCAGACGATGCCGCAGGTGTGGCGGATGATGAACGCCATCTTCTCCGGCGTCGCCAGACCCGCGGCGATGATCAGGTCGCCTTCGTTCTCGCGGTCGTTGTCGTCGGTGACGACGACGATCTCGCCGCGGCCAAAGGCCGCGATCGCATCGTGGACACCCGATTGCTCTATGCCCTTCACGCGCTCTCTTCGCCCGCGGGGTTGAAGCCGTTGGCCGCGAGGAAGTGCGGGTTGCCCTCGCGCAGCTTGGCGATTGTCAGCCGCCACAATGTCGCGCGCGCCGCCGCCGCGCGCGATGGGGAAGTTTCGAAGGCTCCGTTGCGCAGATCGGCGGCAAGGCGGCGAAATTGCCTGGCAGCATCGTTTTTTACTTCCTCTCCGCCCCTGGGGGCGGAGAGGGCCGGGGTGAGGTGGGGGATCCCAGAGACTTTGCCAACACCCACCTCACCCTCCCCAGCGCTGCGCGCCGGGTCCCCTCCCTCTCCCCCCTGAAGGGCGGAGAGGGACGCCTTCTCCGAGTTGTAGAGTTGCGCCAAGTCCAAAAGAACCTGATTTTGCGACTGCAATCTCGCCGCTGCTTCGCGCGCCACGATCGCCATCGCCGTGGCGATCAAACGGACGTCGCGGTGGCGCTCCGGTGGCAGCAACGGCAGCAGCTCATCGAGCAGCAGCTCGCGGGCGAGCGCCAACAGGTCGAGGCTGGCCGGGAGGTCACGCACGAGACGCCATCCGTTCCTTGGCGCCCGCGGGGTCTAGCAGCATCAGCAATTCAAGCTCGCATTCGGTGGCGCGCCGGCCGGTGATGGCGGTCGACAGATTGCGGGCGCCGCCGATCAGGTAGCGGTCGCTCTGCTGCATCGCGATCACCGCCCAGCGGAGGTTGGCGATCACTTCCCAGAATTTGACGCGGTCGGGACCGAGCCGCCGCCCCGACTCCGCCTCGTAGCCGCGATAAAAGGGCTCGCGCTCGGCGATGCCGCCGGCTTCGCGGTCGAGCCGGCCGAAGCGCCAGCCCTTGCAGCACAGCCAGCCGATATCCTCGTCCGGGTCGCCCCAGCCGGCGAACTCCCAATCGAGGATGCCGGTCAGCCGCGTTCCGTCCAGCATGTAGTTGCCGGTGCGGAAATCGCGATGACACAACACGGGCGGCAGCGTATCGGGCACGTGCGTCTCAGCCCAGCGCAGCGCCCATTCGAGCACCGGCCGCGGGTTCGGGTGCAAATCGAGATAGGCGCGGAACGCGGCGATGTGCTCGCGTGGTCCGGTCTTCTTCAGAAAAGCAAGATCGCCGCGCGGCGATCGCACCGTCTGCAATTTCGCCAGCTCGCGTCCCAGCCGCTCGGCCAAGGCGGGCCGCGCCGGCTCCAAGGCCGGGTCGAGCGTGATCGGCCGGCCCTGCGCGCTGCCCCCGACCCGCCGCATCACGAAAAACGGCTTGCCGAGCACCGCCTTGTCGGCGCAGGCAAACAGCGGTTCCGGCACCGTCACTCCGGCGGCGAATACCGCCTGCAGCACGGCGAATTCCTCGACCCGGCCGAGGCTCGACGGCACCCCGGTCGCGGCGTCGGTGCGCAGCACCATACGCTGACGCCCGGACAGAAGCCCGCCCTCGAACTCGGCATCGAGGCCCCAATTTTCCTGGATCGCGCCGCCGGCGAGCAGCTCGATGCGGCCGATCTCGACCGCGGCCGCGCCGCTGGCTTCCGCGAGAAACTGGGCGAGCGCGCGCTGCCGATCGCCGGGCCCGGTGTCAGATCGCGGCAACGCCGTGGCCGCCATCGACCGAAATGACCGCGCCGGTCACATAAGCGCTCGCCGGCGAGGCGAGGAACAGCAGCGCGCCGCCCAGATCCTCGACCTGCCCGACCCGCTTCATCGGAATGCGTGCGGCGAGCTTCAGTCCGGCCTCGCTTTCCAGGAACTCGCGGTTGAAGTCGGTCACGACATAGCCGGGCGCGATCGCGTTGACGAGGATGCCGTAGCGCGCCAGCTCCATCGCCATGCCGCCATTGAGGTGCAGCAGCCCGGCCTTGGCCGCGAGATAGGAAGGCACCCGCGCGATCGTGCGAAAGCTGAGCACCGAAGCGATGTTGATAACGCGCCCGCTGCGCTTGCGGTCGACCAGGTGCCGGGCGAACTCGCGCGCCGCCAGCCAGGCGCCCTTGAGGTTGGTGTCGATGACGTGATCCCAATCCTCCTCGGTGTGGTCGAAGAACGGCTTCGACACCACCACCCCGGCATTGTTGACCAGCACCGATAGCGGCCCGAGTTCGTCTTCGGTCTTGGTCAGCGCCGCGGCAATGCTTGTCTGGCTGGTGACGTCGCAAGCGACCGCCAGGCAGGCGCCGCCGCGCTCACGGATCGCCTCGCAAGCCTGTTCGAGTCGGTCGATGCGCCGCGCCGCCAGCGCCACCTTGGCCCCGGCCAGCGCCAGGATTTCGGCCAGATGCAGCCCGATCCCGCTCGACGCGCCGGTGACGAAAGCGACCTCGTTCGCGACGGAAAAGCTGGGCAGTTCGGTCATGGTTGCTGCCCCTCACCCCAGCCCTCTCCTCGTTCACGGGGAGAGGGAGCGCGTCTGTATGCATCCCCTCGCCCCGCGCGAGCGGGGAGAGGGAGGGGCCCACGCGGAGCGTGGAAGGGTGAGGGGCAGCCGTGCCACATCGACATCACGCCCCGATCTCCTTCGCCTGCTCGCGCAGCGCGTATTTTTGCACTTTGCCGGTCGAGGTCTTCGGCAGCGGGCCGAACACCACCGCTTTCGGCGCCTTGTAATGCGCCATGTTGGCGCGGCACCAGGCGATGATGTCGGCGGCGGAGACCGGCTCGGCACCCGGCTTCAAGGTGACGAAGGCGCAGGGGGTTTCGCCCCAGCGCTCGTCGGGTTTGGCGACGACCGCCGCCTCCATCACCTGGGGATGGCGGTACAGCACCTCCTCGACCTCAATCGAAGAAATATTCTCGCCGCCGGAGATGATGATGTCCTTCGAGCGGTCCTTGATCTCGACATAGCCGTCGGGGTGCATCACCCCGAGATCGCCGGTATGGAACCAGCCGCCGGCGAACGCCTCGTCGGTCGCGGCGGGATTCAGCAGATAACCCTTCATCAGCGTGTTGCTGCGCACCATGACCTCGCCGATGGTTTCGCCGTCGGCGGGTACGTCCTGCATGGTTTCGGGGTCGGCGACGCGCTGGCGGTCGAGGTGCAGGTTGGCGATGCCCTGCCGCGCCATCTTGCCGGCGCGCGCGGCGAGCGGCAGCCCCTCCCATTCCTCCTGCCAGGCGCAGATCGTGGTGGGCCCGTAGCTTTCGGTGAGGCCGTAGAGATGGGTGACGCGGAACCCTATCCGCTCCATCGCCTCGATCACCGCGGAGGGCGGCGCCGCGCCGCCGGTCGAGGCCTCGACGACGTGGTCGAAGCGCTGCTTCACGGCGTCGGGCGCGTGCACCAGCATGTTGAGCACAATCGGCGCGCCCGACAGATGCGTTGCGCGGTGCTCGACGATCGCGGCGAAGATTAGCGCCGGATCGACCCGGCGCAGGCAGACATGCGTCGCGGCCAGCGCGGTCACCCCCCAGGTGTACGTCCAGCCGTTGCAGTGGAACATCGGCAGGGTCCACAGATAGACCGAGTCGGGCCCGAGGCCGAAGGTGATCGCGTTGCCCATCGCCGCCAGGAACGCGCCGCGATGGTGATAGACGACGCCCTTGGGGTTGCCGGTGGTGCCCGAGGTGTAATTGAGCGCAATCGGCGCCCATTCGTCTTGCAGCGGCGACCACGGCGCGGCCGGATCGCCCTCCAGGAGGAAATCCTCGTATTCGACCTCGGCAAATTGCATCGTCCCCCGAGGGTCCGCGGCGCCGTCGGCGATCTCGATCACCGGCAGCTTCTTGCCGAACCGCGCCAGCGCGTCCGTGACGGTCGGCGCGAACTCGCGGTCGGCGATCAGCAGCTTGGCTTGGCCGTGACCGAGGATGAAGGCGATCGACGCGGCATCGAGCCGATAATTGAGCGCATTCAGCACCGCGCCCGCCATCGGCACGCCGTAATGCGCCTCCAGCAGCGCCGGCACGTTCGGCGCCAGTACCGCGACCGTGTCGCCGGGCGCGATGCCACGGCGCCTCAAGGCATCGGCAAAGCGGCGGCACCGCGCGCCGAACTCGCCGTAGGTGAAGCGCCGCGGCCCATCGATGACCGCGACCTTGTCGGGGTAGATCGCGGCGGCGCGGGCGAGGAAATTGAGCGGGGTCAGCGCCGCGAAATTCGCCGCATTGCGGGCGAGATGCGCCGCGTCGTACTGCCCGTTTGCTGCCGCCACCGCCTACCCTTTCTCACCAGCCGCCCGTCGGGACGATCCTATCATGCGGCGAGATCGATCCAGCCAGATTGATCCAGTCAGATTGATCCAGCCAGATTGATCGACAACGACAGCTTGGTCTTGCCGTTGGCCGAGCGATAGCTGCGCTCGAACACCCCGCCATTGGCGGCGATGACCCGCACCGACGGTTCGTTGTCGTCGTCGCAGGTGATTTGGAGGCGGCCCAGCCCGACCTCGCGGGCGATCGGCAGCAATAAGCGCAACGCCTCGGTGGCGTAGCCGCGCCGCCGCTTCCACGGCACCACCGCGTAGCCGACATGGCCGTTCACGTGCGCCGGCAGCGCGTCGGTGCCCGGCGCGAACCGCAGATTAATGCTGCCGCAAAATTCGCCGTCGTCGAGCCAGAACACGCGCGACGGCAGGCGCGGAACCAGATCGCCCGAGCCGGTGCGGATCGTCCCGTCCTGACGGGTCAGGTCGGCGAGCAGCGCACCGGGGTCGCGGCGCAGCAGCGCCAGTTGCTCGGCTGACACATCGCGCTCGGTGTTGGGCGACCAACCCGCTTCCAGCGCCGCCGCGTAGCCGGGCAATCCTTCGGCGTTTGGCGCAACCAGGCGTAGAATCATGCGCCGATCAGCGACGCCACCCGCTCGCGGTGCCAGGTGGCGTCGCCGAACGCGACCTCACTGGCCTTGGCGCGCTTCATGTAGAGGTGGAGGTCGTGCTCCCAGGTCATGCCGATGCCGCCATGCAGCTGGATACCGGCATTGGCCACCTTGCGGCTCGCATCGGAGGCGTAGGCCTTGGCCATCGCCACCGCCAGCGGCGCCTCGGGATCGCGTTCGTCGAAGGCCCACGCCGCGTAATATGTCAACGACTTAGCGTTCTCGACTTCAACCATCATGTCAGCACATTTGTGCTTGACCCCCTGGTAGCTGCCGATCGGCTTGCCGAACGTCTCGCGCAATTTCGCGTACTCGACCGTCATGTCGAGCACCCGCTGCGCCCCGCCGCACATCTCGGCGGAAAGCGCCACCGACGCCGCCTGGAACACGCGCGCCAGCGCCGACCAGCCGCCATGGAGCTCGCCGAGCAGAGCGGTCTGCGGCACCGTCACATTATTGAACCGCACCTCGCAAAGCTTGCGGGTTTCGTCGATCGACGGCAGAAGTTGCACGCTAAGCCCTTGCGCATCCTTGCGATGAACAGGCTAACGCCGTCTTCGAGCGTGCTGCCGTCGCGGGTGCGGGCGGCGACGACGATGATGTCGGCGAGGCGCGCGTCGGGCACGAACAGCTTGGTCCCGGACATCGTGAAGCCGACGGCGCTGCCCCGCGCCTCCATCGTGATGCCGGACGTATCCCAGCGCGGATTATGCTCGGTCGAGGCCAGCGTGGCCTTCAGCGCGCCCTCGGCGATGCGCGGCAGATATTCGTGGCGCTGCGCCGGCGAGCCGGCTTCGCGGATCGCCGCGCCGCCGAGCAGCACGGTGGCGAAGAACGGCCCCGGCATCACCGCGCGGCCCATCTCCTCCATCAGCACAACCACGTCGACCAGGCCGAGGCCGATCCCGCCGTCGTCTTCGGCGAAGTTGATGCCGAGCCAGCCCTGCTCGGCGATCTGCCCCCAGAACGCGGAAGTGATCGCCGCTTCGGTCTCCATCTGCTCGCGGACAAATTTGGTGGTGCAGGCGGAATCGAGGAATTTGCGCACGGTATCGCGCAATAGCTGCTGTTCTTCGCTAAATCCGATGTCCATCCCCGGGTTCCTTAGCAATGCCTTGGACCGCGGCCGTCCAGGCCGCATGCGGGCGAGACGCCCGCGCTCCTACCCCTTCGGCAGGCCGAGCACGCGCTCGCCGATGATGTTGCGCTGGATCTCGCTGGTGCCGCCGGCGATCGCGTATTGCCGCGCCCCCATCACGCGATGCGCCCAGCGCTCCGCGTCGGGCACGGCTTCGGTCGCGCCTTCGATCGTCGCGTAGGGGCCGAGCAAGGTCGAGGACGCATCGGCGATGCGTTGGGCCAGCTCCGAGCCGAACAGCTTGAGGATCGAGCCCTCCGGCCCCGGCGGCTCGCCGCGCAAGCGGCGGGTCAGCCCGCGCAGCCGCGTCACCTTTAGCGCCTGGGCGTCGATCGTCAGCTGCGCCAGCATCTGGCGGACATGGGTCTGATCCCAGGACGGTTCCTGACGGTTGGGGAACTGCTTGGCCAGCTCGACCAGGCGGGCGATCTGCGCCGCGTGGTCGCGGCCCCCTGCCCCGCCGCGTTCGAACATCAGGGTGGTGATCGCGACCTTCCAGCCCTCGTTGATCGTGCCGACGACATTTTCCTTCGGCACCACCACGTCCTCGAAAAACACCTCGTTGAAGTGCCGGTGCCGGTTCAGCAACACCAAAGGCCGCACGGTTATGCCCGGCGTCTTCATGTCGACCAGCAGGTAGGTGATGCCCTTGTGCTTCGGCGCCTCGGGGTCGGTGCGCACCAGCAGGAAGCACCAATCGGCGAAATGCGCGCCCGAGGTCCATACCTTCTGGCCGTTGACGACGAAATGGTCGCCCTTGTCGATGGCGCGGGTGCGCAGGCTGGCGAGGTCGCCGCCCGCCCCCGGCTCAGAGAAGCCCTGGCACCAGCGCTCGTCGCCGGCGAGGATGGCAGGCAGATGCCGCTGTTTCTGAGCCTCGGTGCCGAGCTGGATCAGGGTCGGGCCGAGCAGCCCGATCGCGCTGTGGCCCGGCAAGATCGGCGCATGGGCGCGGAAATATTCCTCGTCGAAAATGACCTGCTGGATAAAGCTGGCGCCGCGCCCGCCATATGCCTTGGGCCAGGAGATGCCGACCCAGCCGGCGGCGTGCATCTTTTTCTGCCAGGCGACGCGCTTTTCCAGCGTCTCGCGGCCGGGCGCGACGCGCGAGTCGGACGCGTCCTCGACCTTGAGGTCGTCGGTCAGGTTGGCATCGAGCCAGGCGCGGAACTCGCGGCGGAATTCGGCATGTTCCGGGGCGTCGGCGAAATCCATCGGGCTTCTCTCGCTGGGTCGGCGGCGCCCCGAGCTTACACCAGATCGATCCGCACGCGATGCCCTGGCGCAGCCGCGAGGCGGCGGTCGCGCGTCAGCAACGGCGCGCCAAGATACTCCGCCAGAGCGACGTAAACCGCGTCGTATGCGGTCAGGTTGTGCCTTAGCTCCCAGACCCGCGGCAACAGATGGCGGTGCGGGTGGAGAAAAATCGGCAAAGCGGCCAGATCGGCAAGTGCTTGTCGAGTGCGTTCGGGCCGCATTTGACCTCGAAGCTCGTGCCGGCGAAGCACTTGCGCCACTTCCAGAAGAAGCAGTTGCGGTGCGTGGAACGTCCGGCCCGAGCCGAACAGCCGGTTCTCGATCAGACGCACCGATGCCGAGCCTAATAGCAGCTCCACCACCACCGAAGCGTCGACAACGTTCAACGAGAATCGCGCTCAGCACGCACCGCATCTTCCGACGAGATGTCAGGATTTACAGGCTCGCGGCTTTTCACGCGTTCCAGCCATTCCTTGATCGTCGGCATTTCAGCCATTCGACGCAGTTCGACCAGAATGTAATCGGACAGCGACTTTCCGTCTTCGGCCGCGCGCGATTTGAGCGCTCGGTGGATTTCATCGGGCACGTTGCGGATCTGGATCATCTTAGACATGTGCAGCACATTAAAACATGTGCAGCACATTAAAACATGTGCAGCACATGTCAACGCACCGATCAGAATTCGGCGTCGAGCTCGGGCATGTCCTCGGGTTCGAGCTTCGCCGCCTCGATCCATTCGGCCATCGTCGGCAAATTGAGGATGCGCTCGCAATAGGCTGCGCACACAGGATCGAGCTTGACGTCGTAGGTGCGGAAGCGCGTGCAGACGGGCGCGTACATCGCATCGGCCATCGTCGGCTGGGCGCCGAACAGATACGGCCCGTTCCAGCGCTCGAAACATTCGCGCCAGATCGTGAGGATGCGGTCGATGTCGGCCTGCGCCGCCGACCACACGACAAAGCCGGGCTTGACGCTGCGCAGGTTGACCGGCAGCGCCGAGCGCAGCGCGGCAAAGCCGGAATGCATCTCGCCGCAAACCGCGCGGCAATGCGCGCGCGCCGCCAGGTCTTTCGGCAGCAGTCCGGCCTCGGGAAACACTTCGTTCAGATATTCGCCGATCGCCACCGAGTCCCAGATCGTGACGTCGTCATGGATCAGCGTCGGCACCAGGATCGACGACGATTGCAGCAACAGCTCGGCGCGCACCGACGGGTCGTCGGACGAGGCGATCTTTTCGTCGAAATCCAGCCCCGCCCATTTTGCGAGCAGCCACCCGCGCAACGACCAGGACGAATAATTCTTGCTGCTGATGAGGAGTGTGGCTTTGGTCATGGCCGGCGGCTTTCAAGAATGATGCCGAAGGCGACCGCCCTATCAAGGTTTCTCATTGCGGCGAAATTGCGGACGGCGGTCGGGCCGAAAACGAACCGTGGGCACAGGGTTGCGATGCTGCGCAGCACAATCATCTCGCACTGCAGCGCAACCCGCATTATCTTTAGCACTCTATCCGGTTCTACGGCCCGATCAGCGGTTTCCCTGGCGCCCTATCGGTAAGAAAGCGTTCGGAGCGGAAAGCGCACGGTGCTGTACCAGTTCTACCAGAGCTATGCCGACGCCCTCGCGCCTCTGCAAGGGATCGCAGCAGCGTATGGCGGCGCGGTGGCGCGGCCGTGGTGGGGCCTGCCCGAGACCCAGGCGCAGCGCGGCATCGCCGCCGTCTGCGAGCTGTTCGCCCAGGGTCGGCTGCAGCATCACCGGCCCGAATTCGCCATCGACAGCGTCGTCATGGGCAACCGCACTGTGCCCGTGCGCGAAGAGAAGGTCTGGGTCCGGCCGTTCGGCACCTTGCTGCACTTTGCCAAACACGGCGAGGCGCAGCAGCCGAAGGTGCTTTTGGTGTCGCCGATGTCGGGCCACTTCGCGACCCTGCTGCGCCACACGGTGCGCACGATGCTGCCCGAGCATGACGTCTACATCACCGACTGGCACAACGCCCGCGACGTGCCGCTCGCCTCCGGCGATTTCGACTTCGACGACTATATCGATGACGTCATCGAGTTCCTCGAGGCGATCGGCGAGGGCGCGCATGTCGTCGCGGTGTGCCAGCCGGCGGTCGCGGTGCTGGCCGCGGTCGCGCTGATGGCGCAGACGGGCAATTCCTGCCAGCCGCGCAGCATGACCCTCATGGCCGGGCCGATCGACACGCGGATCCATCCGACCAAGGTCGACGAGCTGGCGATGGAGCACCCGATCGCGTGGTTCGAGGCCAATCTGATCAGCCGGGTGCCCGCCTGCCATCCCGGCGCCTTCCGCCGGGTCTATCCGGGCTTTTTGCAGATCGCCGCCTTTATGGCGATGAACCTCCAACGGCACCTGCGCGCCTTCGGCCGGCATTTCGAAAACCTGGTCGACGACGATGAAAAGGGCATCGTCGCCCACCGCGCCTTCTACGACGAATATTTCGCGGTGATGGATCTGCCGGCGCCGTTCTATCTGCAGACCGTCGAGCGCATCTTTCAAAAGCACGAGCTGGCGCGCGGCGTGCTGGTGTCGCGCGGCCGCAAGGTCGAGCCGGCGGCGATCAGGCGCACGGCCCTCCTCACGGTCGAGGGCGAGAAGGACGACATCTGCGCGGTCGGCCAGACGCTGGCTGCCCAGGAACTGTGCAAGTCGATCCACCCGCTGCGCCGCAACCACCATCTGCAAACCGGGGTCGGCCACTACGGCGTGTTCAGCGGCCGGCGTTGGGCACGCGAGGTCTATCCGCGGGTGCGGCAGATGATTTGGACGAACAACTAGGTTGGACCGCAGGCGCCGCGCCTGCCCTTTCAAAGCATCTAGCGGGCGAGACGCCCGCGGTCCAGTTCCCGAGCATCGACTTAGCCCCGACACGGCGCTACGCTCCGCTGCTCCGAGCAGGAGACATTGATGCTCAGCCCCGACCAGGTCGCGCGTTATCGGCACGACGGCTATTCGTTTCCGCATCCGGCTCTGTCCGAGGCCGAGCTCGGCGAATGCCGCGAGGGGCTTGCCCGCTATGAGGCGTGGCTCGGCAAGCCGGTCAATATGGGCGACTGGCGCTGGCGCTCGGCCGCCTATGTGTTCCTGCCGTGGCTCGACCGGCTGACGCGTCACCCGCGCGTGCTCGACGCGGTGGAGAGCGTGATCGGTCCGGACATCCTGGTCTTTACCTCGACCTTCTTCATCAAGGAGGCGCACAGCCCGACTTTTGCCGCCTGGCACCAGGACGCGACCTATTTCGGCATCAGCCCCTACGAGCATGTCACCGCCTGGGTGGCGCTGAGCGACGCGACCGAGGAGGCCGGCTGCATGGAGGTGATCCCGTCGCGCGGCCAGCCCCGGCAGATGCACCACGCCGCGCTCGGCCTCAAGGACAGCATCAACGGCGGCGGCCAGTCGATCGTCGAGGAGTTCGACCAGGACGGCGGGGTGATGATGGCGGTACCCGCCGGCAGCTTCTCGCTGCACCATACGCATTGCGCGCACCGCTCGGCGCCGAACCGCGCCGCCCATCGCCGGGTCGGCATCGGCATCAGCTATATCCCGGCGCATTGCCGGCTGATGAGCGGCCTGCGGATGTGCGCGCCGCTGGTTCGCGGGCGCGACACCGGCGGGCATTTCGATTTCCTGCCGCCGCCGGAGGGGGAGTTTCACCCGGCCGCGCTGGCCCGGCAGGAGGAAGCCTATCGCCGCTACCGCGCCAATTACGCCGCGATGATCGAGGCGCATGACCGCGAGTTCGCAGCTGAACCGAGCACCCTGGCGGCCAGCGCCCGGCAAAGACTCGATCCCAGCCGATATTTGGTCGGCAGGGAGGCCGATTAGCGGGCGCGGACCGCGGACGTTACCCGCGGTCCTTTCTTATCAGTGCAGCCCGTAGAACCCCATTGCGCCGCCGGCCATCACTTGGTGCTTCGTCTCGGGCGAGAGGCCTTCGAGCTGCTTGGCGATCATCTTCGGCGCGCCGGGAAAGAACCCATCGGGGTGCGGGTAGTCGGTCGCCCACATGATCTTGTGCGGGCCGATATAGTCGGCGAGGTAGTGAAGGCCGCCTTCGACCGGCTCGAACGAGATCCAGCAGCTTTTCTGGAAAATTTCGCTCGGGCGGGTCTTGAGGCCGCTGTCGTTGAAGCCCTGATCGTCGAAGTGGCGATCCATGCGGTCGAGCCACGGCGCGATCCAGCCGCCGCCGGACTCGAGGAACCCGACGCGCAATTTCGGGTGCCGCTCGCAGACGCCGCCCCAGATCATGCTGAGCGCGGCCAGCATCATCTCCATGGTGTGGCTGATGATGTGCTGCGCGCCGCGACCCGGGAAGCGGTCGACCCCGACTTGCGGCATGCCCGGCGCCGCGCCCTCGTGGAAACCGATCGAGAAATCGAGTTCCTCGGCGGCGCTCCAGAACGGCTCGTAGACCGGGTCGTGGATCAGCCGGTTGTTGTACGGGTTCGGCCGCAAGAACCCGCCCTTCATGCCCAATTCCTTGCGGGCAAAGGTCATTTCCGCGATGGCCGTGTCGACATCCTGCATCGGCAGCATGGCGACGCCGAACAGCCGGTCCGGGTAAGGCCGGCAGTAATCGGCGAGCCAGCGGTTGTACGCGCGGCAGGTCGCGCCGGCGAGCTTGGGATCGGCGATGCCGCCGACAAACAGGCCGATGCTGGGATAGAGGAACGCCGCGTCGATCCCGTCCATGTCCATGTCGGGAATGCGCTTGTGCGGGTCGAAGCCGCCAGCGCGGCCTTGACTGTACTCGAAGCCGTCGGCAATGACGTGGCCGTCGCGCGCGCCGATCGCGCCGATCGCGCCGAGCCCGCGTTCGGCGCTACCGAGCAGCGCGGTGTCGACCTGCAGCTGCTGCCGGCCCTGGTTGTTGGTGACCAGCCGCGGCGCCCGGTCGCGAAAGGCCGGGTCGATATAGTCGGTCCACAGATTGAGCGGTTCGAGGATGTGGCCGTCGGCATCGACGACATTGTAGGTGCGCGTCATGTTCGCCTCCCTTGGACCGCGGCCGTCCCGGCCGCCTTTCGATAAAGCGGGCGAGACGCCCGCGTTCCGCTTCAATTCAAGCCGTAGAACGCCATCGCCCCGCCGGCCATGACCTGATGCTTGGTCTCCGCCGACAGGCCCTCGAGCTTTTTCTGCACCATCGCCGGGGCGCCGGGGAAGAACCCGTCCGGGTGCGGATAGTCGGTCGCCCACATGATCTTGTGCGCGCCGATATAGTCGGCCAGGTATTTGAGGCTGCCCTCGACCGGCTCGAACGAAATCCAACAGCTTTTCTGGAAGATTTCGCTCGGCCGCGTCTTGAGGCCGCTGTCGTTGAAGCCCTGGTCGTCGAAGTGGCGATCCATGCGGTCGAGCCACGGCGCGATCCAGCCGCCGCCCGACTCCAAAAAGCCGACGCGCAGCTTCGGGTGCTTTTCGCACACGCCGCCCCAGATCATGCTGAGCGCCGCCAGCATCATTTCCATCGTGTGGGAGATAATGTGCTTGGCGCCGCGGGTCGCGAAGCGGTCGACGCCGACTTGCGGCATGCCGGCGCTGGCGCCCTCGTGGAAAGCGATGGCGAAATCGAGCTCCTCGGCCGCGTTCCAGAACGGCTCGTAAACCGGGTCGTGGATCAGCAGGTTGTTGTAGGGATTGGGCCGCAGGAAGCCGACCCCGAAGCCGAGCTCCTTGCGGGCAAACCGCATTTCCTCGATCGCCAGCTCGATCGATTGCAGCGGCAGCATCGCCACCCCGAACAGCCGGTCGGGGTACGGCCTGCAGTAATCGGCGAGCCAGCGGTTGTAGGCGCGGCATGAGGCGGCGGCGAGCGGCGGGTCATCAATCGCGCCGCCGAACAGCCCGAGCGTCGGATAGAGAAACGCCGCGTCGATCCCGTCGGAATCCATGTCGGGGATGCGCTTGTGCGGGTCGAACCCGCCGGCCTTGCCCTGGTTGTAGTCCATCGTATCGTCGCAGACGACGCCCTGCCGGGCGCCCACCGCGCCGGCGAGCCCAAGGCCCTTCGAGCTGCCGAGCACCTTGTTCTCGATCTGCAGCCGTTCCTTGCCGTCATTGTCGGTGATGAGGCGCGGCGCCCGGTCGCGGAACTTCGGGTCGATATAGCGGTCCCACAGGTCGAGCGGCTCGAGGATGTGCCCGTCGGCGTCGACGATGTTGTATGTGCGCGCCATGAGTCCTCCCTATTACCCTGTCATTCCGGGGTGGCCCGCAGGGCCGAACCCGGAACCCATGAACACCGAATTGGCCGACCTATCGCGAGCCTTTCAAGGTCCGTGTTCATGGGTTCCGGGTCCGTGGGCTCACGCCCACGTCCCGGAATGACATCGTAATGGTTAATGCAGCCCGTAGAACGCCATCGCACCGCCGGCCATCACCCCGTGCTTGGTGGCGGCCGAGACGCCGGCGCTGTCGAGCTGTTTCTCGATCATGTCCGGCGCGCCGGGGAAGAACCCGTCGCGGTGCGGGTAGTCGGTCGCCCACAGGATCTTGTTCGGGCCGATATAGTCGGCGAGGTGCTTGAGGCTGCCCTCGACCGGCTCGAACGAAATCCAGCACTGGCGCCGAAAGATGTCGCTCGGGCGGGTCTTGAGGCCGCTGTCATTGAAGCCCTGGTCGTCGAAGTGGCGATCCATGCGGTCGAGCCACGGCGCGATCCAGCCGCCGCCGGATTCCAGGAATCCGACGCGCAATTTCGGATGCCGCTCGCACACGCCGCCCCAGATCATGCTAAGCGCGGCCAGCATCATCTCCATCGTGTGGCTGATAATGTGTTGCGCGCCGCGCGCGTTGAAGCGGTCGATGCCGACGGTCGGCATGCCGCTGGAGCCGCCTTCGTGGAAGCCGAGGACGAAATCGAGTTCCTCCGCAGCAGTCCAGAACGGTTCGTAGACCGGGTCGTGGATCAGCCGGTCGTTGTACGGGTTCGGCCGCAGGAAACCGCCGCGCATACCGAGCTCCTTGCGCGCGAAGGTCATCTCGACGATCGCCTGATCGACATCCTGCATCGGCAGCATGGCGATCCCGAACAGCCGGTCCGGGTAGGGCTTGCAGTAATCGGCGAGCCAGCGGTTGTAGGCCCGGCACAGCGCGCCGGCGAGCGCGGGATCATGCACCGCGCCCGAGAACAGCCCCATGCTGGGGTAGAGGAACGCGGCGTCGATCCCGTCCAAGTCCATATCGGGAATGCGCTTGTGCGGGTCGAACCCGCCCGGGCGCCCGTCCTCGTACTTCATCATCTCGGCCTTGATCTCGCCCTGACGCGCGCCGACCCCGCCGATACCGCCCATGCCCTGCTGGCTGCCGAGCACCTGATTTTCGAGGAACAGCTTTTCCTTGCCGTCATTGTCGATGATCAGCTTGGGCGCGCGGTCGCGGAAAGCCGGGTCCATGTAGTCGTTCCACAGCGTGATCGGCTCAAGGATGTGGCCGTCGGAATCGATGCGTTTGTAGACGCGCGCCATCAGTCAATCTCCTCCATCTGACAACTGTCCGCCCAGACAACTTCCGCTGGGCGGGCTCGCCCCGGAGAGGCTGCGTCATGCTGGCGCAGCCGCCGGCCAAAGGCAAGGTCGTAAGCCTGCCTTATTAAGCAGTCAGGCATGCGCCTCCGGCAAAGCCGCAAGGGCCGCGCTACAGCGACGACGCCGCGTATCTGATGATCGCCTGGACTTCGGAGGCCGACTTGACGACGGCCTGACCGATCAAGTCCATCTTGCGCAGCTGCTCGACCCGCGATTTGGCGGCCTCGATCTCTTCCGGGCTCAGCACGAAGGCGAGCAGATGGCAGGCGTCGATCAGGCAGATCAGGGCGATGTCGCGCGGGTCCGGGATCTCGTCGGTCAGCAGGATTTGGCGCAGGCGCGTACGTACCTCGTGCTGCTCGGCATTGTCGATGACCGGGTAGCGGCGGGTGCGAAAGACCCATAAATGCCGCCCGTTCTCCTCGCGCAGGATGCCATGTGCGAGGAGCCGCGCCAGCGCCCGCGACTTGTATTCCTCGACATAGGGGATCGTGTCGTAGATCGCCTGGGTGATCTTGAGGTCGCCCGCCGGCTTGCCGAGCCGCCGCAGCACGTCGTCGAGGATGTCATCGCCGAGCGGGGTGCCGTCGACGACCATCAGCTGTTCGAGATCGGCGTCGACGCGGTTATGGATGGCGAGGTCCATTAGCGCCGCGCCTACCACCACCACCCCAAAGACCGACTCCGGCACCGGCACAAACGTGCCTTCGGCCTCATCGAGCAGCAGGAGAACGATTTCTTCGGCAAAGCTCAGCATGAGGGGCGCACCTCAACGAGCCGCGGCGACGGCGGATGCCGGGTCGACATGTATCGAGAAAATCGTATCGAAGCCGCTAACCGTGAAGACATCGCGGACATTGGGCTTCAGTCCGCACAGCGTCACCTTGCCCTTGGCCTGCTGCACTTTCTTGGCGAGCACAAGCAGCACGCGCAGCCCGGCGCTGCTGATGTAATCGAGTCCGTCCATATCGATCGCCAAGCGCGGCGGCACGCCGCCGAGCGCGCGCGACAGCGCCTCTTCGACCGCCGGCGCCGCGATGCTGTCGAGCCGGCCCTTGAGCCGGACAATGACAACCTCGCCATCCCGCTCCTGCGCGATGTCCATCAACCGTTCCTTCACCACTCCCGGCGCAGTTTGCCTAGGGCGCATTGGGCAGGCAATAGCGGAGGGGGATGATGAGCGGGCGCGAACAGTTTTCCGACACGGCGGTTTCCGGTGAGGTTCTGCCTTGCGTCGATCCCCCTTGGCTCGGCCGGAAAGCCAGGGTACGACGCGGCATGCCCGATAACCGCATGGTGCTGGCGCCCGACATCGCCGAAATCCCCAAGCTGATCGCCTGGGTCGAAACCTGCTGCCACGACAGCGCCGTCGCCCGCGAAACCGCCCTGAAGCTGGCGCTGGCGCTGGAGGAAGCGACAGTCAATGTGATCCAGCATGGTTTCGACAGCATGCCGGGCCCGCATCACCTCGAAGTGCAGCTCGATATCGTTGCCGACCGCGTCATCGCGGCAGTGATCGACAACGGCCGTCCGTTTGACCCTTGCACCGCGCCCGAGCCCGACCTGACGCTGCCGCTCGAAGAGCGAGACCTGGGCGGCCTCGGCATTCTGTTCATCCACCGCATGGTCGACCGCATCGAGTATCGCCATGCCGACGGCCACAACCGGCTGCGGCTGGAAAAGGCGCGCGGCTGAGGCTCCTTAAGGCCGGTACACCAGCGCTAGCGAGGTGATGTCGTCGAATTGCTCGGCGCCGGCGGCGAAGCGTGCCGTCCGGTCGAGGACATGGCCGACAATCCTTGCGGCGGCGCCGCCGCGCGCTTCTTCCAGCGCAGCCTCGAGGCCGACCGTCCCGAATTCGTCGCCTGCCGGATTGAGCGCCTCGGTGATCCCGTCGCTGTAGAGGAACAGCGCGTCGCCCGGACGGAGCACCGCCTCGGCAATGCGATACGGCTGCCCTGCATCGATGCCGAACGGGATCCCGGTCAACGGCAGAGTCTCCCGTCCGCCGGCGACGCGCAGCAGGTAGGGCGGGTTGTGCCCGGCGTTGCAATAGCGCAGCACGCCGGTCCTGAGGTCGAGAACGCCGTGGAACGCCGTGACGAACATGCAGGCCGCGTTTTCCGCAGCGAGCAGGCGGTTCGCGCGCTCCATATGCACCGCCATCTCGCCGCC
>JBBRPG010000026.1:0-28835 GCA_038228485.1 Alphaproteobacteria bacterium
ACGGTCGCGCCGAGCAGCTTGATGATGACAACGGTGCACAACACCGACCATAGCGCCGTGGCGGCAATACCGATCGCTTGAGCGCCGAGCTGCGTCGACGCGCTCAATTCGTGCCCGAAACCGGCGCCGCCGAGCTGCGGCAGCGCAAAGGCCGCCACCAGCAGCGAACCGAGCATGCCGCCAATGCCGTGCACGGCGAAAACATCGAGCGAATCGTCGATCTGCAGACGCGACTTGACGATGTTGGTGGCGAAAAGACACAGAATTCCGCCGGCGGCACCCATGACGACCGCTCCTGCCGGTCCGACGTATCCCGACGCGGGGGTGATGGTCGCCAGACCGGCAACGCAGCCGGTGACGATGCCGACCGATGTCGGCTTGCCCAGCCGCAGCCACTCGATCGCCATCCAGGTGAGGCCGGCGGCGGCGGCGGCGAAATGCGTCGCAAGGATCGCCGAGGCGGCGGAAGCATCCGCGGCAAGGGCGCTGCCGCCGTTAAAGCCGAACCAGCCTACCCACAGCATGCCGGCGCCTGCCATTGTCATGCCCGGGCTGTGCGGCGGGTCGAGGCGATGGGGAAAGCCGTCGCGCGGGCCGACCAGTATCGCGGCGACTAAGGCCGATACGCCGGCGGTGGTATGAACGACAATGCCGCCGGCGAAGTCGATCGTGCCCCAGCTGGCGAGCCAGCCCCCGCCCCACACCCAATGCGCCACCGGCAGATAGACCACCACCAGCCAGATCACCGAAAACAGAATGACAAAGCTGAACCGGACGCGCTCGGTAAATGCGCCGATGATCAGCGCCGGGGTGATGATCGCAAAGGTCATCTGAAACAGCGCGACCGCGCCCTCGGGGAGCCCGTTGGACTGCAACCGGGTCCGAATTCCGCTCAGAAAAGCACTGTCGAGCGAGCCGATAAATGGATTGCCCGGATCGAAGACCAAGCTGTAGCCAAACGCCATCCACAACAGCGATACGACGCAGGCGATGACAAAGCAGTGCATCAGCACCGACAGCAGGTTGCGCGCGCGAACCAGTCCGCCATAGAACAGCGCCAGTCCCGGCACGGTCATGAACAAGACCAGAGCAGAGGCGACGATCACCCAGGCGGTGCCGCCGGTGTCGAGCACGGGCGGAGTGGCGGCGAGGGCCGGCCCGGCCATCAGCCCCAGGACGCTCACCATCGCAATAAAAAGGCGCGGAAACCGCCGCGCGACGCCTACAACCCCCGGTACCATGCGATTTCCCCACTCGCCTTATATGCCTAAAAAAGCGGCATTCGCGGCGCATACTGTACGAGCCGCCGCACCGGTTCAACCATTGCGACAAGGCGACCGGCGATCCGCGTTCAAGGCGGAGAGTGGTGCTTGTCGGCATGGCATTTCGCCGCCACACTGGCTGCGTCCGCAGCGGAGCCTTTGTGAATGAAAAACACCGCGACTGCCCATACCGGCCGGCATTTCCTGCAGATTCCGGGTCCGACCAACGTGCCCGACCGGGTACTGCATGCGATGGCGTTCCCGACGATCGACCATCGCGGCCCGGAATTCTCCGCGCTCGGCAAGGAGATCGTGGCCGGGATGAAGCGGGTGTTCCAGACCCACGGCACCGTCGTGATGTATCCGTCATCCGGCACCGGTGCGTGGGAAGCGGCGCTGGTCAACACGCTGTCGCTCGGCGACAAGGTGCTGATGTTCGAGACCGGGCAGTTCGCGACCTTGTGGCGACAGATGGCTGGTAAGCTCGGCATCGAGATCGAGTTCGTGCCGGGGGATTGGCGGCACGGGGTCGATCCGGCGCTGGTCGAGGAAAAACTGGCCGCCGATCCTGAGCACCGGGTCAAGGCGGTGTGCATCGTCCACAATGAAACATCGACCGGCGTCACCACCCGGGTCGCCGACGTGCGCGCGGCGATCGACCGGGCCAAACACCCGGCGCTGTTCATGGTCGATACGATCTCCTCGCTCGCCTCGATCGATTACCGGCATGACGAATGGGGGGTAGACGTCACCGTCGCCGGCTCGCAGAAAGGGCTGATGCTGCCGCCGGGGCTGGGCTTCAACGCGGTGTCGGACAAGGCGTTGACCGCGTCGAAGACCGCGAAGATGACCCGCTCGTACTGGGATTGGCAGGCGATGCTGGAGACCGGCACGACCGGCTTCTTTCCGTACACGCCGGGCACCAACCTGCTCTACGGGCTGCGCGAAGCCTTGAAGATGCTGCTCGACGAGGAGGGGCTCGACAATGTCTTTGCTCGCCATGCGCGTCACGGCGAGGCGACGCGGCGCGCGGTCGCCGGCTGGGGCCTCGAAACCCTGTGTCTCGATCCGCGCGAGCATTCGAATTCGCTGACCGCGGTGCTGCTGCCCGAGGGGCAGGATGCCGACCATTTGCGCGAGGTGATCCTCGACGCCTACGACATGTCGCTCGGCACCGGCCTCGGCAAGATGCGGGGCAAGATCTTCCGCATCGGCCACCTCGGCCACTTCAATGACCTGATGCTGTGCGGCACTTTGTGCGGGGTCGAGATGGGCCTCGCCCGCGCCGGCATCCCCCATAAAGCTGGCGGAGTGGCCGCCGCGCTCGAATTCCTCGGCCAGAGATAAAGGATAATCCGCATGACCCCCGACCAGATCGAACGCGCGTCAAGCGCGCTCGCCGCCGCCCGCAAGGGTTCCGCGATCGCTTCGCTGCCGGCCGACGCCGTCCCGCAATCCGAGGCGGATTCCTATCAGGTACAGGATGCGGTGATCGCCAAGCTCGGCGAGAAGATCGGCGGGTGGAAGGTCGGCATCTCGCCGCTGGGCGGGCATTTCGCGGCGCCGATCTACGCCTCGACCGTAGTGCCGAGCCCGGCGAGCCTGCCGGCGCGCGGGTTCAAGATCATCGGCATCGAGTGCGAGATCGGCTTTCGTTTCAACCAGGCCCTGCCGACCCGCCCGCGGGCCTATACGCGCGATGAGGTGCTCGCGGCAGCGTCGCTGCATCCGACGATCGAAGTCGTCGACTCGCGCTATCAGGATTTCCGTTCGCTCGACCGGCTGCTGGTGCTGGCCGACAATTTCTCCAACGGTGCACTGGTTTACGGCGCCGCCGCGTCGGGTTGGGAGGGGATGGACCTTGCCCATCCGCCGATCGAGGTCACCGCCGACGGCAAGCCTTTCGCCGATTGTACCGGCCTGCGCGCCGGCAACCCGATCGATCTTTGCGTCGCCGCGGTCAACCACGCCAGCAGCCGCGGCGGGGTCACGGCCGGCGCGGTCATCACCACCGGCACCCATACCGGGCTGGTCTTCACCGACCCCGGCGTCAAGATCGTCGCCGATTTCGGCAGGCTCGGCCGGGTCGAGGTTTCGTTTCCGCGCTGACCGGTGCGGCATCGGCGGGCCTAGCGGATGCTGCTCCACCTCGCCTGGCGCCGCAATCTCGACAGTTTCGATCTGGCGCTGGCGGCGAACCGGGTCGCCGCGCGCGGGGCGCCGCTGTGGTGGCTTGGCGCCGCCGGGTCGACGCACGAGCCGGGCGACTATCTCTGCGAGGTCGACGACCGCACCGCCGACCGCGTCGCCCGCTTTGGCATCGCTGCGACGGCGTGGGACGGCGAGCTTCCCGACGAAGCCGTGGCGATCGCCTATCCGCGTATCGCGCTGCTGGCCGGGACGGCCGCCGCCTATCCGAATTTTGCCTATTACGCGATGGCGCTTGCCCGCCTCGGCTTCGATTTCGAGCTGGTCGATGGCGCGGCGATCGCCGATGGCGCGCTCACCCACTACGATCTGATCGTGCTGCCGAGCGGGGCGGCGATCTGGGGGCTCGACGCGGCGGAGGGAGTGAGTGGCGCCGATGCGGCGTTGCGCGCGTTCCTTGCCGGCCAGGGGGCGGCGATAGGGTCGGGAGCAGGGGCGTTCTATCTGTCGTCCGGGCGGCCGGGATGGGCTGGCATTGCGCCAGTGCGGCCGGCCTACAGCCACGAGTATCTCAGCACCGGGATCGGCATCGTCAGTATCAACCTGGGTGCGGACAGCGTCGGCTTCGGCTGCCCGCCGACGCTCGACATGCCGTACTGTCACGGGCCGGTCTTCGCCGAACTCGATCGGACAGTCTCGACCGCTGCGACATTCGAGCGGCTGGTGATGCCGGGCTCGCTGTTTATCGACAACCCGCTCGACGAGCCGGCCTTCGCCCGCGAGATGGCGGGGTGCGCGGCGATCCTGCGGGCGGAGGCCGCGCGCGGGCGCGCGGTGCTGTTTTCGCCCAACCCCGAGATGGGCGATCTGATCCGCAAATACATCGCGCTCGGCTCCTATGTCCCGCGCTATCTGACGGTCGCGGGCGAGGCGTTGATGGCCGACACGCTGCGCCACTACCGGCCGCTCGACCCGCCGTCGTGGCGGCTGATCCTAAATGCCGTCCACAGTCTGATGCTGCGCCGTGCGCCGTCCGAGGCGCCAGCAGCGCTGCCGGTTCGGCCGCAACCGCCCGAGCCGGAGACACGGCTGGTCGATGCCATAGAGGCGGCCGAGAAGCGCTTGTCGATTCCGGCGGAAGTGCCGTGCATCGGGCTCGTCCGCTTGCTGCGCGACGATCTGTGCGGCCGGCTCGCGACGCTGCGGCCGCGCCTCACCGCGATCGAGGCGGCGTTCGCCGCCCTCGATCCGCCGGCGCCCGCGATCCGGTTTCAATGGGCCGGGTGCGAGGCGGCCGCGGTTGCGGCGCTCGAGGCGTCGAGCAAGGCTGGCCTGCCGCCGGTCGAGTGCTTGGCCGAGATCGAGACGGCGGTCACCTTGACCGAGGCCTGGTGCCGGCTGGGCGAGGCCGAGCGGCATTTCGGCCGGATCGAGTAGGATACGAAACGATGCAGGAAACGGCCGCCACCGAGATCGTTTATCATCCGGTCGACCGGACGGTGCACTGGGTTAACGCCATCCTGGCGGCAATCGCGGTGCTGCTGGCCTGGGCCATTTCCGGCGCACCGCGGCATAGCGGCACACGCGATCTGCTGATCGTCCTGCACGGCTCGGTCGGTCTGGTCATTTTGGTGCTGATGCTGTTCTGGCTCGGATGGCGGCTCCGCCATCCATCGCCGCCGTTGCGGCCGGTGCTGACCGGGATCGAGATCCTGATCGCCCGGGCGACGCATATCGCGCTGCAGCTGCTGTTCGTGCTGATGCCGCTATCGGGCTATGTCAGCCTTGCCGCGGCGGGCCGGCGCGTTAGCTTCTTCGGCATCGTCGCGATCCCGGCCGTGGTGCCGGAAAGCGGCCTCCTGTCGCAGACCGCGATCGCGCTGCACCTGGTCGGCGAATTCCTGATCTACGGGCTGGTGACGGCGCATATTGCTGCGGCGCTGATGCACGGTTTCATCCGCCGCGACGGCATCCTCGAGCGAATGCTCCCGCGCAGAGGCGCCTAGTTCGCGACGAGCGCCAGCTTGCTGCGGAAAAATTCCAGCGTCTCGGCCAGCGTCGGCCCTGCGCTGATCCGCTGGCGCCCGCTCATCACGAAGAATTCAGCCGGGGCGGCGGGTGAGGTCGCCACTTTGACGATGGTGTAGAGCGGGCTTTCCTGGGTGTGGCGGAACACCGAGAACAGCGCTCGCCCGTCGCGGTGGTCGATCGCATAGTCGCGCCACACGCCGCGCGAGACATTGCGGCTGTAAAGGCCGAGCAGCTGGTTCAATTCCGAACGCGTAAAAAACTGCGACCGACGTCCGGCCCGGTAGTCCCGCAGGGGCAAGACCGTCGCGCTCGTGCTGCTCATCGCCAACCGCCACTCATCGTCACGGGTTTGTCATTTTGATCATTTCGCGCGGAGCGTCCAGCGCTCTTGTGCCGGCCGCCGGGTATTGCGGCGGGGCGCGCCGCACCGCGCGCTTTGCCTCGCCTCGGCGGCGCAAATATGTTAGCCAACCGCTCACCTCGGCGGTGTGGGGCACGCGTGAGCGACATTTTTCGTGAGATCGACGAGGAGCTGCGGCGCGACAACCTGCTGAAGCTGTGGCAGCGCTACGGCAAATACATCATTGCCGCGGTGGTCGTCGCGCTGCTCGTCGCCGGCGGGGTGGTTGCCTGGCGCGATCATCAGGTGAAACAGCGTCAGGCCCAATCGGCGCGCTATGCCGCGGCCTTGGCGTTGCTGCGCGACGGGAAGGAGCCCGAAGCCGCCAAGGTCTTTGCCTCGATCGCGCAGGACGGCGGCGGCTATGCTCAGCTTGCAGAATTCGAAGGCGCCGATCTGGCGGCCAAGGCCGGGGACCGCAAGGCGGCGGTCGCGGCTTATGACAAGATCGCGTTGTCTTCCGAGGTCGACCCCGAATTTCGCGACGTCGCGGTGCTGCTTTCGGTGATGAACACGCTGCCTGACGGTGATGCGAAGTCGGCCATCGATCGGCTCAAACCCCTGACTGACGCCGCTAATCCCTGGCATCCGAGCGCGCTCGAGCTGACAGCCGCGGCAAAGCTCAAAGCGGGCGACAAACCCGGTGCGCTGGAGATTTACAAGAAGCTTGCCGACGATCTCGCGGCGCCTGAGGGGGTGCGGGCCCGCGCCACCGAGATGGCCGCGGCGTTGGCTTCTTGACCCGAGACGGTCACCGATGAACCGCCGTTATTTCGTCTCGGCGCTGCTTGCCTCGTTGCCGGTGGCGGGCTGTGGCATCTTCGACGACAAGAAGCAATCGCTGCCGGGTGAGCGCATCTCGGTGCTCGGGCTCGACCGCAAGATCGAGCCCGACCCCAAGCTCGCCAACACGCCGATCACCCTGCCGCCGGCGACGGTCAATCCGAATTGGCCGGAGCCGGGCGGCAACGCCAATCACGCGATGGGCAACCTCGCGCTGCCTAACCAGGTGAAGCGGGTATGGGACACCAGCGTCGGTGACGGCTCGGCACGCTACACGCGAGTGATGTCGCAGCCGGTCGTCGCCCAGGGCCGCGTATTTGCGATGGATGGCGGAGTTCAGGTCTCTGCGCTCGACGCGGCCAGCGGCAAGCGGTTCTGGGCCGTCGATCTCAAACCCAAGGAACAGCGCGGCAATGCTTTTGGCGGCGGTCCGTGCTTTTGGAACAATCGGCTCTATGTATCGACCGGCTATGCCGAGGTCGTCGCGCTCGACCCCAACACCGGCGAGATCGCCTGGCGGCAAAGCGTCGGGACACCGGTGCATGCCGCCCCGACGGTCACGGACAACCGGATTTTCGTCGTCACCGTCGAGAACGAGCTCGTCGCGTTGTCGACCGAAAATGGAAAACGGCTGTGGTCGCATAACGGCATTCCCGAGACCGCGGGTTTGCTGGGCAGCGCCAGCCCGGCGGTCGAGGGCGAGATCGTCGTCGTCGCCTACAATTCCGGCGAGCTGTGGGCGCTGCGGGTCGAGAACGGGCGGGCCGTGTGGAACGAGAACCTCGCATCGTCGCGCAGCATGGACGCGGTCTCGAACATGGCCGACATCCACGGCCGACCGGTGATCGATCGCGGCCGCGTTTTCGCCGTCAGTCACAGCGGCCGGATGATGGCGGTCGAGCTGCGCAACGGCGCCCACATCTGGGAGCAAGATCTGGCGAGCAGCCACGAGCCCTGGTGCGCCGGCGATTTCATCTTCGTCCTGGCCAACGACAACACCATCGTTTGCCTTACCCGCAGCGACGGCAAGGTGCGCTGGTCCCAGTCGTTGCCGCACTACGAAAACGAGCAGAAAAAGAAAGACCCGATCCGCTGGGCCGGGCCGGTGCTGGGCGGCGGCCAGTTGATCGTGCTGTCATCGAGCGGGGTCGCCATGTGGCTCTCGCCGCTGACCGGCGAGACGATCTACCAGACCGAGCTGTCGGATAAGGGCTATCTCGGCCCGATCATCGCCGACAATACGTTGTACTTGCTGACGGACGACGCCAGGCTGTCGGCTTATCGGTGATCGGTCGGGTTTAGCGATGGCTTTTACGGTCGCGATACTCGGGCGGCCGAATGTCGGCAAGTCGACCTTGTTCAATCGGCTGGTCGGCCGCCGCGCCGCGCTGGTCGACGACAAGCCCGGGGTTACCCGCGACCGAAGAGAGGGCGAGGGCCGCATCGCCGACCTCGACTTCCATGTCATCGACACGGCGGGGCTCGAAGAGGCGGCGCCGACAACCCTTGCCGGGCGCATGCGAGCGCAGACCGAGCGCTCGCTGGCGATGGCCGATGTCGTGTTGCTGGTGATTGACGCGCGCGAGGGGATCACCGAACCCGACCGCCATTTCGGCGGCTGGCTGCGCGAGAGCGGCAAGCCGATCGTGCTGATCGCCAACAAGGCCGAGGGCCGGTCCGAGCTCGGCACGGTCGGCGAGGCCTACAGGCTTGGCCTGGGCGATCCGGTGCCGCTGTCGGCGCAGCACGGCGAGGGCTTCGCCGAGCTCTACGACCGGCTGCGCGATTTCGCGCCGCTGCCCGAAGTGGAAGAGGAGACCACAGCCGAGGCGGGGGAGCGGCCGCTGCAGTTGGCGATCGTCGGACGCCCCAATGTCGGCAAGTCGACTCTGATCAACCGGCTGGTCGGCGAGGACCGCTTGCTGACGGGCCCGGAGCCCGGGATCACCCGAGACGCGATCGCGCTCGAATGGCGATGGCGCGGGCGGGCGATCCGGCTGGTCGACACCGCCGGGTTGCGGCGCCGGGCCCGTATCGAAGAGCAGCTCGAACGGCTCGCCGTGGCCGATACGCTACGCACGATCCGCTTTGCCGAGACAGTGGTGTTGATGCTCGACGCTACCGAGCCTTTCGGCCGCCAGGATCTGACCATCGCCAACCTCGTGGCCGAGGAGGGCAGATCGCTGGTGATTGCCGCCAACAAATGGGATGCGGTGCCCAATACCGACGCCGCGCTGCGGGAATTGCGCAACCGGCTGACGGCATCTTTGGCGCAGCTTCACGGCGTGCCTCTGGTGCCCATTTCGGGCCTGACGGGCAAGGGGCTCGACCCGCTGATGAAGGCGGTCGTCACAGCCGATGCGGTGTGGAACAAGCGCCTGTCCACCCCGATGTTGAACCGCTGGCTGGCCGCGATCCAGGAGCGCCACCCGCCGCCGGTCGTCGGGGCGCGGCGGCTGCGGCTGCGGTACATGACCCAGGCCAACACGAGGCCGCCGACCTTCGCGCTGTTTGCCTCGAAGCCCGGCGAGTTGCCCGACTCCTACCGACGCTTCCTGGTCAATTCGCTGCGGCAGGATTTCGATTTGCCGGGAACGCCCATTCGCCTGATGCTGCGAAAGGGCAACAATCCGTACGCTCGCGACTGATGCTGTTCAGTACCTATCCATTCATTTTCGGGTTTCTGCCGATCGCCCTCGCCGGTTATTGGCTGCTGGCCAAGCATAACGCGGCGCGGCTGTGGTTTCTGCTTGGTGCCTCGCTGGTCTTCTACAATTTCTGGGACTGGCGATTTACCCCGCTGCTGGTCGGCTCGATTGTCGTCAACTGGACGGCGGTGCAGGGTTTTTTCGCTTTTCGCCAGCGTGCCTTCCTGGTCGCCGCCATCGTCGCCAACCTAATCTGCCTCGGCATCTTCAAGTATCTGGGGTTCTTCGAGAGCATCGTCTTCAGCAGCACCGGCTGGAACCCGGCGCTGGCGCGGCTGGCGCTGCCGCTGGGGATCAGCTTCTTTACCTTTCACCACATCATCTACCTCGTCGACCTGCTGCGCGGACCGGCGCCGCGCTACAGCTTTCGCGACTACGCGCTCTATATCGCCTTGTTCCCGCAAATCCTCGCCGGTCCGCTGGTGCGCCATCGCGAGATCGTGCCGCAATTCGCCGATCCGCCATTGCGGCCGGGCTGGGAAAGCCGCATCGCGCGCGGTATCGCGTTGTTCGTGATCGGGCTCGGTAAGAAGCTGTTTTTCGCCAACCCGCTTGCGAGTCACGCCGACCCGGTATTCACCCAGGCCGCCGCGAGCGCCGTATCGATGGGCGACGCTTGGACCGCGGCGCTTGCCTTCCCGCTGCAGATCTACTTCGATTTCTCCGGCTATTCGGATATGGCGATCGGGCTGGCCCTGCTGTTCGGGTTTGTTCTGCCGTACAATTTTGCGGTGCCGTACCGGGCGACCAGCCTGCGTGAGTTCTGGCGGCGCTGGCACATGACCCTGACCCGGTTCCTGCGCGACTACCTCTACATTCCGCTGGGCGGCAACCGGCAGGGCCTGGCCGGCCATATACTGGCGCTGTTTCTGACGCTGCTGCTCGGCGGGTTGTGGCACGGGGCGGGGTGGACGTTCATCATCTGGGGCGCGCTGCACGGCGCCGGTCTCGCCACCGGCGTGCTGTGGCAGCGTCGGCTGCCGCCGCTGCCGAGGCCGCTCGCCTGGGCCCTGCTGATGGTGTTCCTGGTGATCACCTGGGTGTTCTTTCGTGCGCCATCGCTGGCGGCGGCGGGACATATCTTCGCCGGACTGGTGGATTTGGCCGATCCGGGGCCGATCCACGGCCTGCGCAGCATCGCAATCGCCGCGGCGGTCGCGCTGATCGGGCCGAGCAGCCAGGAGGCGGCAGAGCGCCTCAAACCTTGGCGCTGGCTGGCGCCCGTAGGGGCCGCCGCGACGGTGGCGTTGCTGCTCAAGATGGGCGACGGGCCGTCCTATGAATTCATCTATTTCCACTTCTGAGCAGGCTGGGCGGCAAGAGCACGGACGGATACTCCTTCATCCGATGGCTGCATCCGTCTCTCCCGCCGATCATGCGATGTGGCGCCGCGTCCTGTTGAGATACGGCTTGTGGTGTGCCGGCATCGCCTTGGGGTGTGCCGCCGTCCTCATCCTTTCCGATCCTTACGACACTGGCCGCCTGACGCCGTTCCCCAGTTCAGGGGTGACCTCGTTCGACCAACACATGGCCGCGGCCAGTCTGGGCCGGCCAGGGACGACCGCCGCGATCGTTGGTAACTCGACGATCCAACTGGTCGATCCGGCCGAGCTGACCGCCACCACCGGGATTGGGTTTGTCTCGCTCACGGTTGCCGGCGCGGGACCGCTTGAGCAGATCGCGGTCGCCCACTGGTTCGAGAGCCAGCACGCAAGCGACAGCGGGCATCAGGTCCAGGCGCTAGTATTCGGGCTGGACAAGTCCTGGTGTCGCGACGACGGGCGCCTGGAGCCGATCAACCCGTTTCCCTTCTGGCTCGTCGGCGACAGCTCACTCGATTATCTGGCGGGGATGATGCGGTTCGCAACCTTCGGCGGGCTGGGGCGCAAGCTAGAGGTTTTGCTCGGCTGGCTGAAACCGCCTCGTGCGGACGGGTACCATGACTACGACAAGGGGCAGCCCCGCAATCCCGACGGACTTCGCTCCGAGTTTGCGATCGACGCCTACTTTTATGCGCCGCCGACGGGGAGGGAAGAGTTTGCCGCCTTACTGAAATTGCGGACGATCCTAGAGGCGCTGCCGGCGAGCGCGACGGCCGTGCTCGTTTTTGTACCCCGCCACGCCAGCAGCCTGCCGGTTTCCGGAAGTGCCGAGGCCCGCAATGAGACGCTCTGCAAGCAGGCGTTTCGCAGCCTCGCCGCCAAACGCAAAAAGACCGCCTTTGTCGATCTGCTTCAGAACGACGCGATGTCGCGCACCGACGATAATTTTTTCGATCAGATTCACTACCGGCATTCGGTTGCCCACGTCGTCGCCACCTCGATTGCCGCCGCGTTGCGCGAGGAAGCGACCGCAAGATGATCGAGGGGAACCGGCGATCGGGCTCGTCGCAGCTTGCTTCGGAGCCGACCGCATGGCGGCGGATGCTGTGGCGGTACGGGGTCGCTTGCGCCGCCATTGCCATGCTCTCCGCGATCTTTGTCATCGTTCTGGATCCCTACGATAGCGGCCGCTTCTCGCCATTCGATGGGTACGGCGTCTCGTCCTTTGGCCAGCGCCTTACCGCGGCGAGTCTGGCCCGGGCACCAACTACGCAAGCGGCGATTATCGGTAATTCGACGGTCCAGCTGATCGATCCGGCACGTCTGGCGGAATTGACCGGGGCGCGGTTCGTTTCGCTGGCGATCCCGGCGACGGGGCCGATCGAGCAATTGGCCGTGGCACGCTGGCTAGTGCGCCACCATGACGGCGTTTCGCCGCCGCCGCTGGAAGCACTGGTCATCGGGCTGGATGCGCGTTGGTGCCAAGGCGCGAGCCAGCTCGATGTGCGGGACCCGTTTCCGTTCTGGCTCTATGGCGATAGCGGCTTCGCCTATGTGAGGGGCCTGCTCAATTTGCGTGGTGTTGAAGCGGCGGAGCGCAAGGCAAGGCTGATCCTCGGCATTGAGAAGCGGCTGCGTGCCGACGGGTATCGGGATTTCGAGCCTGAGCTCGCGCGCCACGAGACGGCCGCGGCCGCCGATTTCGCCGAGGGAAATCGCGGCTTCGACGCCGCCGGGGGCGACACTCTCGACGCGGTCCGGCGGCTTCGGGATTTTCTCGCCGGGATGCCGGCGACGACCTTGCTCGTGCTGGTGTTCGTCCCGCGCTATTCGGTCACCCTGCCGGCGCCCGGCAGCGCCGCGGAGCAGCGGAGCGACGCATGCAAGGCCGCGTTTCGCCAACTCGCTGCCGGGCGGCCGCACACCGCCGTCGTCGATTTCCTCAAGGACGGCGAGATCGCTCGCGACCGGCGGAATTTCTGGGACCGGGTGCACTACCGCAAGCCGATCGCGCATCTGATCGAGGATGAGATTGCTACGGCGTTGCGCGCTGCGGCGGGCGCCTGATCGGCTAAGCCCGGGAGCTTGTATCGACGAGGTCGACGGCGTTGACGATCTCGCCGTTGCGTTCGCATTCGGGCAGGGCGAGCTGCAGAAAGGCCTCGGCCACGCTTTCGGGTGGGGGCAGGGTCTTCGGGTCTTCGCCGGGGAACACCCGCGCGCGCAACCGGGTGCGGACGATGCCGGGGCCGAGCAGGTTGGCCCGCACCCGCGTCTTTTCGAGCTCGGCGGCGTAGGTCTTCACCAGCACTTCGAGCCCGGCCTTGCTGACCGCGTAAGGGCCCCAATAGGCGCGGGGGGCGCGGGCGATGCCGCTGGTGACAAAGATCACACGGCCATGCTCGGCGGCGCGCAGCAGCGGGTCCATCGCCCGGATCAGCCGCCAGTTGGCTGTCAGGTTGAGGTCGATGACCTCCTGCCACAAAACCGGATCGATATGGCCGAGCGGCGAGAACGTGCCGAACTCGGCGGCGTTGCCGACCAGGATGTCGAGATGCCCGTAGCGCTCATGGAGGGCGGCGGCGAGCTCGTCGATCTTGACGAATTCACGCAGGTCGAGCGGCACCAAGGTGGCGGTGCCGCCGGCAGCGCGGACCGCGTCGTCAACTTCTTCGAGCCCGCCGACGGTGCGCGCAGCCAGCACCAGATGCGCACCCTCACGGGCAAAGCGCTCGGCGACGGCGGCGCCGATGCCGCGCGAGGCGCCGGTGATAAGGGCGATCTTGCCGGCGAGGCGGCCCATTCTACGAACGGCGGAGCATCAGCGGCTGGAATAGGCCGGCTGCCGCCTGATAGCGATCAGCGCGGCGATGCTGAGCAGGGCAGTGAACATCAAGTAGTAGCTTGGCGAGAGCGGGTCGCCGGTCTGCGCGATCAGCATCGTCGCGAAGAACGGCGCAAAGCCGCCGAAAACCGTCACCGAAATGCTGTAGCTGAACGCGATGCCGACAGCGCGGGTCTCCACCGGGAACCGCTCGGACATCAACGACGGCAACACGCCGCTATAGCCGCCCTTGACTAGGTTGAGCCAACCGACCGCGAACATCGCCGTCGCGAGCGATGGGTAGGCGACCATCAGCCAGAACACCGGGTATGCGGTCACCAAGAACAGCACCGCCGTCCATAGCATGATGCGCGACCGGTCGGTCTTGTCCGACCAATGCCCGGCCAGCAGCGAACACGCGGCAAGCGCCACGCCGCCGACAAGGGTCGCGATAAACCCGGTCGAGGCGTGCAGATGCAGCGTCTTGATCGCATAGGTCGGGATGTAAAGCAGCAGGTAGTAGGACGCGTTCGAGACGATCGAGGCGCCGAGCGCCAGCATCACCTGGAGCGGCTGCTGTTGCAGCAGCTCGCGGATCGGGACGCTGTGCGGCTTTGCCGCGGTGAATTCGGACGTCTCTACTACCTTCGAGCGGATGTAGAGCCCGGCCGGGCCGATCAGCAGGCCGAAGACATAGGGGATGCGCCAGCCCCAGCTGACCAGCTCTTCATGCGACAGCGATGTGGTCAGGGCGATGCCGAACAGCGCGACGATGATCGAGACGATGCCGGTGCTGGCCCATTGCCAGCTCGCGCTGAAGCCTTTGCGGTCGCCCCCGTGCTCGACGAGGAAGGCGACGGCGCTGCCGAATTCGCCGCCGACCGAAAACCCCTGCAGCATCCGCGCGAGCATTATGATGAGCGGCGCGGCAATGCCGATGGTGGCATAGCCAGGGGTCACCACCATCAGGGTCGTGCCGATCATCATCAGGCCGATCGACAGGGTAAGCCCGGCCTTACGGCCGGCGCGGTCGGTATAGGTGCCGATGACGACTGCCCCCAACGGGCGCACCAGATACGAAAGGCCGAACGTGCCGAAGGTGATCAGCAGCGAGACGGTCGAAAAAATTGCCGGTCGGGAAAAACACTTCGGCGATCGTCACCGCGAAATAGCCGTAGACGAGGAAGTCGAACCATTCGAGGACATTGCCGATCGTCGCGGCGATGATGACCTTCGACAAAGGCTCTCGGTGCGGCAGGGCACCGGTCAGCGTGGTGTCGGCAGGCATCCCTGTTCCCCCTGTTTTTACAGGTAATTATCAGGCGGGCTCCGCAAGCAGCGAGAGCTGCACCGACACCTTCCCGTCCTCGGCGTCGACCAGCGGGATCGGGTAGTCGCCGGTAAAGCAGGCATCGCAGAAACGCGGGGCCAGCGGGTCGCGCCCCGCATCGCCCATCGCCCGGTAGAGCCCGTCGATCGAGATGAAGGCGAGGCTGTCGACGCCGATAAACCGCGCCATCTCGTCGACATCGAAGCGGGCGGCGAGGAGCTGGTCGCGCTCCGGGGTGGCGATCCCGTAAAAGCACGGATGGGTTGTCGGCGGGCTCGAGATGCGCATGTGCACCTCGCGCGCGCCGGCGTTGCGAACCATGTCGACGATCTTGGTCGAGGTCGTGCCGCGCACGATCGAATCGTCGACCAGGATCACCCGCTTGCCCTTGAGGTCGTCGCGGCTGGCGTTGTGCTTGAGGCGCACGCCGAGATGGCGGATCTGATCGGTCGGCTCGATAAAGGTGCGGCCGACATAGTGGTTGCGGATGATGCCGAGCTCGAACGGGATCCCGGCCTCCTGGGAATAGCCGATGGCCGCCGGCACCCCGGAATCGGGCACCGGCACGACGATGTCGGCATCGACATGACTTTCGCGCGCCAGTTCCTGGCCGATGCGCTTGCGCGCCGCGTAGACGCTGCGGCCTTCCATGACGCTGTCGGGCCGGGCGAAGTAGATGTATTCGAAGACGCAAAAGCGTTCGGCCTTGCGGGTGAATGGCTTGACGCTGTGTAGGCCGTCGGCGTCGACGATGACGATCTCACCCGGCTCCACGTCGCGGACGAAATCGGCGCCGATGATGTCGAGCGCGCAGCTTTCGGAGGTGACGATCCACGAATCGGCGAGGCGGCCGACCACCAGCGGCCGCACTCCCAACGGGTCGCGCACGCCGATCACCGTCTCCTGCGACAGTGCGACCAGCGAATAGGCGCCTTCGATCTGCTGCAGCGCGTCGACCAGCCTGTCGACCACGGTGGCCTGGGCGCTGGTGGCGATCAGGTGGACGATGACCTCGGTGTCGCTGGTCGACTGGAACAGGCTACCGCGGCGGACGAGCTGTTTGCGCAGCTGGTAGGAGTTGGTCAGGTTGCCGTTGTGGCAGATCGCGAGGCCGCCAAATTCGAAATCGGCGAACAGCGGCTGAACGTTGCGCAGTGCGACCTCGCCGGTCGTCGCATAGCGGACATGACCGATCGCCGAATGGCCCTTGAGCCGTCCAATGACCTCCTTCGAGCTGAAATTGTCGCTGACAAGGCCCATTCCGCGGTGGGCGTTGAACTGCTCGCCGTCATAGGCGACGATCCCCGCCGCCTCCTGCCCGCGGTGCTGCAGCGCGTGCAGCCCGAGCGCGGCCAGCGCCGCCGCGTCGGGATGGCCAAAGATGCCAAAGACGCCGCATTCCTCGTGAAAATGGTCCGCGTCCTCGCGGCCGGTCGTCAGCATGCGCGATCCTCGTGTTGCCCGTCCGGCCTGTCGATATTTGGGGCTTTATCCTCTGTGTTACCAGTATATGACAAGCCCTGTCCGCCCTAGCGCTGGTTGTTGATGACGCGATCGAGCTCGCGCTGATCGCTCTGCTTGTAGGTCGGCGCCGGCCCTTGTGCCGACCCGGCGGCAGGGGGCGTTGAAGGATTGGTCAGAGCGCGCATCGCCTTTTGCGCTTCCACAGCCGGGGTCATGGTCTTGATCACGTCCTCGGCCGCCGTGGAACTTTTTACGCGCCATGGTTCGGGCAGCACATTGCGCAGCATGTCGGAGCCTTGCTGCAAGTACGGCGCGCTTTTAGCTTCCCTGGCCCAGCTTGGCCGATCGTTCGCGGGCACGAAGTCGAGCAGCAGATAGCTTAGGCACAGAATGAAGGCCCCGCGCAGCAGCCCGAAGATTAAGCCGAGGGTGCGGTCGAGCGGCGACAACGAACTCGACCGCACCGAGCGCGCGACGATACCGGTGATGATCGTCAGCACGATCAAGGCGACAAGAAAGAGCCCGGGCCCGGCAATCAACTGCTGCAGCAGTTGGTTTTTCACCATCGGCTCGACGATCGCGTAGACGTAGGTGAAACCGTAGAGGGTAATGAACCCGGCGCCGACCCAGGCGGCGATCGACAGCAGTTCGCGGACAAAGCCGCGGGCAAAGGCGAACACTGCCGATAGGCCGACCACGGCGAGGACGCCGATGTCGAGCGGGTTCATCGCCGGCCCCAACCCAAGCTGGGCATCAGGGCATCGCCCCGATCCGACGCGTCGGCTGGCGGCGAGCCGGCGCCAGCCGCTCGACCAGCTCGCTCAGATGCCCGATTGGCACCGTGGCGATACCGTCGCCGACGCGTTCGCCGCTTCTTTGGCCACGGGTGCGCGGCCGGGCCGGGACCCAGGCCTCGCCGAAGCCGAGCTTTGCCGCTTCCTTGAGCCGCGCGTCGCTGTGCGACACCGGCCGCACCCGGCCGGACAGCCCGATCTCGCCGAAGACGACGGTCTCCGCCGGCACCGGGCTTTCGGTCAGCGCGGAGATCAAGGCCGCAGCGACCGCGAGGTCGGCCGCCGGTTCGCCGATGCGTAAGCCGCCGGCGACGTTGAGGTAGATGTCGTTGGCGCCGACCGAAAGCCCGCAGCGGGCGTCCAGCACGGCGACGATCATCGCCAGCCGCGTCGCGTCCCAGCCGACGACGGCGCGGCGCGGGGTGCCCAGCATTGACGGCGCGACCAGCGCCTGGATCTCGACCAGCACCGGCCGTGTGCCCTCGATGCCGGCAAAGACCGCGGCGCCGGTGACGCTGTTGCCGGCCTCGTCCTGCTCGCCGCCGGAGCGCTCGGCGAGGAACATCGCCGACGGGTTGGGCACCTCGACGAGGCCGCGGTCGCTCATCTCGAAGACGCCGATCTCGTCGGTCGCGCCAAAGCGGTTCTTGACCGCGCGCAGGATGCGGAACTGGTGGCCGCGCTCGCCCTCGAAATAGAGCACGGTGTCGACCATGTGCTCGAGCACGCGCGGGCCGGCGATCATGCCTTCCTTGGTGACGTGGCCGACCAGCACCAGGACAAAGCCGCGCCGCTTGGCGAGGCCGATCAGCTCCTGCGCGGCGCCGCGCACCTGGCTCACCGTGCCGGGGGCGCTGTCGAGCGTGTCGAGGTACATCGTTTGGATCGAATCGATGACGGCGAGCAGCGGCGGCTGGGCGATGTCGAGCGAGGCGGCGATGTCGCGCACGCTGGTGGCGACCGCGAGACGCACCGGCGCTTCGGCGACGCCGAGCCTGCGCGCACGCAGGCGAATCTGGTCGATCGCCTCCTCGCCGGTGATGTAGGCGGCGGAACCACCCCCGGCCGCAACCGCGGCGGCGGCTTGCAGCAGCAGCGTCGACTTGCCGATGCCGGGGTCGCCGCCGACGAGGATCGCCGAGCCCGGCACCAAGCCGCCGCCGCACACCCGGTCGAGCTCGGCGATGCCGGTCAGGTGACGCCGGGTGCCGTGGCTTTCGCCATCGAGGCCGACGAAATCGAGCGCGTAGCCGCCCTTCTTGGCGCTGCCCCCGCTCAGGCTCTTGGGCGGGCCGGAGCGCGGCAATTCCTCGATGAGGCTGTTCCACGCGCCGCAGGCCTCGCAGCGGCCTGCCCATTTGGGCCAAGTTGCCCCGCATTCCTGGCAGGCGAAGCGCGATGTGGATTTAGCCATCGTTTCGAGCGTACTTGCGCAGCCCCTCTCCGCCCGCCAAGGACCATTGCGGGGGGAGAGGGAGGGGCCCGGCGCGCAGCGCTGGGAGGGTGAGGCGGGCACGCTCTGGCGCCTCTGGAATCCCCCACCTCACCCCAACCCTTTCCGCCCCCGAGGGCGGAGAGGGAGCATTTGGCGGCGGCGTGGCGACGACGATCATACCGCCCGCACCTGCATCTGGATCGGGCCTTCGGCGCGGCCGTTGACGAACTGGTCGACAAAGGGGTTGTCGGCGCTGTCGACCTCGGCGGCCGGGCCCTGCCAGACGATCTTGCCCTTGTGCAGCATGGCGATGCGGTCGGCGATCTTGCGGGCGCTGACCATGTCATGGGTGATCGAGACCGCGGTGGCGCCGACCTCGCGCACGATCTTGATGATGAGGTCGTTGATCACGTCGGCCATGATCGGGTCGAGCCCAGTGGTCGGTTCGTCGAAGAAGATGATCTCGGGCTCGGCGGCGATGGCGCGGGCGAGCGCGACCCGCTTTTGCATCCCGCCCGACAGCTCTGCCGGGCTCAAGTCGCCGACCTCGGCACTCAGCCCGACCGCGGCCAGTTTAGTGAGCGCGATCTCCCGTGCCTTGGCCCGCTCCATGCCGCGCCCTTGGATCAACCCGAAGGCGACATTCTCCCACACGCGCAGCGAGTCGAACAGGGCGGCGCCCTGGAACAGCATGCCGAACTTCTGCATATGCCGGGCGCGGTCGCTTCGGCCCACGCCGACGGTTTCCTCGCCGTCGATGCGGATCGAGCCCGCCTCGGGGTGCATGATCCCGAGAATGCACTTGATCAGCACCGATTTTCCGGTGCCGGAGCCGCCGATGATGACGAGGCTCTCGCCGACGCCGCAGTCGATCTCGACGCCGTCGAGCACGCGTTTCGGCCCAAAGGATTTTTCCACGCCGCGCACGGCGATCTTTGGGGCGGCCCCATTCATGCAGCTGCTCATTTGCCGAAGAACGCCGCGGTCAGCATGTAGTTGGACAAAAGGATCAGAATCGACGCCGAAACCACCGCATGGGTCGTCGCCTGCCCGACCCCCTCGGCGCCCCCGCGTGAGTGATAGCCGTGATAGCAACCCATCAGCGCGACGATGAAGCCGAACACTCCGGCCTTCACTAGGCCCGACACGACGTCCATCGTTTCGAGATAGCTTTCGGTCTGGGTCAGGTAGCTCGCCGGGTTGAAGCCGAGCTTGAGCGTCCCGACCAGGTAGCCGCCGAACACGCCGATGATGTCGGCGACCAGCACCAGCACCGGCAGGGTCAAGAGGCCGGCGAGGAGTCGCGGGAGCACCAGATAGCGGAACGGATCGGTCGACAAGGTGGTCAGCGCGTCGATCTGGTCGGTGACGCGCATGGTGCCGATCTCGGCCGCCATCGCCGCGCCGACCCGGCCCGCCACCATCAGCCCGGCGATGACCGGGCCCAGCTCGCGGGTCACCGACAGCACAACCACGGTGGCGACCGCGCTCTCGGCATTGAAGCGGCTGAACCCGGTATAGGATTGCAACGCCAGCACCATGCCGGTGAAGATCGCGGTCAGGCCGACGACCGGCAGCGAATAATAGCCGATGGCGACGATCTGGCGCAGGATCAGCCGGGGGTAATAGGGCGGGCTCAGCGCGGCGGCGAGCCCCATCAGCGCGAACCGCGCGAGTCGGCCGGTCGCCGCCAGGAAACCGAGAACGACGGCGCCGATCGACGCCAGGAAAGCGATCATCCGCCAGCCGTCGGCGGGTTGCGGTAGACGCGGCGGTAGCGCGAGCCCAGCGCGGTCAGAATCTCGTAGCCGATCGTGCCGGCGTCGGCGGCGACCTCATCCACGCCGTAGGTCTCGTTGATCAGCTCGATCATGTTGCCGGAGTGTCGCGCCGCCGGATCGACGGCCGAGACGTCGAAGGTGGCGAGGTCCATCGACACCCGGCCGAGCAGCGGCACCCGCTTGCCGGCGAGCCAGCCGCAGCCGCGATGGCTCAGCGAACGAGGCCAGCCATCGGCGTAACCTATTGCGGCAGTTGCCAAGAATCCCGGCCCGTCCATGACGTGCGCGGCACCGTAGCCAACCGACTCCCCCCTGTCAATTTTACGGATTTGGATGATTTTAGCGCTCAGCCGCACCACCGGGCGCATTGGGTTAGGGCTGCCGGGGAGCGGGTTGACGCCGTAGAGCGCGGCGCCGGGCCGGACTGTATCGAAATGGAAATCGGGGCCGAGAAAGATGCCGGACGAAGCGGCGAGGCTCGCCTTCAGGTGGGGAAGGCGCTGCCGTGCCGCGGCGAAGCGTTCGCGCTGGGCTGCGTTGAGCGGGTGCGCGGGGATTTCGGCGCAGGCGAGGTGGCTGATCAAGGTCTGCGCGCCTAGCGCGGCGATCCGCCCCGGCGTTTCGGCGAGGGCGGCGAATTCCGCCGGTGACAGGCCGAGCCGGTTGAGCCCGGTATCGGCGTGGAGCATCGACGCGCCGCCGATTTTTTCCCATGCGTCGACCTGGCCTGGGTCGTTGAGTACCGGGATCAGCCGGGCGGCGGCGAACTCCGCGGCCGAGCCGGGCAAGGGGCCGTTGAAGACGGCGATCTCGGCTTCGTCGCCGAGCGAGGCGCGCAGCGCGATGCCTTCGTCAAGCGTCGCGACTAAAAACCACCGGCACCCGGCGGCGGCTAGCGCCCGCGCGACCGGCGCCGCGCCCAGCCCGTACCCGTCCGCCTTGACCACCACGGCGCAAGCCGCAGGCGCGGCCCTTGACGCCAGGAGCCGCCAATTGGCGACGACCGCGCCGAGGTCGATCTCCAGAACTGCGCCGGCGCGCGAGACGGGGTCGGACGCGCTGCTCACTGCTTAGTAATTGCTTGCAGGCAGGTTTTCGGGGCCAATGAAATTTTCGAACTTAGTAGTCTCGGCTTCGAAATGAAGTTTCACGGTGCCGATGGGGCCATGACGTTGCTTGGCGATGATGATCTCGGCTAGGCCGTCGGTGGCGTCGCACCGCTCCCTCCACTTGTCGTGTTTGTCGTTGAACTTGCTGTCATCCTCACCGGGCTGCTGGGTCGGCTCGGCGCGCCACAGATAATATTCCTCGCGGAAGATGAACATGACGACGTCGGCGTCCTGCTCGATCGAGCCCGACTCGCGCAGATCGGACAGTTGCGGTCGCTTGTCCTCGCGCTGCTCGACCGCGCGCGATAATTGCGAAAGCGCCAGTACCGGCACGTCGAGTTCCTTGGCAATCGCCTTGAGGCCGCGGGTGATCTCGGAGATTTCCTGCACGCGGTTTTCCGGACCGCTACGCGAACCGCCCGGCCGCATCAACTGCAGATAATCGACAACGATGAGCCCGAGCCCATGCTGCCGTTTGAGCCGCCGTGCCCGCGTTCGCAGCGCCGAGATCGATAGGGCCGGCGTATCGTCGATATAAAGCGGCACGGAGGCGAGACGCTGGCTCGCCGCGACGAACTTGTCGAAATCCTCACGTCGTACATCGCCGCGGCGAATGCGGTCGGACGACACGCCGCTCTCTTCGGCGAGGATACGGGTGGCGAGTTGCTCAGCCGACATTTCCAGCGAAAAGAAACCGATTACCGCACCGTCCTCGGCGACTGGCCGTCCGTCGGGACCTGGCTCGGCGCGATACGCCTTGGCTGCGTTGAACGCGATGTTGGTGGCAAATGCGGTCTTGCCCATTCCCGGCCGGCCGGCGGCGATAATCAGGTCCGACGAATGAAGCCCGCCCAGCTTCTTATCCAGGTCGGTAAATTTGGTTGCGACGCCGACCGTGCGGCCGTCTCGTTTGAAGGCGGCTTCGGCGCTGTTGATTGCCTCGGTCAGCGCCGCGTTGAACGGGCGGAACCCGCCTTCGGCCTGGCCGGTGCTGGCCAACTCGTAGAGCTTCGCCTCGGCGCGCTCGATCTGGTCGATCGCGGGATCGTCGAGGTCCTGATGAAAGGCGTCGTTGACGACATCCTCGCCGAGCCCGATCAGCTGCCGCCGCAGGTGCAGATCGTGGATGCGGCGACCGTAATCCTCGGCATTGATGATCGTCACTGCCGCTTCGGCGAGGCGGGTGAGGTACTGGGCGCCGCCGATCTCGGCGAGCGCGCCGTCCTGGTCGAACAGGTTCTTGAGCGTGACCGGGTTGGCGATCTGGCCGCGCTCGATCAGCTTGCCGATCGCGGCGTAGATGCGCCCGTGGACGGCATTGGCGAAATGCTCGGGTTCGAGGAAGTCGGAGACCCGGCCATGCGCCAGGTTGTTGCGGAAGATGGCGCCGAGCAGCGCCTGCTCGGCCTCGGTGTTGTTGGGCGGTATCCGGATCGGATCGGCGCCGAGGGGATTTGATCCCTCGCGCAGCGGCGCAATGAACGAGACGGCGGTCGACTCCATGCGCGAGGATACCACTTGAGGCTGTTCTGCCGCGCAAAATCTTCGCACGTTGGCTGAGGAAAGCGGGGCTAACTCGTGAATAGAATGGGGATAAGTTGGCGAACCTACTTAAAGCAACGGCTTAACTTACGCGGCCCGATCGTCCGCTTCGCGATGGGCGCTCTCCCACTCGAACATGTAGTCGCGGGTCAGCGGCACGGTATCGACCGCCTTTGCCATCTGGATTTGCATGACGAAATGGCCGGCGTGGCGGAAGGCCATTTCCGAGCCGACCAGATAGGTCTCCCACATGCGGCAGAAGCGCTCGTCATAAAGCTCCAGCACCCGCTCGCGCTGCTGCACGAAGCGCTGGCGCCAGGCCTTGAGCGTCTCGGCGTAGTGCAGGCGCAGCACCTCGATGTCGGTGATCCACAGCCGCGCCTGCTCGATCACCGGCACGACCTCTGACATGGCGGGCGAATAGCCGCCGGGGAAGATGTATTTGCGCAGCCAGGGGTTTGTCGCGCCCGGCCCCTCGCTGCGTCCGATCGAGTGGAGCAGAGCCACGCCGTCGGGCTTGAGCAGCGCGTTCACCCGCTGGAAGAAGGTGGGGTATTGGTTGACGCCGACATGCTCGAACATGCCGACCGAGACGATGCGGTCGTAGCTGCCTTGTTCTTCGCGGTAGTCGCGCAGGTGAAAACGCACGCGATCGGAAAGCCCTGCCTGCGCCGCGCGGCGCTGCGCGACCTTGAGCTGCTCGGTCGACAGGGTGAGGCCGGTGACATCGACCCCACATTCGCTCGCCAGGTACAGCGCCAGCCCGCCCCAGCCGCAGCCGATATCGAGCACCTTCATCCCCGGCCGCAGCAGCAGCTTGGCGGCGAGATGCCGGCGCTTGTTGAGCTGCGCGGTGTCGATGTCGTCGTCGGAGCTGACGAAATAGGCGCAGGAATATTGCCGGTCGCGGTCGAGGAACAGATCGTACAGCTGGTCCGACAGATCGTAGTGATGGGCGACGTTTTGACGCGAGCGGGGGACCGGGTTGTACTGGTGCAGCCGCCGCGTCAGGCGCCGCATCCGAGCGATAAGGCGCCATAGCGGATCGTCCACCATCGCATCGTCGTTGCGGACCATCAATTCGATCAGCGCGTAGATGTCGCCGCCGTCCTCAACGGTCAGCGTCCCGTTCATATAGGATTCCGGCAGGTATAGATGCGGATTGACCACGAGCTTGCGGTGAAGCGCCCGGTCGTGCAGGCGCATGGTAACCGCCGGTCCCGGCAACCCGGCGAACACATGGCGCCGTTGCGCCGCATCAATGAGCTCGAGGCGGCCGATGCGGACAAAACGGGCGAGCAACCGCGCGAGCAACATCGCGACACGATGGTGTCTAATCCAAGCGGCTACTATTGGCCACTTCTCTTAGGGAAAACAAGTACCTGTGATACTTGACCCCGGCGCGGCGTTCTGTCTCGGGTTCAGGCCAATGCCGGCTGCTGTTCGCCGGTGGCGGTCGCGGCCTCGTCATCGGGCTCGTCCTCACGCTCGGCGAGGGGGTCGAGCCCGGCCTGCTGCATCTGCGCCGCCTCGGCCGATTGCGCGACATTGGCGGTGACTGTCACCCCGACCTCGGGATGCAGCATCACCCGCACCCGGTGCAGGCCGAGGTTCTTGATCGGCCGGTCGAGCACGATCTGCTGCCGATCGACGGTGAAGCCGGCTGCGGTCACCGCATCGGCTATGTCCCGCGACGACACCGAGCCGTAGAGCTGGCCGCTTTCGCCGGCCTGGCGAATCAGCACCACCTTTACGCCTTCGAGCTTCTCGGCGACCGTGCCGGCGTCGCTCTTGCGCGACAGGTTGTTGGCTTCGAGCTGAGCGCGTTGGGTCTCGAAATAGGCGAGATTGTCCTTGGTCGCCCGCATCGCCTTTTTCTGCGGCAGCAGGAAGTTGCGCGCGTAACCGGGGCGCACTTTGACGATCTGCCCCATCTGGCCCAGCTTTTCGACGCGCTCGAGGAGGATCAGGTCGATCATTGCGGCGCCTCCCTATTGGACCATGTAGGGCAGGAGCCCGAGAAAACGCGCCCGCTTGATCGCCCGCGACAGCTCGCGCTGTTTTTTGTTCGACACCGCGGTGATGCGGCTGGGGACGATCTTGCCGCGCTCGGAGATGAAGCGCTGCAGCAGGCGGGTGTCCTTGTAATCGATCGTCGGCGCGTTCGGTCCCGAGAACGGGCAGGATTTACGCCGGCGAAAGAAAGGCCGCCGGGCCGCCGCCGCCGCGCGACCGCCGCCGCCGGATTCTCTCTGGCTTTCCATCTATGCCTCCACCGCGGCTTCGGCGGGCGCGGGCGCACGCTCAGGTGAGGGGCCGCGGTCCTCGCGCCGGTCGCGGTCGCCCCGATCGCCCCGGTCGTCATAGCGGTCGCGGTCACTGCGGCGGGGGCGGTCATCGCGGCTCCCGCGGTTGAGCATGACTGGCGAGGGGCCTTCCTCATGCGCATCGACCCGGATGGTCAGATAGCGCAGCACATCCTCGTTGATGCGCATATTGCGCTCAAGCTCAGCGATTGCCGGGGCCGGCGCATCGATGTTGAAGAGCACGTAATGGCCCTTGCGGTTTTTGTTCATGCGGTAGGCGAGGTTGCGCAGGCCCCAGCTCTCGCGCTTCTTGATTTCGCCGCCCTGCTCGGTGATGAGCTGGGTGAAAGTATCGGCCAGGGTATCGACCTGGGCGCTGGATATGTCCTGGCGCGCGATGAACACGTTCTCGTACAAAGGCATCTCACAACCCCTTGTGGCTGATGGGGCCCGGGGCGCCGAGCGCCGTCCGGGCCGAGCCGGTCCCGAGGTCGGGGCCGGCAAGGGAGCGCGGCACTATACTGAAAGGGCAAGGCGGCGCAAGGCATCGACGGAGGCACCCATGCTCACCCTCTACGGCGATCTCGACTCCGGCAATGTCTACAAGGTGCGGTTGGCGCTGGCGCAGCTCGGCATTCCCTACCGGCGGGTCGACACCACGCAAAACCGCGGTGAGCCGCAATCCCCCGAATTCCGCGCGGTCAATCCGATCGGCAAGATCCCGACAGTGGTGCTGGACGACGGGCGGATGCTGTCGGAGTCAGGCGCGATCCTGTTTTATTTCGCGCGGGACACAGCGCTATTTCCGACGGATTCATGGGGCCAGGCGAATGTGTTGCGCTGGATGTTTTTCGAGCAATACAGCCACGAGCCCTATATCGCCGTGAACCGGCATCTCTTGCTGCACTCGCCGGCGGCCGAATTGACCCATATGACCGGCCGCATCGCCGACAACCACAGGCGGGGCGAGCAGGCGCTCGCGGTGATGGAGCGACAATTGAGCGCCGGCGGGTGGCTCGCCGCCGATCGCTACACGATTGCCGATATCGCGCTCTATGCCTACACCCACACCGCCGCCGAGGGCGGCTTCGATTTGGCTGCCTATCCGGCGATCGGCGCTTGGCTCAACCGGGTGCGCACGCAGCCGAACCACATCGCCCAGATGCAGGAAGCCAGCGCGGAACCTGTTGTGAGGTGGCGGGCTGACCCGCCCGGCCCGGGCGTCTGACCGGATCAGGCGCGGACGGTGACGCCCTTTTCCTCGAACATCTGCTGCAATTCGCCCGTTTCGAACATCTCGCGGACGATATCGCAGCCGCCGACGAACTCGCCCTTGACGTAAAGCTGCGGGATCGTCGGCCAGGCGGAGAATTCCTTGATGCCGTCGCGCACCGAGGCGTCGGCGAGCACGTCGACGCCTTTGAACTTGATGCCCAGATGGCTGAGGATTTGCACGACCGTCGCCGAGAACCCGCATTGCGGGAACACGGGAGTGCCCTTCATGAACAGCACGACCGGGTTGTCGGTAACTTGCTTGCGGATGCGATCGTGGGTGGTGTTGTCCATTTTGTCCTCGCTCAATCCCTGGCCTAATCCGTACATAAAGTCGCAGCTAACTTTAGTCCTCGGGTGCGCTCGTCTGCAGGGCGAGCGCGTGAAGTTCATTGCCCATCCGGCCGCGCAGCGCCTGATACACCATCTGGTGCTGCTGCACCCGGTTCTTGCCACGAAACGCACCGGAGACGACGTGCGCGGCATAGTGGTCGCCATCGCCGCGCAGATCCTCGATCGAGACCCGCGCGTCCGGCAGCCCCTCCTTGATGAGACGCTCGATCGTCGCCGCGTCCATCGCCATTCGCCCAGTCTCCCGCTCGCTTCCGTCGGCTAGGCTCCGGCCATATAGGCAGGAAGCCACGCCTCGTTGGCGGCCTTGAGTTCGTCCACCGATATGGCATTGCCGCCGGGGAGTGTCAACGCGACGCCATCTACTACGCCGATCTGTTGCGCGCATATACCCCTATTTTTCGCTTCAGCCAAGAGGGCGTCGGGTATCCCGGTCTCGATCAGGTAGCGCGCCTGGTCCTCACCGAAAAGACCGGCATTGCCCGCAGGCAGGCTTTCGAGCCGGATGCCCTTGCCGCCGGCCATCGCCATCTCGGCGATGGCGACGAGAAGCCCGCCGTCGCCGACATCGTGACAGGCAACGACATGACCCACGGCAATCTGCGCCCGCACGAAATCGCCGTGCGCGCGCTCGGCGGCGAGGTTGACGAGTGGCGGCGCGCCATCTTCGCGGCCTTCGATCTCGCGCAGATACAGCGAGGCGCCGAGATGGCCCCCCTGGGGGTTGGCTATCTCGCCGACCAGGATCAGCGCGTTGCCGTCGTGTTTGAGCGCGAGATCGATCGCGGTCGCCGCGTCGGCGATGAGGCCGACGCCGCCGATCACGGGGGTCGGCAGGATCGCGCTGCCGCTGGTCTCGTTGTAGAGCGAGACGTTGCCGGACACGACCGGGTAGTCGAGCGCCAGGCACGCGGCGCGCATGCCGGCGATGGCGCCGGCGAACTCGGCCATGATCTCGGGTTTCTCGGGATTGCCGAAATTCATATTGTCGGTCAGCGCCAGGGGCAGAGCGCCGACCGCGGTCAAATTGCGCCAGCTTTCGGCGACCGCCTGGGCGCCGCCGCGCTCCGGGTCGGCGCGGCAATAGCGCGGCGTCGAGTCGGTGCACAGCGCCAACGCCTTGGGGCCGTCGCCGATCCGCACCACCGCCGCGTCGCCGCCCGGCCGCTTGACGGTGTTGCCCATGACCAGCTGATCGTACTGCTGCCAAATCCACCGCTTCGACGCCAGGTCGGGGCAGGCGAGGAGTTTTTTCAGGCACCCGAGCGGATCGCGGGCGGGCAGGGAGGCTGGATCGATATCCGGCCGGAGATCGCGGGCCTGGCGGGGCCGGTCGTAAAGCGGCGCCTCGCTAACTAGCGGCCCGATCGGGATGTCGGCGGCGAGGTCGCCGTGCATCGTGAGGATCAGCCGGCCGGTCTCGGTGACCCGGCCGATGATCGCGAAATCGAGCTCCCACTTCTCAAAGACGCGCCGCGCCTCGGCTTCGCTGCCGGGGCGCAGCACCATCAGCATGCGCTCCTGGCTTTCGCTCAGCATGATCTCGTAGGGGCTCATACCGGTCTCGCGCATCGGCACGCGGTCGAGGTCGAGTTCGATGCCGAGCCCGCCCTTGCCGGCCATCTCGACCGCTGACGAGGTAAGGCCGGCCGCGCCCATGTCCTGGATCGCGACGATCGCATCGCCCGACATTAGTTCGAGACACGCCTCGATCAGCAGCTTCTCGGTGAACGGGTCGCCGACCTGGACCGTTGGGCGTTTCTCGGCGGCGCTGTCATCGAACTCGGCGGAGGCCATCGTCGCGCCGTGGATGCCGTCGCGCCCGGTCTTGGCGCCGACATAGATCACGGGGTTTCCGGCGCCTGAGGCGGCCGAATAGAAGATGCGGTCGGCGCGGGCGATGCCGACGCACATCGCGTTGACCAGGATGTTGCCGTTGTAGCTGGGGTGGAACTGGCACTCGCCGCCGACCG
>JBBRPG010000027.1:0-28558 GCA_038228485.1 Alphaproteobacteria bacterium
CGCGAGTTCGACATCCTCAAGGAGATGGTCGACCGGGTTGGGCGCGAGGTCATGGAGCGCGAAAAGATCACCGTGCCGTATTCGGTCGGCACGATGATCGAGCTGCCCCGCGCGGCGCTGCTCGCCGGCGAGATCGCCGAAAGCGCCGCGTTTTTCAGCTTTGGCACCAACGATCTCACGCAGACGACCTATGGCCTGTCGCGCGACGACGCGGCGAGCTTTATCGGCGCCTATCAGCGCCTCGGCATCTTCGAGCAGGACCCGTTCGTCTCGATCGACACCCAAGGGGTCGGCGAGCTGATCAGGATCGCGGTCGAGCGCGGCCGCGCCACCCGGCCCGATTTGAAGCTCGGCATTTGCGGCGAGCACGGCGGCGACCCGGCGTCGATCCGGTTTTGCCGCGAGGTCGGGCTCGATTACGTGTCGTGTTCGCCCTACCGGGTGCCGATCGCCCGGCTCGCCGCAGCACAGGCGGAACTCAGTGGCGAGGCGGCGTCGACCGCCTAGAGGACAAGCCCGCCCCTCACCCTCCCACGGCTTCGCCGCGGGTCCCTCCCTCTCCCCGTAAACGGGGCGAGGGGGCAGGGTATCGGCGAACTCCCTCGCCCCGCTTGCGGGGAGAGGATTGGGGTGAGGGGCTTACTCAGGCAATTGCATCCAGTCCGGCTGGATCGGTTCGATCGCCGTCTCGCCGGCGGTCAGCGGCCTGGCGATTGCTTCCAGCCGCAGCAGCGCCAGCCCGAGGCCGTCGCGGCTGGAGCGCATCTCGCCGGCCTCATGGCCGTCGCGGGTGACGATCGCGCCCGGTGCGGGCGCCGGGCCGTCGATCCGCACCGGAAACAGGCGCTTTTTGATCAGGCCGCGGTATTTGGTGCGGGCGGTCAGCTCCTGGCCGATATAGCAGCCTTTGTCCCAGTCGACGCCGTTGAGCTCTTCGAACCCGGCTTCGAGCAGGATCGATTTGTCGAGCACCAGGTCGCGGCTGCCGTCGGGTATACCCAGCGACAGGCGCAGCCGGTCGTATTCGGCAAAGTCGGCCTCCTTCGCGCCGGCCTCGGTCAGTTCGGTGCGAATCCGCTCGCGCGGCAGGATCACCCGGGCGCCGAGCGCCCCGAGCCGCGGATCGACCAGGGCCACGCCATCGCCGAAGGGGCGGGCGCTCCCCGGTTCGTCTGGCAACCCCAGCGGCGCTCCGCCGAACAGCGCCGCCACCGCGAGATCGGGCCGCTCGTCGAGGGTCACCTTGGCGCGCAGCCGGTACATCGATAGCCGGCGCTTCAAATCGGCGAGCCGTGCCGCCTCGCAATCGAGCCAGATCGCCTCGCCGACCTCGACCATGATGAAATCGTGCAGGTATTTCCCCTGCGCGGTTAGCAGGGCGGCATACAGCGCGCGTTCGCCGCTGACCCGCGCGGTGTCGTTCGACACCAGGCCTTGCAGAAAAGCGGCGCGGTCGGGACCGGCGACGGCGAGGATGCCGCGCGCGTCAAGCACCGCAAATCGGCTCTCGCTCATCCCGCTGCTTTCAACAAAACCTGAGTCACCCGCTAGAGTTAGAGAGCGTCCGTGGCCTTGGCAAGGCGCGGCTTGGCAAGGGAGGGGGGGCGGGATATAGGACGCGCGACATGCAAATCCTGTTCGTAACCGCGACGCGTATCGGCGATGCCGTGCTATCGACAGGGTTGCTCGCGCACCTGATCGAGCGCCACCCGGGCGCTCGGCTGACCGTCGCCGCCGGCCCGGTCGCGGCGCCGTTGTTCGAGGCGGTGCCGGGGCTGGAACGCCTGATCGTGATGGAGAAGCGGCGTGTGGCCGCGCACTGGCTGGGGCTGTATCGGGCCGTGGCGGGACGGCGCTGGGACATCGTCGTCGATCTGCGCGGCTCGGCGCTGCCATGGCTGCTGCGCGCCCGCGACCGCCGGGCGACGGCCAAGGGCGATGCGCGCGAGCATCGCGTACGCCAGCTCGCCCGCCGGTTCGACCTCGATCCACCCCCCAGCCCACGGCTCTGGCTCGCGCCCGAGCACGATGCCCAGGCCGAGACGCTGCTCCAGCCCGGCGGCCCGGTGCTGGCGGTTGGGCCGGCGGCGAATTGGCGCGGCAAGCAGTGGCGCGGCGAGCGCTTCGCCGAGCTGGCGCGCCGGCTGACGGCCGCGGATGGCCCATTGCCGGGCGCGCGCATCGCGGTGCTGGCCGCCGCTCACGAACGCCCCCAGGCCGAGCCGCTGCTCGAGTTGGCGCCCCCCGCTCGCATTGTCGATCTCATCGGCAAGACCGACCTGTTGACCGCGGCGGCGGTGCTGCGGCGGTCGGCCTTGTTTATCGGCAACGACACCGGACTGATGCACGTCGCCGCTGCGTCCGGCGTGCCGACCCTGGGCCTCTTCGGCCCGAGCCCCGTCGAGCAATACGCGCCTTGGGGACCCTGCACCGCGGTAGCGCGCACCGCGGTCCCGGCCGAGGCGATGTACGCTGCCGGCTTCGATCACCTGACCACCGACACGCTGATGGACAGCCTCTCGGTCGAGGCGGCGGAAACGGCGACATGGCAGCTGTGGCGTCGGGTGGCGAGCGAGGCCGCGTGAGGGGATCGGGGTGAGCGGCGCACGTCCGCTGCTTTCCGCGGTCGTCGTTGCCCACAACGAAGAAGCCCAGCTCGCCGATTGCCTGAAAATGCTCGGGTTTGTCGACGAACTGGTGGTGGTGCTCGACCGCTGCACCGACCGGTCGCACGACATCGCGCGGGAGTTCACCGCACGAATTTTCGAAGGCGGATGGAAGCGCGAAGGGCCGCGTCGCCACGCCGGCATCGATATCTGCCAGGGCGAGTGGATCGTCGAAATCGATGCCGACGAGCGGGTCTCGCCCGAGCTTGCCGTTGAAATCCGCCGGGTGGCGGAGCAATCGGCCGCATCCTGGCACCTGATCCCGGTCGATAATTACATCGGCGATCGGCTGGTGCGCTGGGGCTGGGGCGCCTCGTTCGGCAAGGGCGCCTATGCCGGACTCTACCGCAACGGGGCCAAGCGATGGGGGCCGGAGCGGGTTCATCCCGCGGTGAACTTGACCGGGCCGCAAGGGCCTACCCTGACGGCACGGCTGGTCCATCATGTCGACCGCAACATCTCGGACATGCTGGCGCGGCTCGACCGTTATTCGACCGCCCGCGCCAAGGATCTGCGCGAGAGCGGCGACATCGGCAGCTATCGCCGCAATCTGCGCCGCATCGCGACGCGGTTCTGGAAATGCTACGTCGCCCGGCGCGGCTACCGCGAGGGGCCGTACGGGCTGCTGATCGCGATCTGCGCGGGGCTGTACCCGATCCTCTCCTACCTGAAGGCGCGGCTGGAGAGGGAGTGATGGCGAGCGTCGTGATGGCCGATGACGGCATCGCCTTTGACGGCGCGACGGCAGAGTCGGGGCCGCTGGGCGGCGCTGAAACGGCTTTTGTCGCGCTGGCTGAGGCGCTGGCTGCGCGCGGCCACCGGGTCGAGGCGCGGAGCAATTGCGCCGCGCCGGTGCGGCACAGGGAGGTGAATTGGGCCCCGCTGGCGAGCGGCGTGCCGGAAACCTGCGACCTCTATATCGGCAATCGCAGCTATCGGGTGATGGGGCTGTCGCGGCCGCGCCGCCGGCTGTTCTGGCTGCACAATCCGGCGCAATACCTGCGCAAGCCGCGCAACGCCTGGCGCCTGGCGTGGTATCGGCCGCTGCTGGTGACCACCGGGGCCTACCATGCGAGCACCATCCCCGCCTGGCTGCCGGATGGCGGTCGCATGGTCATCCCCTATGGCATCCTCGACCGGTTCCGCCACGCTGAGCCGCGCGAGCCGCCGCCGCCGCGCGCGGTGTTCACCTCCAACCCGCTGCGCGGGCTCGACTGGCTGCTGGACCTGTGGGTCGCGCGGATCAAGCCGGCGGTGCCGCAGGCCGAGCTGCACATTTATGCCGGCGCGGCGGTTTATGGCGGCGGCGGCAAGTATGCGTCGGCGATCGATGCGGTGCTGGCGCGCGCCGAGACGCTTTCCGGGCAGGGGGCGCGCCGCTTCGCTCCGGTCGGCCACGAGGCGCTGATCGAGGTGCTGTTGGGCGCGCGGGCGATGCTCTACCGTGGCGATTGGGGAGAAACCTTCTGCCTTGCGCTGGGCGAGGCGCAGGCGCTGGGGGTGCCGGCGGTGGTGACTCCCTTGGGCTCGGTCGGCGAGCGCGTCGCCGACGGTGTCACCGGCCGGGTCGCCGAAAGCGACGACGCCTTTGTCGAGGCGGCAGTCGCGGTGCTGCGCGACGATGCGCTGTGGCGGCAATGGCATCGGGCGGCGCTGGCGCAGCAACGCGGACTCAGCTGGGACGAGGTCGCCGCCCGCTACGAAGCCTTGATCCCCTGATTCGCGTATAACCGCCCGATGCGCATCGTCAACGCGATGTTCGGCCGGGGCCGCGGCGGACTCGAGCAGGTGTTCCTCGATTATTGCGAGGCGCTGGCGTTTGGCCGCCATGAGGTTCTAGCGCTGATCCATCCCCGCGCGGCGATCCGGTTGGCGCTGGAGCGGCGCAAAATTGCGTTTCACCCGATCGATAATCTCGGCGCCTGGGACCCGGTGGCGATGCTGCGGCTGCACTCGTGGCTCAAGCAGCAGGCACCCGACGCGGTCATCGCGCATGGCAACCGGGCGATCAGCCTGCTCCAGGGTGCGGGCGCACGGCCGTTGGTGGGGGTCGCGGCGAACTACACGCTGAAGGGCGCCGGCCTCGACGCCATCCTGTGCGCGACCGAGGATCTCGTGCGCCATTGCCGCAGCCGCGGCTTCGATCCGGATCGTATCAATCTGATCCCGCATATGGTCGCGGCGCCGGCCAACCCGCCGCAGCGTGTCTGGCATCAGCCGCCGGTCATCGGCGCGATGGGCCGCTTTGTCGCCAAGAAGGGCTTCGACGTGCTGATCGAGGCGCTGGCGCGGCTGGATGCGCCTTATCGCGCCATTATCGCGGGCGACGGCGCGGAAACCGCCGCCCTGACGGAGCTGGCGCGCCGCCACGGACTTGAGGACAGGATCGCGTTTCCCGGCTGGCAGGACGACACAGCCGCGTTCTTCGACAGCATCGATGTCTTTTGCCTGCCGTCGCTGCACGAGCCGTTCGGCATCGTCCTGCTGGAAGCGATGGCGCAGGCGCTGCCGGTGATTGCGACCGACAGCGAAGGCCCCTCGGAAATCCTGCAGGATGGGATCGACGGCATGCTCGTCGCCAGGAGCGATCCGGCGGCGCTGGCCGCGGCGATCGAGCGGGTGCTCGACGATCCGGATAGGGCGCGCGCAATGGGGCTGGCGGCCCACGCCACGGTGCGCCGGAACTACAGCCTAGCGCTGCTCAGCGCACGTCTGGACGCGGTGTTGCGCGGGCTCGTCCGTTAGGCGAGGCGCCAGCGCAGGGTCTCGCCGGCGCGGAACGGCGCCACCGCCAGATCGCCCTCGCCGATTGCGGGGGGCACGACGAGGGGCTCGCGGCGGAGCGTCACGCGCGTCTCGTTGACCGGCAGCCGATAGAACGCCGGTCCGTTCAGCGACGCGAACGCCTCGAACCGGTCGAGCGCGCCGTCTTCGTCGAACACTTCGGCATACAGTTCGAGCGCGCACGGCGCGGTGCAGATGCCGGCGCAGCCGCAGGCGGTCTCCTTGGTCGGGATCGCGTGCGGCGCACTGTCAGTTCCGAGAAAGAAATGCGCGCCGCCCGAGGTCGCGGCGCGGCGCAGCGCGAGGCGATGCTTCTCGCGCTTGGCGATCGGCAGGCAATAGAGATGCGGGCGGATGCCGCCCTGGAAGATGGCGTTGCGGTTGATGATCAGATGATGCGCGGTGATCGTCGCCGCGAGGTTGGGGCCGCCGGCTTCGACGTAATCGACTGCCTCCGCGGTGGTGATGTGTTCGAGTACGATACGCAACCCGGGCAGGCGACGGCGCAAAGGATCGAGCGTCCGGTCGATGAACACCGCCTCGCGGTCGAACACGTCGACTTCCGGGTCGGTCGCCTCGCCGTGGATGAGCAGCGGCATGCCCATCGCCGCCATCCGTTCCAGCACCGGCATGACCCGTTCGATCGAGGTCACGCCATGCGCGGAGTTGGTCGTCGCGTGCGCCGGGTAGAGCTTGACCGCGGCGAACACGCCTTGCGCGTAGCCGCGGGCGATCTCGGCGGGGTCGCTGCCATCGGTCAGGTAGGCGGTCATCAGCGGCGTGAAATCGGCATCGGCCGGGAGCGCCGTCATGATCCGCCCGCGATACGCGAGCGCGCCGGCGATGTCGGTCACCGGCGGCGCCAGGTTCGGCATGACGATGGCGCGGGCGAATTGCCGCGCAGTATGCGGCAGCACCGCCGCCATCATCGCGCCGTCGCGCAGATGGACGTGCCAGTCGTCGGGACGCCGGATCGTGATGGTGTCTACCATGCGTAAGGCTCACTCAATTCCCATATCAGGATAGAGCGCGGCGCTGCCTCTTGCTACGATCCGTGCAGGCAGAATGGAGACCGCTATGACCGGATGCATCGTCGGCTGGGCGCACAGCAAATTCGGGCGGCATGACGACCGCGACGTCGAATCGCTGATCGTCGAGGTGGCGCAAGGCGCGCTCGCCGACGCCGGCGTATCGGGCGCCGATATCGACGCGGTCTATCTCGGCACCATGAACGGCGGCTTCGTAAAGCAGGAGTTTCCCGCCTCGCTGGTGTTCCAGGCCGACCCCGATCTGCGCTTCAAGCCGGCCACCCGGGTCGAGAATGCCTGCGCCACCGGGTCGGCGGCGATCCATATGGGGCTCAACACGATCGCTGCCGGCAAGGGGCGGCTAGTACTTGTGGTCGGCGTCGAGAAGATGACCGAGCGCACCGGCGCCGAGATCAACGACCTGCTGCTGCGTGCCTGCTACCGCAAGGAGGAGGACCAGATCGAAGGCGGGTTTGCCGGCATCTTCGGCCAGATCGCCCAGAGCTATTTCCAGCGCTACGGCGACCAGTCCGACGCGCTCGCCCGCATCGCCGCCAAGAATCACAAGAACGGCATCGCCAACCCGATGGCGCAGATGCAGCGCGACCTCGGTTATGAGTTCTGCCGTACGATCTCGGACAAGAACCCGCTGGTCGCCGGCCCGCTGAAGCGCACCGATTGCTCGCTGGTGTCGGACGGCGCCGCGGCGGTGGTGCTGGCGGACATGCCGACCGCGCTGTCGCTGGGCAAGGCGGTGGCGTTCCGCGCCGCCGAGCAGGTCAACGACTTCCTGCCGATGTCGAAGCGCGACATCCTCGCGTTCGAGGGGCCGGCGCTGGTGTGGAAAAAGGCGCTCGCCGCCGCGCGGCTGGGGCTCGACGACCTCGACCTGGTCGAGACCCATGACTGCTTCACCATCGCCGAGCTGATCGAATACGAAGCGATGGGCCTGACCGCGCCGGGCCAGGGTGCCCGCGCCATCCTCGAAGGCTGGACCGAGATGGACGGCAAGTTGCCGATCAATCCGTCGGGCGGGCTCAAGTCCAAGGGCCACCCGGTCGGCGCGACCGGCGTCTCGATGCATGTGCTCGCGGCGATGCAGGTGACCGGCACGGCGGGCGGCATGCAGATACCGGGCGCCTCGCTCGCCGGGGTGATGAACATGGGCGGCGCCGCAGTCGCCAATTTTGTCAGCATCCTCGAACCCCTGCGCAAATAGGAGGCGTCATTGCGAGCCAAGCGAAGCAATCTCGGGCCGGTGGTGGCGTTTCCCGTCGAGATTGCCGCGCCGCGCCGCGCGCTCCTCGCAATGACGAGGAATCGCTGATGGCCGAGTTCCGGGCGCTCGTCCTCCACGAGGAGGGCGGCAGGGTCACGTCCGCCATCGAGGGCGTCGACGATAATCGCCTGCCGGCGGGTGAGGTCACTGTCGCGGTCGAGTATTCGTCGCTGAACTACAAGGACGGCATGATCCTGCAGGGGATCGGCCGGCTGGTGCGCAACTATCCGCATGTGCCGGGGATCGATTTTGCCGGCACGGTCGAGCGCTCCGACTCGCCCGCCTTCAAGCCCGGCGACCGCGTTGTGCTGACCGGCTGGCGAGTCGGCGAAACGCAGTGGGGCGGGTTTGCCGAGCGGGCCCGGGTCAAGGCGGATTATCTGGTGCCTTTGCCCGACGCGATCAGCACACGCCGGGCGATGGCGATCGGCACCGCCGGCTTCACCGCGATGCTGGCGGTGATCGCGCTCGAAAAGCATGGGCTGCCGGGCGGCGCCGACGTGCTGGTCACCGGAGCGGGGGGCGGCGTGGGCAGCGTCGCGGTTGCGCTGCTGGCAACGCTGGGGCACAAGGTTGCGGCCTCGACCGGCCGCGCCGAGCTGCGGGACTATCTGGAAGGGCTCGGCGCCGCGGAGGTTGTCGACCGCGCCCCGCCGGCTGCGCCGGCCCGGCCGCTCGACCGCGAGCTGTGGGATGGCGCGGTCGATGCGGTCGGCGGCGCCACGCTGGCTACGATTCTCACCCAGCTGAAATACGGCGCCAGCGTCGCCGCCTGTGGGCTCGCCGGCGGCAGCGACCTGCCGGCGACGGTGATCCCGTTCCTGCTGCGCGGCGTCAACCTGCTCGGCATCGACTCCGTGATGTGCCCCAAGACCTCCCGGATCGAGGCATGGCAGCGCCTGGCCCGCGATCTGCCGCTCGCCAAGCTCGACGCGATGACCGACGAAGTGCCGCTCTCCAAGGTCGCGTTGCTGGCGCCGAAGATTTTGTCGGGTGCCGTGCGCGGCCGCACCGTGGTCAACGTCGCCGCCTAGCGGTTCCGCGATTCCAACCCCATATTGCTGGCGTTAGCCGCCCCGTGTCCCGACGAGGGCGGCACCGGGGGCGGGGGGAAATGTGGGACGGCACGATCGCGCGGCGCGCGCTGCTCGGCTTGGTTGCGGTCGGCCTGTTCGGCGAGCGCGGCAGCATGGCGGCGCGCCGGCGCCAGCCCTCGCCGCACGTCGTCGCGATCGACCCCGGCCACGGCGGCGCCGACCCGGGCGCGATCAGCCCGAGCCGTCTCTACGAAAAAGACATCACCCTCGACATCGCGCTGATCCTGGCGCGCCGGCTCAACGCGAGCGAACGGTTCCGCGCGGTGCTGACCCGGCGCGGCGATGTCTATGTGCCGTTGCGCAATCGGATCATGCGAGCGCGGGCGCGCCACGCCGAGCTGTTCGTGTCGATCCACGCCGACATGCTGCAGAACCCCGACATCCGCGGCCTTTCGGTCTACACGCTGTCGGAGGCCGCCTCGGACCGCCAAGCCGCGGCGCTGGCGGCGCGTGAGAACAAAGACGATTTCACCGGCCTCAAACTGTCGCGGCGGCCGCCGGATGTCGGCAGCTTCCTGCTCGACCTCAGCCGGCACGAGACCAACAATCGTTCGCTTGCCTTTGCCCATGATGTGATCGGGGAGCTGGGCCGGATGGCTCCGCTGCTCGAAACGCCGCAGCGTTCAGCCGGGTTCGCCGTACTCGCCGCCGCGGACATACCGTCGGTGCTGGTCGAGCTTGGCTGCCTGTCCAATCGCGACGATGAACGCCTGCTGGAAAAGGCGCCGTATCGCGAGCGTTTGGCTGCCGCACTCATGCGTGCAATCGAGACCTACTTTGCGTCCAGCGCCGGTGTCGCTTAAGGCGAAACTAGCCTACTCTCACCCGCGGAGCGTTGCGGGTTGGATTAAAGAGGCGGTGATGGCAGCAGTTTTGACCCGGAGCGACAACACCGCGCTGACCGTGACCGCAGCGCAATGGCAGGCGCGGGTCGACCTGGCGGCGGCGCATCGCCTGGCGGTATGGCACGGGTTTAGCGAAGGCATCTTCAACCACCTGACCCTGAGCGTCCCCGGCCGGAACGACCGCTACTATCAGATCCCGTTCGGGCTGCACTGGTCGGAAGCGACCGCGAGCTGCTTCATGGAGGTCGGCTGGGACGGACAGGTGTTGGCGGGCGAGGGCGAGGTCGAGCAATCGGCTTATTGCATCCACGCGCCGATCCATCGCCTGGTGCCGGAGCACGCCTGCGTGCTGCACACCCATCAGCCCTACGCCAGCGCGCTGGCGCGGCTGGAGGAGCAGGAAATCCTGGCGATTGGCCAGACCGAGATCGGCTTTCTCGACAAGGTCGCCTACGACGACACCTATACCGGACCGGCGCTCGACCCGGCCGAGGGCGAGCGGCTCGCCGGCATCCTCGGGCCCGACAAAAAGGTGCTGTTCATGGCCAATCACGGCGTTGCCGTGTGCGGCGGCAGCGTCGCCGAGGCCTACGACTTGCTCTATTACCTCGAACGCGCCGCGCAGGTTCAGCTCTACGCGATGTGGACCGGGCGCAAGCTGCGCCAGGTGAAGCCGGAAGTCGTGGCCCACACATTGCAGCAGTACGAGGCGGTGTGGCCCAAATACGGCAACAAGCCCACCTGGGATCATCATTTCGACGCGCTGAAGCGTCAGCTCGACCGCAAAGAGCCTGATTATGCAGATTAACGTGATACTGTGTTAAGCTGAACCCAACAAACGGGACGTAACCCACGCCACGGGAGACCTCGCTATGCCCACGCAACGTGTCCAATATTCCGATGCCATCGAGCCGCTTGTTCAGTTCATTGAGGACACCCCTCCGAACGAGATCGTCGATCGGACGCTGGAAAAGCTGCGCGGCGGCGTGCCGACCGGCGAGATGCTGACCGCGTCGGCGCTGGCGGTGACCCGTTCCACCGATCTGCCTCCCGGCCATCACGGTGGCCCGTTGCATCCGCTCGCCGGCCTCTATGCGATCTCGAACCTGGTCGGGCGCCTCGAGGGTGAGGAACGGTTCCTTCCGGTCCTGCAGCACGTCGCGCTGTCGAACAAGCACATCCACCATCCGGCGATGGGGCCGTATCAGCTGCTCGAGTTCAAGCCGGTCGATGCCGGCGGCGTCGAGGCGACCAAGGCGGCGTTTCTCACCGCCTGCCACCGCGGCGAAAGCAACAACGCCGACCATCTGTTCCAGTGGCTGTGGCAGAACATCCCGCACATCGAGGCGTTCGATCTGCTGATGAGCGTCGCCATCCCGAAGAACAACATCGACGATCATTACTTTGTTTTCCCGGGCTATACGTGGCGCTCGCTCGAGACCGGCGTGCTCGACCAACAGTACCTGCCGGTGTTGATGCGCCCGTCGGTGCGGTATGCGGCGCGCCTCCCGACCGCCCCGGCGACCCCGGAACTCGACGCGCTGATCAAAGACAACAAGCTGATGGAGCGCGTCACCCGGCAAGAAACCGGCGACGATGAAACGATGGTGATCGGCCGGCTCGGGAAGAACATCGGGCAGGTCGAGGAATTTGCCGACATCCCGGTGATGATTGCCAGCGCGTTGGGCAAGGGCTTGTCGCTCGACGGCGCCGGCGAAGCGCTGTCGATCGGTGCGGCCGGTCTCTTCCTCCGCTCGCTCGGCGGAAATCCGATGGATGTCCACCTGCACACCAGCATCAATTTGCGGCGCTATCTGGTGCGGCTGCCGGGCCTGCGCCTGCGCAGCAAGCTATTGCTGCTGTTGAACTGGCATTTGGGTCCTGAAATCCGCTCGACCCAGATGCGGTTGCAGCCGGCCCCGCAGCCCGACATGGCGGCGGTCGCGGCTCTACCGCAGCGCTCGCAGGAGGCGCTGCTCGATGCGATCACCCACAGCGTCTACAACCAGCCGCCGACCGATTGGTCCCAGGTGAGCAATCTGGGACTGATGCGCGCTGTGCCGGAAGTGCGGGAGACCGTTAACCTGGCCCAGCAGTACGTCAGTTGCGGTTACGATCCGCAGGCGCTGATCGCGCGCCTCGCCGAGATTGTCTGCCATGACAATTTCACCGAGATGCACGCCTTCAAGCACCACCAGGCGGTGATCGAGGAATACAACAACACCCGCGACCCGTGGCGGACGATGCACCTCGTTTGCGGTGTGCAGGCCGCGGCGATCTCGTTCGGCAAGAACATGGCCGTGTACGAGGACTATCTCGACCTGCTGCACGCGGCGGAATAGGCCAGCGGGGAGGGCTCCGTTAGCCTTCCCTCGAACTGCAAGGACGGGCGGTCCGCGCGATGGCGCTGGACCGCCCGTTTGCGTTAGACTTCGCCAAACGCTGTCATGGGAGGAGCCCGATGAACGACGTGTCCCCGGCCCGCAAGCTCGCTCCGGTGTCGCGGCCGGTCAGCCCGGCTAAGTTTGCCCATTTCGTGCTGCGCACCGGCCAGCTCGACACGATGGCCGAGTGGTACAAGACCCTGCTCAACGCGCGCATCGTGTTCCGCGACGAGCGGCTGTGTTTCCTGTCCTATGACGACGAGCATCATCGGCTGGCGCTGATCAACATGCCGGGCGCCGGCGTGCGCGACCCGCATTCGACCGGCACCGACCATGTCGCCTATAGCTACAACGACCTCGGCGAGCTGTTGTCGACCTATCGCCGCCTCAAGGCCGCCGGGATCACGCCGAACTGGCCGATCAACCATGGGGTCACGACCTCGATTTATTACCGCGATCCCGACAACAACCGGGTCGAGCTGCAGATCGACAATTTCGCGACCCCGAAGGAGCTCGACGGCTATTTCCACAGCCAGGCATTCCGCGACAACCCGGTCGGCGTCACCTACGACCCCGAGGAGCTGTGCCGCCGCTACGAGGCCGGCGAGCCGATGTCGAGCCTGCTCGCGATCCCGCCGCTGCCCGACGGCAAATCCCCCTGGGACATGCTGAGCAGCACCTGACCGGCGGGCTCTACTCGATCAAATCGTCGGCGCGCGCCAGGATCGCCGGCGGAATCGTCAGCCCGAGCGCGGCGGCGGTTTTCATGTTGATGGCAAAGACGAACCGCGTCGGTTCCTCCAGCGGAAGATCGGCCGGCTTTGCGCCCTTGAGGATGCGGTCGGCGAGCCCGGCGGCGTGGTCCAGCACTTCGCCGCCGTCCGGTCCGTAAGACATCAGCCCGCCCTCGCGAACCAGATTGTCCGCCTCGAACATCGCCGGTAGCTTGTGCGCGGCGGCGTACTCGAACACCCGCTTGCGGTTCAGCAAGGTGAGCACGTCGGTGACCATCAGGAGGCCGTCGGGCGGATCCTTGTCCATCGCGGTAAAGGCGTTGTTGAAATCGTCGGGTTCGCGTACCCCGAGGGCCTGAACCGTCACGCCCAGCTGTTTCGCTGCTGCATCGGCGGCGCCGTAGCGCAGGGTCATGCCGAGATCGTCGGCGTTCCACAACATGGCGATCTTGCGCAAGCTCGGCACGGCTTCCTTCATCAGTTGCAGCCGTTTGGCCGAGAGTTCGGTGGCGATTTCGGATACGCCGGTCACATTGCCGCCAGGACGCGCGAGGCTCGCCGCCAGATGAGTGGCGACCGGGTCCCCGGAATAAGCGACGACGACCGGAACGCTCGAATGTTCCTTGGCTGCCAACGCGGCGGGGTAGCTGAATGTAATCAGCAGCTCGACATGGCTTGCCATCAGCTCGCCGACGAACTGCGGCAGCAGGTTCACCTTTCCCTGCGCGGCGCGGCTCTCAAAGACCAGGTTGGTTCCGACTGCGTACCCGCGTTTTGCAAACCCGCGACTTAGTCCGATAACAAACGGATTGGTGTCGGTGAAAGGCGGCCCGGGGCCCAGCAGGCCGACGCGGGCGACTTTACCCGGCTGCTGAGCGCGAACGCGACTCGGGATCAGGGCGAGAGCTGTCAGCGCCAGAAGCGATCGCCGTGCGATCATAAAGCCTGCCTCGCCGAGAGTTGCCGCCATATCGCCAACACTGAATGATAGTCTCGCCGCCGGTCGATCACTATGACATGTGCGTGACGCAGTCAGCCGCCGCGGCTGCCTTGACACCGTTTCGGGGGCGGTCATGCTACCCGCGTTAACGCGCGCCCCAACGAAAGTCCCCCGAGATGATCACCATCGACCTCAGCGGCAAGTCCGCGCTCGTCACCGGCGCCGCCTCCGGCATTGGCTTGGCGACCGTGGAGATGTTTGCGCGCGCCGGGGCCACGGTCGCGCTCAACCACCTGCCCGACGATCCGCGCGGGGCCGAGCAGGTCGAGCGGCTGAAAGGGCAGGGGCTCAAGGTCATCGGCGCGCCCGGCAACGTCGCGACCCCGATCGAGGCCGAGACGATGACCGGCCGGGCGATCGACGCGCTCGGGCGGCTCGATTTTTTGTTCAACAACGCCGGCACCCCGGCGACCCCCACGCCGATCCCGTTTACGGAGCTCGACCGGCTGACCGAGGGGTTCTGGCAGACCATCCTCAACACCAATTTGATCGGTCCGTTTCGCTGCGCCCATGCCGCGGTGCCGGCGTTGCGCGCGGCCAAGGGCGCGATCTGCAGCACTGCCTCGATCGCCGGGACCCAAGGCAGCGGCAGCAGCATCCCTTACGCCGCGAGCAAGGCCGGGCTGATCAACCTGACGCGCAGCCTCGCCCGCGCATTGGCCCCCGACATCCGGGTCAACGCCGTCGCGCCCGGCTTTGTCGACAGCCCGTGGAACAAGGATTGGCCGGACGACCGCAAAATCGCCTCGGTCGAGCGCACGCCGCTAAAACGCGCCTGCCGGCCGGAAGACATCGCCGAGGTCGCCTTTTTTCTTTGCACCGGCGCCGCGATGGTGACCGGGCAGACGATCATCGTCGATGGCGGCCTAACGCTATAGATATTTTGGGAGGGAACGATGGCCGAAACCGCCGCGATGAACGGCTCTGAATGGCTGGCGCGAGCGCTTGCCGGCACCGGGATGACCCACGTCTTCTTTGTCGAATCGACGATGCGCCGGACGTTGCAGGCATTGGGCGATCTCGGGGTCAAGCCGATCCTGGCGCATTCGGAGAAAGCGGCTGCCTATATGGCCGACGGCTATGCCCGCGTGGCGGCGCGGCCGGGCATCTGCATGGCGCAATCGGTCGGCGCCGCCAATCTGGCTTCGGGGCTGCAGGATTCGTATCTGGGGCACGCGCCGGTAATCGCCTTGACCGGGCGCAAGGAACCCTCGTTCCAGCACCGCAACTCCTATCAGGAGATCGCGCATGCGCCGATGTTCTCGGCGGTGACCAAGTTCTCGGCTCCGGTCGATTCTACCGCCGAGTTGCCGCGATTGCTGCGCCACGCGTGGCGCTCGGCGCTTGCCGACCCGGTGCGGCCGACGCATCTCGATTTCTGCGGGTTGCAGGGCGACGTCATTGAGCTCGGCCAGACCGGCGAGGCCGTCGAGATCGAGGAGGAGCCGCGGCGCATCCCGGTGCACCGGCCCGTCGCGGACGATAGCGATATCGAGCGCGCGGCAAAAATCCTTTCCGGAGTCCGCCGTATCGCCATTGTTGCGGGTGACGCCGCCACCGCGTCGGGCGCGGGGCCGGAGATTCTTGCGCTCGCCGAGACGCTTGGCGCCCCGATCGCGACCACGCTGGGCGCGCGCGGAATCATTCCGACCCGGCATCGCCTGTCCGCGGGGGTCGCCGGCAGCTATTCGGCGCCGCCAACCAACCGCATCGTCCATAGCGCCGATCTCGTGTTGTTTATCGGCTGCGACACCGGCGACCAGGTGACGCTTAACTGGACGATCCCGTCGATCGCCACCCGGATCGTGCAGATCGACCCCGACCCAACCGAGATCGGCCGCTCCTATCCCAATACGACCGGCATCGTCGGCGACCCGAAGGCGACTGTCGCGCGGCTCAATCAGGTCATCGGCACGCCGACGCGCGATGGCGGCTTTGCCGAGGAAGCGGCGCGGATCGTCGCTGATTGGCGCGCGAGCATGCAGCCATTGGTCGAGCGCAATACCGCGCCGGTTACGGTCGAGCGGCTTTGCGCCGAGATCACCAGCGCGCTGCCGGCGGACGGTGTGCTGGTCGCCGATACCGGGTATTCCGGCATCTGGACCGGGACGATGATCGACCTCAACGGCGCCGGACAGACCTATCTGCGCGCGGCGGGCTCGTTGGGCTGGGCCTTTCCCGCCTCGCTCGGCGCGCAGTGCGCGGCCGGCAAGCGCCGGGTGGTGTGCTTCACCGGCGACGGCGGGTTCTACTATCACCTTCCCGAGCTGGAATCGGCGCGGCGCTACCAGATCCCGGCGGTCATCGTCATCAACAACAATTCCGGCTTTGGCCAGAACCTGACCGGGGTGCGGCGGATATCGGGCAATCGGCCCGGGCGCGGCGAGGAGCTGGTCCGCTTCGGTCCGACCGACTTCACCAAGGTCGCCGCCAGCTTTGGTGTGCGCGGACTCAGGGTCGAGCAGCCGGGCGGGATCGCGGCGGCGCTGAACACAGCGCTGGCCGCGGATGAGCCCATCGTCATCGATGTCGTGACCGACCTCGAACCGCGCGCGCCGGAGCCCTGGTTGCCGCCGCCCCGCTGATCAAGCGACGGTGTTGCGGGCCGCGCCGATTGCCCCCACCGCGGCCTGCCGCTAAAACCGCGGCGCGGCCTCTACGGGGGCGCTGTTGGCGGCTAGATAGACGGCCCTGTTGGTTTCGCTGTTATAGAGAGGGGCGGCATGCTGTGCGTGCTGCGGCCGTGCCGCTATGTGCTGGGCTAGTTCCAGGTGATTGCCGATGTCGAAGAACTCGATTCGGTTGGGGTGGTAGGCGGCGAAATCGAGAAACGCGAGGGTTCTGGACGCGATGATCCGGCAGCCAAGCTCGAGCGCCAACGAAATCGGCCCGGAGGACGACTGGCCGACCTCCAGGTAAGGAAACACGACGGCATCGCAAATCGACATGCCGGACTGGAAGTCGGCGTCGTCGAGCGCGCCCATGAAATGAATACGGCCGGAAAGGTCGCCGCGGCGGGGCAACGTATCGCCGGTTCCTTTTAGGATATAGATGTTATTTTTACCGATGTGACTGAAGGGTCGGGAACGCGTATCGACGAACACGTTCTGCATTAGCCCGCCGAGATAAGGGTGAATTGTACGCTGGGGCAGAATTTCATTGGGTGAACCCCTCCGAAGATCAACAAATGGTAAGGCTCAGGAAGATAGCGTAACGCATCAATCGGCGTCTCAAATCCTTTGTAATTATTCACGAATCCAAAAACGCCGATCAAGATATTATCTTTTGAAAGCGGAGCGAGCAGGGGAAAATGTCGCGGTGATGACCGGTTCTTTACTGCCTGCGCTTCCGCCGATGACAAAAAGACGAGCGGGTGGTCGAACGCCCTATCGAGACCATGCAGGTTCTTGATCTCCGAAAGGTCGCGGCGGTTATGGACGATAACCGTCACGGGCTTGCGCCGCGCAACCCGTCGCAGGCGGCAGGCGATGCCCAGCGACAGATCTCGGTTGCGGCGGTATTCCGTAAGGATGTCGTTGGCCGTCCTAAATTTGAACGTCGCGAGGGCTTTCAGCAAATCCCCCTGCGGCAGCGCTGTCGGCCGCTTCAACGTGTGAAAGGTTACCGACAGGCGGGGCGCAGCCTTTGTCAGCCAGGAGAAACGGCGGCAAATCTCGCTGGTGGAGCGGCCGAGCGTACCGTATTCGAGCTGTAGGTTGACCGCGTCGAACCCGCTCAGCGCGCCGCAGATTTCCTTGATGTGCGCATCGCCCAAGCGCCGCACGCGCGGGTGACGGCTGCGCAGCAGATCCTGGTCGAGATCGAAAACGGTGACGTCGAACAGCTCGGCAAGCTGCCGCTCAAGCGCTGCTGTGTAGGCGGCGATGCCGCACAATTTGTCTCGTGTCGAGATGATCGCAAGTCGCTCGCGGCGCGGTGGCAGCACGGCGAGATTTCCGGCTTGTATCGAGACAGTTCTCGGCAAATTTCCGTTCCGCCTCCAGCGCCTCGTAGGAGCCGAGGGTCTGCGACAAGGCGGGGGCTGCCGGCAGGCCGTTATCGGTCATCTCGCGGGCGAGGCCACGCTGCTGGGTTTCGAGGGAGCGGATACGGGCCTTCATCACGCGGACCGGCGGGGCGTCGTCGCGCATGTACGCCTTGAGCGTCGCCAGCTCCGAATTGGTTTTCAGCAAATCGGCGCGCAGTTTAGTCGCGAGCGTCGCGGTCGCGTCCGCGGTCTTGCCGGGGTCGATCATCCCCGCCTGATCGCGGAATTCGCGGATCGCGGCGAGGGCGTTTTTGAGGCGTGCTTCGGCCTGGCCGACTTCGGTCTGGGCGAAGCCGACGGCGTCGCCACGGGCGCGGGCCGACAGCTCGTTGACCAGCTTTTCGGAGGACGCCACCACCGCCTGCGCCACTCGCAGCGCGTCATCGGGCGAGAAAGCCCGCAGCCGCACGATGATCGTCCCGGCCGAGGTGTCGTAGAACGGGTCGACCTGGTTCCGCCAGTACCGCACCAGCTCCTCGATCGAGGCCGGCAGCGCCAGCCGCGCCCACCAATCCGCCGCGGGCGGCGAAAACAGCTTGCGCAGGTCGAGCGCAGGGTCGAGCTCGTCGACGATCGCCCGGCTGGCGATGTATTGCGCGACGATTTGCGATTCCGACGCGGCGGTCGTATGGGCCGCGTCGCAGCCGAGGAGCAGCAGCGGCTCGACCCGCGGCGCATCCACGGTGCGCAAACTGAGGCGGAACTCAGCGACGTATTGGTCGGCGGCAATCGCCAGGTAGTACACCGCGGCCATCGCCACCGGCGCCAAGACGACGATGATGAACGTCAATGCGCGAAACGACATCCACCCCGGACGGGGCGACGCCGCTATCGTCCGCTCCGTCAGGGGAAACACGAGCCGGGTGACCGGCGCCGGATCTCCGCTAGGGGCCGGGGCTGGATACTCCGGCCGCGCCGTCGGCGCCGCCAAAGCGGTGCGGTTGCGAAGGATCATTGCGGCGCCCCGCTCATCCGGTGATAGCTGTCGAGCGCGTCGCCGACATCCTCGAACAGGCGCAACTCGCCATCGGCAAGGATGGCCGCACGGTCGCAATACTGCCGGATCGTCCGGCTGTTATGGGTGACGAGGACGATGTCGGAGCGCTGCATCCGCTCCCGGAACGCGGTGGCGCACTTACGGCGAAACCGCTCGTCGCCGATCTCCGTCACTTCATCGATGAGATAGGTATCGAAATCGATTGCCAGACTGACGCCAAACGCCAACCGCGCCCTCATCGGCGGAATAGGTGTTTACCGCCATGTCGAAATATTCCGCCACCTCCGAAAATTCAAAGACATAAGAGATAGTTCTTCGCACATCGGCGCCATAGACGCGGGCGATAAAGGCGACATTTTCCCGGCCTGACAGCGTCCCGTGAAACGTACCGGCATATCCGAGCGGAAATGACACCCGCCCGTCGCGGCGGATACGGCCCCGGTCGGGCATTTCGGAGCCGGCGAGAAGGCGGATGAGCGTCGATTTGCCGGCCCCGTTGACGCCCAGGACTCCCATGTTGCAGCCCGACGGGAACTCCGCGCTGGCGTTGTCGAGCACGACGCGGCGGCCGGACTCGGTGCGATAGGCTTTGCTGACGGAATCGAGCGCGATCATAGCGGTTCGCTCAGTCGGCGGCGCAGGGCGCGTTCCAGTCCCAATCCCAGCAACAACGCCATCAGCGTGACGGTGACGAGATAGCGCCGGTCGAGCCAATGCGGTTGATAGGTCGCAAAAAACCCGGCGCGGAACCAATCGATCGCCTGCAACACCGGGTTCCAGGAGAGGATGTCCCGCGCCCAGTCCGGCATCATCCCGGGGACATAAAAGATGCCGGAAAAGAAATAGAGGAGCCGTGTCACGTTGTTCCACAGCTTGTCCCAGGAGCGGAACTGGGTCTGCAGCACCGCATTGGCAAAGCCGACGCCGCAGCCGAACATCGCGACGAGGATGAGCGCGGTGGCGACGGTCCACGGATCGTCGGGGAGCACCGGAGTGCCCATGGCGGCGAACCCGGCGAGCAGCGTCATCGCGACGACGATGTCCGTGGCGAATTCGAGCAACCCGCGCGCGAGGATCACGTCGAACGTCTTCACCAGCGGCAATTGCAGCAGCGACCCGTTGCTGGTGATGGCGTGGGTCATGCTGGTGCTGGTGTGAACGAACAGGTGATAGGGAATGAGGCCGGTGTAGTAGAACACGAAAAAATGCGTGCCGATGGGCGGGGTGCCGTGCATCAGCAGCGAGAACACCGCCGAGAGCAGCGCGATGTGCAGGATCGGCTCGAGCAGCGCCCAGCCATAGCCGAGCCTCGAATCGCCGAACCGGGTGCGGGTCTCGCGGATGATCAGCGCGTGGATGATGCGGCCTTGGCTGCGCAGCCGCTCGGCAAAACCCGGGGCAGGACGGGGCGGCCGCTGCACTCGGCGCGTGCGGTCGCCGATCACCGCATAGTCGCCGTCGATCGTGTCGAGACGGCGGTTGAGCACGCGCAGCACGGCTGCGGCCGACGCCTCGTCATCCGGAAAGGCGCGCAGCAGCTCGCCGCCGGCGGCGGTCGCATCGGTGACGCGTCCGTCGGCAAGCAGCAGGTCGAGCTGCGCCCGCTTTGCCGCCTGGCTCGCCGGGTCGAGCATCGCGGCATAATTGACGGCCTCGGCCGCGGCGGCGAACGCGCCCATTCGGTACAGCAGATGGCCGCGGTGCAAATGGTAGTCGATTGTTTCGGGCGCGAGGTCGATGGCGCGCTCGATGGCTGCGACCGCCGCTTCGAGCCGCTCGCATTGGCTTTCGGCGGCTGAGAGAAGCCGCCACAGACCCGGCTGGGTCGGATTGTGGCTGGCGACGTCCACGAGCCACGCCGCCGCCTCGTCGGCGCGGCCGCGGCGGAGCAGCAGTTCGGCCGCATGAATTAAGATATCGATATCTGTTGGAGCCAGCGTCGCTGCTTGCAACGCCAGGGCAAGCGCCTCGTCGGGTCGCTCCAGCGTAAACCCAGCGGCCGACAATGCCCGCAGGGCACGCGGGCTCCGTGGTTCGATTGCGACGGCGCGGGTCAGGTAAAGCACCGCTTCCTCAATCCGCTCGGCGTCGAGCAGCAGGCAGCCGGCATGAAGCGCGAAATCGAAATTCTCGGGCGCCAGGTCGCTGGCTTTGGCGGCGTAAGCGATGGCGCGGTCGCCGTCGCCGATCGCGGCCCACGATCCGCTGGCATGGCGATAGCCCGCGGCCCAGTCGGGATCATGCGCGATCAGCCGTTCATAGGCGGCCCCGGCCTCCTCGTGGCAACCGCAATTGCTGAAGAGCCAAGCGCAAAAGTGGGCTGTGTCGTTGTCGTCTGGCACTGCGGTAAAGGCCCGCCAAGCGCATTCCACGGCGTCGTTGCCACGCCCGTGGTGGAACAGGCGCTCGGCTAAACGGCAATTGAGATCGGCTGCTTCGGGTGCGGCGCCTGCGTCGGCCCGGAGATAATCGAGACAATCGTCGAGCGCGCCGCTATTCAATGAATTGACGAAGGCGGCGGGGTCGATCGCGAGATGGGAAAAATTCTCGGCGACACTCAACTAAAAGATGCTCACGCTGGGGTAAGTTGCACGTAAGGCGAGACGATAAACCGGGCTCGGTAAACTGCTCAACCATCTTTCGCGAATTTGGATAGACATTTGCGCAGGGCGCATGCGCTCGCCCCCGACTCGGCTTTTCTCTCCGAGTTTGCCGCGTGAACCGCCGCGCGGCCGCTCAGCCCGCTTTCGGGCATTTCGCTTACGTTTTCTTGGCTGGCTCTTCGCGGCGTTCGCCCCTAGAGTCGCAGCCTGATTGGGCTCGCCGACGCGTCATGGGCTAATTTCACTGGCGGCCGGCAAGACGGAGGAGTGGTGATGGCGTTCGAGTTCGGCATGTTTCACGAGTTTCAGCGGCCGGCAGGGGTGACCGAAGAACAGGCGTTCACCACCTCTTTCGAGCAGATCGACGCCGCGGAGCGCTGGGGTCTCGACGCCATGTGGCTGGCGGAAATCCATGTCGCGCCCGAGCGGTCGGTCTGCTCGGCGCCGTTGACCCTGGCCAGCGCCATCGCCGCGCGCACCAAGCGCATGAAGATCGGCACCGGCGTGCAGGTGCTGCCGCTGTGCCATCCGCTGCGGCTCGCCGAGGAAGCGGCGACGGTGGACCAGATCAGCCACGGCCGGCTGATCTTCGGCGTCGGGCGCAGCGGTTTTCCGCGCACCTACGAAGCCTATGGCGTGCCGTACGGCGAGAGCCGCGAGCGCTTTACCGAAACGCTCGAAATCCTGAAGCGGGCCTGGACCGAGGAGTCTTTTTCCTACAAAGGCAAGTACTACAGCTTCGACAACGTCAAGTTGACTCCGAAGCCCTACCAGAAGCCGTGGCCGGAAATCCGCATCGCCGCCAACAGCGCCGACACCTTCCCGGCGATCGCCAAGCTCGGCCATGCGGTGTTTGTCGCGGTGCGCCTTGGTACGATCGAGGAGCTGGGCCCGAATATCGCCGCCTATCGCAAGGCATGGAAAGAGGCCGGACACCCGGGCGAAGGCAAGGTGTTTCTCCGCGCGCCGGTCTACGTCGCCGAGACCGACCAGCAGGCGATCGAGGAGCCGGAAGAAAGCATCATGTATTTCTACCGTTACCTCGGGGAACGTCTGGAGGATTCGGCGACGCGCTCCGGGGTGCGGGCGGTCGAGGATCGCGCCGCGCGCGGCCGCCGGCTCCAGGAAATCTCGTACGAAGACGCCCTCGAGGAAAAACTGATCGTGGGCTCGCCGGAGCGGGTGGCCGACCGGCTGATGGGTCTCAAGGAGACGCTTGGGCTCGACGGCATCCTCGCGGAGATGAATTGCGGCACCAAGATCCCGCATGAGCGGGTGATGAAGTCGCTGGAATTGCTCTGCAGCAAGGTGAAGCCAAAATTCCACTGACGTATCGCGCACCAGCATTTCGCGGAGGACCCGATGGAATTCGACAGCTTCAAATCGTCGCTGACGGGCGCCTCGCCGCCGGCCGGCGCCAGCGGCGCGATCCAGGCGTTGTGGTGGCAGGCCAAGGGCGATTGGCACCAGGCACATCGCTGCGCGCAGGCCGACGCCAACGAACAGGGCGCCTGGGCGCATGCCTATCTGCACAGGGTCGAGGGCGACCTGCATAATGCCGGCGGCTGGTACAAGCGCGCCGGCAAGACGCCGTCGACCGCCGCGCTCGACAGCGAGTGGGAAGAAATCGCCCGCGCGCTGCTGAAGTAGCTTACTCCGCCGCGGCGCGTTCGTACTTGCGGGCCGGAGTGTTGATGGGCTCGGACAGTGCGGCGGCGCCAAACGAGGCGGCGCGGCGCTCGGCGGGGGCATCGCCGTAAAGCGTCGTGCGCTGGCGCGGGGTGCGGCCCAGCGAGCGGATCAGTTCCTCCATCGCCTCGGGCGGCATCTCCTGACCGAAGCTGGCGCCGGCGGCGCGGGAGATGCTCTCGTTCATCAACGTGCCGCCGAGATCATTGACCCCGGCGTTAAGGCAGGTGGCGGCGCCGATGCTGCCGAGCTTTACCCACGACGTTTGGATGTTGGGGATCAGCGGGTGCAGCGCCAAACGCGCGACGGCGTGCATCAGCACCGCCTCGCGATAGGTCGGACCCAGGCGGGCGCCCCCCTTCAGCGAGATCGGCGCTTCCATCGGAATGAACGGCAGCGGCACGAACTCGGTAAAGCCGCCGGTGCGCGCCTGCAGCGCCCGCACCCGCAGCAGGTGCCGCGCCCAATGCTCGTAGCGGTCGACATGGCCGTACATGATCGTGACCGTTGCCCGCAGCCCGACCGAATGCGCGGCCTCCATCACCTCGAGCCATTCGGCGGTCTTGACCTTGTCCGGGCAGATGATCGCGCGGACCTCGTCGTCGAGAATTTCGGCGGCGGTGCCTGGCAGCGAACTTAGACCCGCATCGCGCAGTTCGGCCAGGAAATCGGGAAGGGTGCGGCCCAGCGTCTTGGCGCCTTGCCAAATCTCGAGCGGCGAAAAGGCGTGGATATGCAGACCGGGCACCGCCTGCTTGATTGCCCGGCACACGCCGAGATAGGTCGCACCGGTGTATTCGGGGTGTATCCCGCCTTGCAGGCACACCTCGCTCGCGCCGCGCTCCCACGCCTCCTCGCAGCGCCGGACGATCTCGTCCATGTCGAGTTTATAGGGTTTGCCGCGCAGGTTTTCGCTGAGCTTGCCCTTGGAAAACGCGCAGAACTGGCAGCGGAAATAGCAGATGTTGGTGTAGTTGATGTTGCGCGTGACGACATAGCTGACCGTGTCGCCGTTGACCTCGCGGCGCAGCCGGTCGGCCGTGGCGCAGACCAGGTCGAAGGCATCGCCGCGCGCCTCGAACAGGGTGACGATATCGCGTTCGCCGAGAGTTTCCCCGGCGGTGGCGCGGGCGAGGATCGGTTCCAACGATGCGATAAGCGCCGGATTCCCCACGCGTTTGTTGGCGGTGGGCGGGTCGGTATTGGCGCCGGGGCTCCACGGATCGGTGCGCGCGAGGCCCTGCGTATCGAGGGCGCGCAGCGTGGGCGTGCGCAGCGCCGGGTCGAGCCAGCGCGCCGGGTCGGCCGTATATTCAGGGTAGATCGCCAACCGCTCGACCAGCAGCTTGCCGGCCGCGGCGGTGCGCTGCGCCAGCAGGTCGAGGGCGGGCCATGGCGCCTCGGGGTTGACGTGGTCGGGGGTGACCGGCGACACCCCGCCCCAGTCGTTGATCCCGGCATCGATTATCGCCTCAAGCGCATCCGGCATCAGATTGGGCGGCGCTTGGATATTCATAGCCGGGCCGAGGATCAGCCGGGCGATGGCGATTGTCCATAGGTGATCGGATTGGTCGGGCTCGGGCGCCGCCGCCATGCGGGTATCGAGTTTAGCCTTAAAGTTCTGGATGATGATTTCTTGTATATGTCCATGATTTTCATGTAAGTCACGCAAGGCTAATAGGGCCTCGATACGCTCGCGCCGAGTCTCGCCGATGCCGATGAGAATGCCGCTGGTGAACGGCACCTGGGCCTCGCCGGCCGCGGCGATCGTCGCCCACCGCCGCGCCGGAACCTTGTCCGGCGAGCCGAAATGCGGCCCACCCCGCTGCGACAGCCGCTCGCTGGCGGTCTCCAGCATAATCCCCTGCGACACCGACACCTTGCGCAAGGCCGCGGCATCCCCGCGGGTGAGCAGCCCCGGGTTCAGGTGCGGCAGCAGGCCGGTTTCTTTCAAAACCAGCCCGGCCATCTCGGCAAGGTAGGAAAGCGTGGTCTCGTGGCCGAGCGCCGCCAATTCCTCGCGCGCCGCGCGGTAGCGCAGCTCCGGCTTGTCGCCAAGTGTGAACAGCGCTTCGTGGCAGCCCGCGCTGGCCCCGGCGCGGGCGATGTCGAGCACCTCGCCGCGGGTGAGATAAACCCGTTCGCCTTTCCGCGGCGGGTGGGCGAAGGTGCAGTAGTGGCAAACGTCGCGGCACAATTGCGTCAGCGGGATGAATACCTTGCGCGAATAGGTGGCGAGGTTGCCATGCCCGGCGTCGCGCAGGGCAGCGGCCGTGTGCATCAGCGCCGGCAAATCCTCGCATTCGGCAAGCGCCAACGCGTCTTCGGCGGCAAGCGAGTTGCCGCTGGCGGCGCGCGCCAGGATCGTCGCAAAGAAATCCGTCACCCCATCCTCCTATCCGCGCGCCGGTAACGGCGCCGCGGCCTGGCCGATCTCCCGCGCGTGCGCGGCAACAAGCGCGCTGGCGCGGGTTGCCGGCCCACGCTGCGCAAAATGATGGAGGTCTTGCGGATTGTCGATGTCGAAGGCAATCCCGGGTAGATTCAGCACCTGTGGCTCGATCCCGCACGCGCGAGCAGCCTCCAGGTGGGGAAAGTAGCTGTCCTCGCCAAAGCGCAGCGGCACCGCCAGCGGCGGCGACATCAGGATCGCGTTCGAGCCCTGCTCGTCATGCGCCGGCGCGATGGTAAAGGACGGTGCGGGGCGATGCGCGGCGATCAGCCGCTCGATTTCGTCTGCGGTGACGAGCGGCAGATCGCCGGGCAAGGTCAGCATCGTGCCGTGGCCGTGCGCGATCAGGTGGCGCGCGCCGGCGGTGACCGCCCCGGTGTGCCCGTCATGAGCGCCATCGGCGATCGTCTCCGCGCCATAACGGGCGGCGAGGCGGATCGCGTCGGGATCGACCGTGACCAGGATCGCCCCGCCGAGCCCGGCGACCCCGGAAATGGCGGTGAGCACATCCTCAAGCATCGCCAAGGCGAGCGCCTGCCGCAATTCGGCCGATAGCACCGGAGCGAGGCGTTGTTTGGCCCCGCGCGTCTCTTTGACCGGCACGATGGCCCAGACCCCGCCGGGGTTCATTTACGCACCTTCGCGGCGGCATCTAGGACAAGACGCGCCAGGTTTTCGCGGTCTTCCAGGGTCAACATGAGAGTGGGCGCGAACACGACCGGCAGGTCGAGCCCGACGGACCCATCGTGATCGGTCTCGTCAACAATATAGATATCGAGGAAATCGCGGTAATGTCGGCCCACGGCCGCCGCATCGACCGGCAACCCCAGCTCCTCCATCATCTTTGCGGTCGGACCCTTCACCGCCTTGCCGGCGATTATTGGCGACACCCCAACGATGGGGGCACGACAATCCCGGAGCGCTCGGCGGACGCCGGGAATGCTCAGGATTGGGTCGATGCTGATGAACGGGTTCGACGGGCAGACGATCACCGCGCGCAGTTCTGGGTCCGCGAGGACCCTGAGAAAATCGGGGTGCGGTTGGGCAATCTCGCTGCCGGCGAACTCGAGCCTGCGCACCGCCGGCGCACAGCGCAGCCGTACGAAATAATCCTGGAAATCGAGCCGGCCTCGGTCGGTATCGACAAGAGTGCGCACAGGCGCGTCGCTCATCGGCACTAGGCGTGCGGCGATGCCGAGGCGGCGCCGGAAATCGTCCATGACCGCGGACAAGGTTTCGCCGGCGGCGAGCCGGCGGGTACGCACGACATGGGTGGCGAGGTCGCCATCGCCGAGCCGGAACCAGCTGTCGCCGCCGAGCCTTTCCAGTGCGGCCATAAAGGTCCAGGTCTCGTCGCGCCGGCCCCAGCCGAGCTCGGGGTTAGCTTGGCCCGACAAAGTATATAGCAGCGTGTCGAGATCGGGAGATATCGATAGCCCCAGATGCTCGAAATCGTCGCCGGTATTGGCCACCACGGTCAACGTGTCCGGCGGCAGGATGCGGTAAAGCCCGAGCGCCAGTTTGGCCCCGCCGACGCCGCCCGACAGTGCGAGCACGTTTCCGCTCATCGGAACAAATCGTGCTCCGGCGGGCGCACCAGATCGGCCGCCGGCGCATCGGGCGCAACCCATTTGAGCCCGCGCACCAGGGCGATCGGCACACCCTCATCGGCCTGCCCCATCACCAGCGAGGCAGCGGCGGCGATCTCGTCGGCAAAGCCGGTTTCGGTGACCTCGAGCGCGCGGCCGAACAGATCGGGATGACCGCGCCAGTCGATCACCGCCGGCAATCCCGCCGCGCCCAGGGCGATGCCGACCGTGCCGCGCCGCCACGGCCGGCCAAAGCTGTCGCTGACGATAACGCCGATCGGCACGCCGTAAGCCGCGATCAGCTGCTCGCGCAGGGCGTTGGCCGAGCCGTCCGGATCGACCGGGAGCAGCAGCACCCGTTCGGCGCCGTCGCCGGGCCCGACATTGGAATGGTCGATGCCGGCATTGGCCATCACATACCCCAGCCTGTGCTCGGCGATGATCAGATTGGCGCGATGGCGCACGATGCGCCGCGATTCCGAGAGCACCACCTCGACAAAGCGGGGATCCTTCCCGGTTTCGGTCGCCAGCTTTATCGCTCGCGCCGACGGCGTGACCGTGCCGATATCGACCAGTCGCCCTTCGGCCTTCGAGACGATCTTCTGGGCGACGACCAGAACATCGCCCACCTCCGGCGCGATGTCGGCCTCGACCAGGGCCGCGATGGCGATTGCGCCGAGATTATCGCCCGGCTGCACCATCGGCACCCCCTGCAGGCCGATGATCGTGACCTGATCGATCATTCAGCAAACCTCTGTCATTCCGGGGCGCCGCACGGCGGCGAACCCGGAACCCATATTCCAGAGGCCTGTGTTCATGGGTTCCGGGTCTGCCCTTTGGGGGCATCCCGGAATGACAAGTTTAAGATTCGGATGCAAGGGACCTAGCCAAACGCCTTGCGAAGGCGCGGGAACACCTGCTCGGCATAGAGCTTGATGAACCGCGCCTGGTCGGGGCCGGGGGCGTGGAACACCAAATGCGTAAATCCGAGCTCGACATAGGGGCGGATGCGTTCGACCTGCTCGTCCGGGTCGCTCGATACGATCCAGCGGCTGGCGGCGCGGTCGAGCGGCAGCGCGTCGGCTCGCTTTTCCATCTCGATCGGGTCCTCGACCCCCATCTTCTCCTCGGGCGACAGCGCCAGCGCGGCCCAATGCCGGGTCAATTCCTTGGCCTGCTGCGCGTCGGTGTCGAACGACACCTTGACCTCGATCATCTTTTCGAGCGCGCTTTCGCTGCGCCCCGATCGCTCCAGCCCCTCGGCGACCTTGCCCGACAGCTCGGTGTAAAGCGCCGGGGCCTTGCCGCTGGTAACGATAAAGCCGTCGGCGATCTGCCCGGCCATTGCCGCCGCGAGGGGGCC
>JBBRPG010000028.1:0-28558 GCA_038228485.1 Alphaproteobacteria bacterium
GGCAAAAAAAAGGCGGTGGCCTTCTTCAGGATGCCCGCTCCTGGCGAAGGATCTCGTTCTCCCGGCGCAGCCGCTTCAGCTCCGCCGTGACATCGCTCTCCGCTGCCGCAGGGTCGATAGCGCGCCGATCCCGGCTCCGCCCAATCCAGCGCACCAGCGTCCACAGGCCAATTCCCAGATCACCCGCGATCTCGCGCTGCGTTCGCCCGCTGGATTGCACCAGCCGCACCGCTTCATCCGCAAATTCCTTCGTAAACCGTCGTTGCTGCATCTTCGAGTTCCTCATTGCTCATTGGGGAACCCTCCACTTTTCCGAAGCAAGTCCATCACCTCCGCGCTCAGAAATCTGGCGGCAATCGCCTTCCAGGAGCCAGTCGCGGTTCTTCGAAAAGGTCGAGTGATCCCACACTGTATCGTCCATGCCGAGCCCCATGAACCAGCGGAACAGCAGATCAAACTCCAGCCGCTCCATCAGTTGCCGCTCGGAGCGAACCGAATAGAACACCTGCAATAGCATCGCCCGCAGCAGTATCTCGAGCGTAAGATGGTCGCCCAGTCCGGAATAGAGCATCGCAAAATCCAGAGGCGTGTCCATCAGTGCCCGTAAGGCGCGCAGCGGATGCTCGAGCCGTATCCGCTGCTCAAGGATCGACATAGGAGAACAGCCTCGCCCGCTTGTCCGATTCCGCCATCGTGCCCCTCGACCAGCCCTCATCGGACAATCACCCACGACCGCCAATCCCACTGACTTCCTCAACACCTGCTAACCCAGGTCCCTGCTCACCGCTGGGAATACCCGGCCTCTAACATGGCACGCTCTTACGGGCCTCAATCCATGCCCTCGATGAGCTGCTATGGCGAATAGCCCTCGCCCTTCAACGCCACAATCGGACCCACAAAAATATTACCCTTCAAGATAGCGCGAGTCGCTGTGACGTTCCAAACGAACGCGGTCTCGTATGTACTCTCATTTGTAAATCGATTGCCTTTAACACTGATCAGGTGGCTGGGATGTTGAAGTCCCTCCTCGCCGATAGCAATTGCCACCCGATGATTTCCTGATTTTGCTCCTTTCTGTAAAATGTTGTCAGTCACTATAAGTGTACCCCCGTTTGGGGCGTCTATCAGATAGCTTGAGGTACCATCCGGCCCATCCCCAATGTCGCAGCGAAACACTTCGGTGCGTAACGCCCTCGATTTAATGGAATGCCCTTGAAGAGTACGGAAAAATCGGGAATCTTCCACTCGCAGTAAATCAATATGGCTGACATAAATTCCGTGCGCGCACTCTTTATCACACACTCCATTATGATCGAAATCGCTTTTTCTAACGATTACCGTTGCGCCCGAGGCACCACCGAGAATCCCAGATTGATTATCAATAAATCTAACATCTTCGACCGTCAGATTGCCTCGATCGAGGCGTATCCCAGCTCCGTTCATATCCGGTGCCCGGGCCCGCGTTAGGGTCAGATGCCGCACTATGGTGTTGCGCCCTTCGATAACGAACAAAGCCTTTCCGGCGCAAATCTTATCGGTAATGACGACTCCGGGCCCAACACCTTCAATGACGAGATCATCGGCAAGCCAGACGGCACAGTCGATATATTTCCCTGGGTCTATTTCGATACGATCGCCGTCTTTGGCCGCCATAGCGGCATCTGATGGAGCTTTATAGATCTGATTGGTACCGACTTTGAGGATGGCGCTGCAACTGGAACTCGGCAACGTAAGGTCCGCCAGCAATCCTAGCGCTAGACCAATCGCTATGCTCGCTAACGTCATCTTCGCCATGGGGCTGCTCCAGGTTCGCGAACCGGCCGAGCCACCAACTCTACCCTCCACCGTGACGTTCCCGGCGACACCCTGGGGCGAACCGCGGTCCGAGAACTCATGCGACGGATAATAGGCAAATCGTTTGCTCAGTCGAGCTTTTGAGCAGAGTACGCGGCGACAACCAGGGCCTTGGGCCATGCGTGGTGCGAGCGCAAGTGCATCGACTGCATCAGCCGCTTCGCCGCCGCCGCGAATGGCCGTATGCTGTCCGGCATGGGCATGACCATCGCCGAGAAAATCCTGGCACGGGCGAGCGGCGTCGCCAAGATCGCGCCGGGCGATCTGGCCGTGGTGAAGGTCGACCTGTCGGTGATGATCGACCTCAGCTTCTCGCGCTCGTCGTGGCGCGAGGTGCTGAAGGTGCACGACCCCGACAAGGTCGCCGTGGTCTTCGATCACGAGGTGCCCGCCGCCACCCGCGAGAGCGCGGCGATGCACGCGCGCGGTCGCGAATTCGTCCGCCGCTTCGGCATCAGGCGCTTTCACGATGTCGGCCCCGACCAGGGCATCAGCCACGTCGTCGTCGCCGAGAACGCCTATGCCCTGCCGGGCACGGTGATGGCGTGCTCGGATTCGCATACCTGCAGCGCCGGCGCGCTCAATTGCGTCGCCCGCGGGCTCGGCGCGCCCGATCTGCTTTACGCGATCACCACCGGCAAGACCTGGTTCCTGGTCGGCGAGACGGTGCGCTACGACCTGACCGGCCGGCTTGCGCCAGGAGTGTCGACCAAGGACCTGTTCCTTCATATCGCCCAGGAGTACGGCGACCACGCCAACCAGAACATCGAGTTCGGCGGGCCGGCGCTGGCGCATCTGAGCATCGATGCGCGCCGCACTTTGACGACGATGGGCGCGGAACTGTCGGCCGAATTCGCCACCTTCGAGCCCGACGAGGTACTGATCGATTACATCAAGACGCGCAACCCGGCCCCGTTCGAGCCGCAATATCCCGATGCCGACGCCGCCTATGCCCGCCGCGAGACGATCGCGCTCGACCGGCTGGAACCACTGGTGGCGCTGCCCGACAAGGTGGTGCGCAACGCGGTGCCGGTGGGCGAAGTCGCCGGCGAGCCGATCCAGCAGGCGTTTATCGGCTCCTGCGCCAACGGCACCATCGAGGACATCGCCGAGGCGGCGCGGGTGCTGGCCGGACGCAAGGTGTCGCCGGGGGTGCGGCTGATCGTGACGCCGGGGTCGCAGCGCATCTTCGCCGCCGCGGTGCGGGCCGGTTACGTGCAGACGCTGCTCGACGCCGGCGCGGTGGTGACGCCGGCGACCTGCGGCGCCTGCTTTGGCGGGCATATGGGGGTGCTGGGACCCGGCGAGACCTGCATCACCGCCAGCACCCGCAATTTCAAGGGGCGGATGGGCGACATCACGGCGCGCATCTACATGGCCTCGCCCGCGACGGTCGCCGCGTCGGCGGCAGCGGGGCATATCGCGCACCCGGGCAGGGTGTGATGGCGGCGGCGCTCTCTGCGATAGCCCCAGGCCGGGTCTGGAAGTTCGGCGACGACATCAACACCGATCTGATGCTGCCCGGACCGTTGCTGCAGGCGCCCCCGTCCGAGCAGGTGCGCGCGGTCTTTGCCGCCAACCGGCCGGGCTGGGTCGACCTGGTGCGGCAGGGCGACATCATCGTTGGCGGACGCAATTTCGGCACCGGGTCGAGCCGCCCGGCCGCGCGCTCGCTACGCAACCTGGGGCTGGGAGCGCTGCTGGCCGATTCGATCAATGGGTTGTTTTTCCGCAATGCGGTCAATTTCGGCTTTCTCGCCTTGACCTGCCCGGGAATCGACCGCGCCTTCGAGGAGGGCGACACCGCCGAGATTTCGCTCGCCGACTGGACCGCGCGCAACCGCGAGACCGGCGCGACGCTGCCGATCCGGCCCGTGCCTGCGACATTGTTGACGCTGATGACCGGCGGCGGCATCTATCCCGTGTTGGAGGCCGACAGGCTGATTGCGCCGGATATCGCCCAGGCAGAGGGGGCGCGGTAATGCGGTTTCTGCTAAGTCGCGGACTGATCTATGTCTTGCCGCTGCTCGGGCTGGCGATCGCGACGATCGCGCGCATCGCGGTTCCCGACATGCTCGACCGGATGATGCTGGTATCGTTCGATTTTTACCAGCGGCTCGCCCCGCGCGAGGCGGGAGACATCCCGATTCGCATCGTGGACGTCGACGAGGCGAGCCTCAAGGAGTTCGGCCAGTGGCCCTGGCCGCGCAGCCTTTCTGCCCAGCTGATCGACAAGCTGCGCGAGGCGGGAGCCGTGGTCGTCGGTTTCGACGTGGTGTTCGCCGAAGCGGACCGGACCTCGCCCAAATTGCTGCTCGCACGGCTCAACAAACAAGGCGAGGTCGATAGCGAAACGGCGAGGCTGCTGAACAGTCTTCCCGACCCCGACGAGCGCCTAGTCACCGCGATGAAGGCGCTGCCGACGGTTGCCGGCTTCATCCTCGTCGATCACGCAGATATGCCGCCGCCGATCGCCAAGGCAGGATACGCCATTGCCGGCGACCAGCCGCTGCACTTGGTTGAGTCGTTCCCGGCCGCGGTAAGCGACCTGCCGCAATTCCAGAACGTCGCCGCCGGCAATGGCTTTCTCAACGAGCACGTCGATTGGGACCAGATCGTTCGGCGGGTGCCGCTGATCATGCGGCTCGGCGAGAAGCCGGTGTTCTCGCTCGTCGCCGAGATGCTGCGCATCGCCACCGGCGCGCGCAGTTATGTCGGCCGCGCCGCCGGCGCCAACCAGGAAAAGAGCTTCGGAGAGAGCACCGGGCTGACCCTGATGAAGATCGGCCCGCTACAAGTTCCCACCGATGGGGCCGGACGGGTGTGGGTCTATTACTCCAAGCCTCGCGAGGACCGGCTGATCTCCGCCGCCTCGATCATCTCCGGCAATTTCGATCCGGCGCTGATCAAGGATCATCTCATTCTGGTCGGCACCTCTGCTGCCGGCATGGTCAATGACCGCCAGGCGACCCCGATCGCCTCAGGCGTCCCCGGGGTCGAGATTCACGCGCAGCTGCTCGAGCAGATCCTGCAGGGCGTCTTCCTGTCGCGCCCCGATTGGGCGACCGGCGCCGAGCTTCTCTACGCGGCCCTCGTCAGCATCGGCTTGATCCTGGTGTTGCCGCGCATCGGCGCGCTGCTGAGCGCTGCTTTTGGCATCGTCGCGGTGGCGGTCGGTCTCGGCGCGTCGTGGTTTGCCTTTCGCTACGCGCACCTGCTGATCGACCCGGTCTATCCAATGGTCGTCACGGTGCTGGTCTATTTGACCTCGTCGGTGCTCGGCTATCTGCGCACCGAGATGCGCCAGCAGCAAATCCGCAGCGCGTTCTCGCGCTACATGTCGCCGCATTACGTCGCCGAGCTGGCGCGCAACCCGGAAAAGCTGCAACTCGGCGGGGAATATAAAGAGCTGACCGTGATGTTCTGCGACATCCGCGGCTTTACCACCTTGTCGGAGGGCCTCGACGCGCGCGAGCTGACCCAGTTGATGAACAGCTTTACCTCGCCCATGACCGACATCATCGCCGAGCACAAGGGCACCATCGACAAGTATATCGGCGACTGCATCATGGCGTTCTGGAACGCGCCGCTTGACGATCCCGAGCACGCCAAGAACGCGGTCGCCGCCGCCCGCGACATCCGCCGCAGGCTGGTCGGCCTGAATGAGGATTTGCTGGCCAAGGCGAACGCGACCGGCAAGCCGTTCCACGAGCTGCGCGTCGGCATCGGCCTCAATACCGGCCAATGCGTCGTCGGCAATTTCGGCTCGGAGCAGCGCTTCAACTATTCGTTGCTGGGCGACCCGGTGAACCTCGCCTCGCGCCTCGAAGGCCTGTGCAAGCTGTATCATGTCGATCTAGTGATCGGCGAGGACACCGCCGTGCAGCTGGACGGGGAGACCGAACTCATCGAGCTCGACCTGGTCGCCGTCAAGGGCAAGAGCCAGGCGGTCAAGGTCTTCACTGTACCGCCCGACGACGAAGCGAGCCCGAAGGTGCAGCACAATTCGCTGCTCGAATCCTATCGGCGCCAGGACTGGGCCACCGCGCTCTCGACGCTCGGCGAAGCCCCGCTCGCCGCGGCGCGCTACATGGAGCCGGTCTACGACCTCTATCGCCGCCGCATCGCGCATTTCCAGCTAGAGGCGCCGCCCACGGACTGGGACGGCGTCTATACCGCGGAAGAGAAGTAGCCCGGCTATTTCGGCGTGCGGCCGCCGCGAAAAGTCAATAATGAAAAAACTGCGTTGCGACGATCAAATCTACCAGAGGTTAGGTGGACTTAGGGGGGCTGTCGCCGTTAGGATCATCTACCCCTGGGAGGGTTAACGGTCGCCGGATGAAGCCATGACGCGAGCCAGCATTGTCCTGCCGATGACGCGGCATCTCTTTGCCGCGGCGGCGGCCGTTCTTCTGCTCGCCGCGAGTCCGGCCGCCGAGGCGCAGTCGCCGTCACGGGGATTGCCTGGGGTGTCGCCTGGGCTTTCGCCGCCGCCGCCCGATGCCTCACCCCCCGTGGCTCCAGCGCCCATGTCACCGGTGCCGCGGGCTCCGGCGCCCGCCGCCCCCGCGCCTGCCGCTCGGGCCCCCGCGGCCGCATCGCCCACGCCTCCAGCGACGCCCGCTGGGCTGAAGGCCGGCGGCCATCTCGGCGTCGTCTCGTGCAGCGCCAGCAACTGCCACGGCGACGTAAACCGGCCGCGCGGCTCGTCCGTCGCCGGCAACGAGTACCTGATCTGGTCGAAGGCGGACAAACACCACAACTCCTACGCCGTGCTGACAAGCGCGCCGGCGCTGCGCATCGCCAAGGCGCTTGGCCTCCCCGATGCGGTCAGCCAGAAGCGTTGCCTCGACTGCCACACCGACAACGTCGCCGCCGACGCGCGCGGGCCGCAATTCCATATCGAGGACGGCGTCGGCTGCGAAGCCTGCCACGGCGGCGCCTCGAGCTGGCTCGGCACGCACATCTCCGGCCAGCCGCGCAAGGTCAACCTCGCCAACGGCATGTACCCGACCGACCAGCCCATCGCGCGCGCCGAAAAATGCCTCGACTGCCATGTCGGCAACGGCGAGCGTTTTGTCGACCACCGCTTCTACAGCGCCGGGCATCCGCGGCTAGGATTCGAGCTCGACACGTTCAGCGCGATCCAGCCGGCGCATTTCACCGTCGACGAGCGCTACATCCAGCGCAAGGGCAACATCACCGACGTGCAGGTGTGGGCGGTCGGGCAGGCCGCCGCGCTGCAGCGCCGCATGGACGCATTTATCGACCCGAAGCACGCCCCGCGCGGCATGTGGCCTGAATTCGCGCTGCTCGACTGCCAGACCTGCCACCACCAGTTCGGCACGATTGCCGGGGGCAGCCCCGGCAAGTTCAAGCTAGATGACGCCAACGCGCTGATGGTCAGGGTCGCGGCGGCCCGGATCGCGCCCGAGTCCGCGCAGGCCCTGGATCAGCACATCGCCGCGATGCAGAGGGCGACGATCGGCAACTGGGCCGGCGTGCAGCGGGAGGCGGCAGCGGTTCGCGACATCGCCGACAAGCTCAAGCAGACATTCGCCGACCACAACTTCACCAGCGAGGACATGCGGGCGATCGGCGGCGGGCTGATCGCGCTGTCCGGCGGCGGCATCGGCTCCTCGCGCAACGATCAGGTGGCGATGGGTCTAAGAGCCGTTGCCGCCAGCCTGCGGACATCGGGCGATCTTGCCCCGCCGCAAAGCGAAGCCCTCGACCGGGCGGTAAAAGGCGTGGACGCGACGCTCACCGCCGTAAGCGGAGCACACGCCAACGCCAGCGCCCTGATCGCGGCGCTGAAGAACTTGCAGGGGACGACGCGGCGATGAGAGGCAGGGTTTGGGGAAGGATATTCGGCATCGCGCTGGCCGGGGGGCTGGCGTTCGCCGCTACGGCATCGGCGCAAACGCCGCCTGCTGCGCCCGAGGCAACCCATCTCGGCGTTCAGAACTGCTCGGGCGACAATTGCCACGGCCGTGTCGGGCGCATTGTCGGCGTGCGCGTCCAGCAGAACGAATACCTGATCTGGTCGCGCAAGGATAGGCACTCCCAGGCTTATGCCGCGCTCAAGGGGCCGCGGGCGCAGCGCATCGCCAAGAATCTCGGTATCGCCGACCCGCAGCAGGCGCCGCTCTGCTTGGGCTGCCACACCGACAACGTGCCGGCCGACCGCCGCGGGCCGCAATTCAGCGTCACCGACGGGATCGGCTGCGAGGTATGCCATGGCGGCGCGGCCAATTGGCTCGGCACCCACATGGCCGGCGCCGACCACGCGGCCAATATCGCCGCCGGCATGTACCCGACCGAGCGTCCGGAAATGCGCGCCGAGAAGTGCCTCAACTGCCATCTCGGCAACAGCGAGCGCGCCATCACCCACCGCCTCACCGGCGCCGGGCACCCGCACATCCCGTTCGAGCTCGACGTGTTCACGACGATCCAGCCGGCGCATTTCGTGGCCGACGCCGCCTATATCAAGCGCAAAGGGCAGCCCAACGACATGCAGGTATGGGCAGTCGGCCAGGCGGAAGAGGTCAAACGCCGCATGGAGCTGCTGCTCGACCCGAAAAACGCGCCCAAGGGCCTCGATATCGAGCTGTCGCTGTTCGATTGCCAGTCCTGCCACCACGCGCGCACCGATCTGCAATGGCAAGCGCGCGCCGGGACCGGACTGCCGCCGGGCCGCATCAAGCTCTACGACGCGACGATCGTCATGCTGAACACGATCGCCGCGCGCGTCGCGCCCGACGCGGCGAAGACGCTCCACGACCACATGCTGGCGCTGCATAAGGCCACCGGCGAAAGCTGGGAAGCGGTTCAGCGCGAGGCGACGGCAGTGCGCGACGCCGCGGCGGCGCTGGTTCCGGTGCTGGCGAAGCACCAGTTCGACAAGGCGGACGCGCAGGCGCTGATCGATGCGGTCATTTCCGGGCCGGTCGCCGGCGACGACCTCGACTACAGCGGGGCTCAGCAGCGGGTGAACGCGCTCGAAGCGATCGTCGCCGCGATCAGGGCGCTCGGTTTTGCCGACGACAAGCAGCTCGCCGGGCTGGAGTCTGCCCGGTCCGGGCTCTACGCCGCGGTCGCCGACGATCAGAAGTTCCAGCCCCAGGCGTTCACCGACGCGCTGAAGGCGTTCAAGGCCAAGATGCCGCCGCTTTGACGCGGCGCTTCTGCTTCCCTTCGCCGCGCTCCGAGCTCTGGGGCGGGCCGCAGCCGGCGCCACGATAAGCCGACCACGATCGGAGTCGAGGCCGCGGCCTCTTTTACGACGAGCCCAGCGGCAATCCCGAAGGCAGCGAAGCGGTTCGGCGGCAGACCGGGTAGCTGCTTCAGCTCACCTTCCGCCGTACGGCATTCAAGACGATCGAGCCGTAACCCGACGCCGAGCGTGCGTTGCGGAAAGTGCCGACGTCCAATCCGAAGACGCGAAGACGCTTCGGGATGACGATCCCGCCTTCGATCCTCGCAGCGCCGACAAGGTAATCGAGTAGGAGCGCGACCCGCCGCGGCGTGGCTACTTCGCCGCTGCCTCGGTGGGATGCATCGGCCCGAAATCGGGCCGGTGGAAGGCGTGGCAGGTGATGCAGGTTGACTGCACCGCAAGATGCGCCTTCTCGCTGCCGTGGCAGGTCTTGCAGGTTTCGATCCCGGGGACCTGCAGGTCGGCGCTGGTCTGCGACTGGGCCACGGCGGTGTGGCAATCGGCGCATTTCATGCCGCGGTGGCGCGAATGGTCGAAAACCGCGTTGGGCAGGAACTTGGTGCGCAGTTCGACCGGGGCGATCACCTTGAGCGGCCCTGGCGTCGGCGAATTCATCTGGGCGACGATTTTTTGGGCATCGATGGCGCCGTCGGCCCCGGTGCCGTAATGGCAATAAGTGCAGCCGCGGTTCTTGTCGAAGACGATGCCGATCGCGGTCGCCGATTTGGCCGCGATCCAGCCCGGAGCGTCGGAAGGCGGTGGGGTCGGCGCGGGCGGGATCGGCATGCCGGCACCGCGCCGTTCGACCGCCTGCGGCGGAGCCGCGGCAGGAGCCGAGACGCCGTCTTTCACCAATTTCGCCGCGTAGAAATTCCACACCGCGGCGATCACCGCGCCGTCATCGCCGTGCGGCACCTTGGCGTCGGCCCAAGGCAGAGCGACGTCATCGAATTTCAGGTTGTGGCAGCCCTGGCACTGGCCGTTGTAGGTGACTGCCTGCCAGCCTTTGCCGTCCGGTTCGGCGACATGGCAATCGGCGCAGCGCATCTCCTTGTAGCCGAGCTTGGGAAAGCCGCCGGGCAGCAGATGCGCCGCGTGCGAGAATTTGATCCCGGGATGGTCCGCCGGCGCCGGGGTGCTGTCGAGTGCGACGCGCGCATGCTGTTTCTGCGCGGCGTCGGCGACGAGCGTCGCGCGGAATTGCGGGTGGCCGTCGGGATAGCCGCTGACCGCAGCCACCCCAGCATCCGGCGCGGTCTTGTCGAGGTCGCGGTGGCAGTCGAGGCATAGGCTGGCGGAGCGGAAAACCACCCCCGACTGCCCGCGGTGCTCGCTGTGGCAGTCGATGCAGCGCGACGCCGCGATCCGTTCCCCGGCCGAGCCTACCTTTATCCCCGGCTCGGTATGGCCGCCGACATTGGTATGGCAGCTGAGGCAGGCAGTATCGGCGACGCGCGAGAAAGGCGCCTGGTGGCAGGTCGCGCAGTTCGCTCCGAAGAACCGGTGGGAATCCGAGAACTCGCCGCTGTTCCAGGCGAGCCCGACCAGGGTCGGCGCGGTCAGCCCGGGACTTTGCTTGTGCCACGAGGTCAGCGCGCCGCTGGTGAAGGCGACGAGCGGCGCCGCCAGAAACAGCAGCGCGACGAGGAGGACGCAGGCCCACGCGGTGAGGCGCTTGCTGAGATGGGTCTGGGCGAGCCCGATATGGGCGCGCGCCACCGGATCGGCGCCCAGCGGCTCGACCAGCTCGATCTGGATCGCGCCGTCGCAACCTTCGGGCGGCGTCACCACCTCGACCCGGTAGGGACCCAGCCGCATCTGATCGCCGACGCGCAGCACGGCCGATTCGACCGGCTGGCCGTTGACCAGCAGCGGGGCCGCGGCGCCGAGCTTTTCGATCACCATGCCATCGGGGGCCGGCCCCAGCGCCGCCAGCCGCAGCGGCACCCGGATATCGGGCAGCGCCACCTCGTTGTCGGTGCCGCGTCCCAGCCGGATGCGCTCGGCGCTGGCGCGCTGCGACCGCCGCATCATCGCGGTGCCGCGCTGGGTCAGAAAGGTGAATTCAACGTCCATGCGGTCGATCGCAATCGCAAAGGTTCAGGGCCGTCGATAGGGGCATGGCCGATCTCAGGAGCGGGGCGGGGCTACAAGAAGAAAATGGCGACGACGTGCGAGATGACCGCCGCGAGCAGCATGAAGGTCAGCGGCACGTGCAGGTATAGCCACGCCTCCATGATCGCCTTGAAGCGAATGTCGCGGCGCAGGCGCGTCATCACCGCGGCCTTCTCTTCGAGCTTAAGGCGGACCTGGCGCCAGGTCGCTTCGAGGCCGGCCGGGATGGTGCGGGTTCGCGAATCCATATAGGCCATCGCCGCCGCGGTGGTGCAGCCGGGATAGCGCCCGGACATCTGTCGCCACATCGAGCCGCCGACCGCCGTGGTCTCGACCGCGGCCTCCACCACCGCCGCCGTCTGGTCGTCGAGCGCCATCGCCTGCTGGCGCAATTCGCCGTCGATCCCGGCAATGCGGGTCAGCATCTGCTCGGTTGTGGCGTTCTCCCGGTTCTCGGTCATCCGCCGCGGAAACCGAGCGTAAGCGACGATGCCGAAAATGCCGCTGAAGACGACGATGCACATCAGCGCATAACCGAGCGTGTGCAGGTTCCAGTGGAAGTGAAACCCAGTATGCAGCGTGACGATGACCAGCAGCGCGCAGCCGAGGTAGACATGCGCCGACAACCGGCGCGCCAACCGGCTCGGATCGTCGACCGGGTTGCCGTCTCTGTCGGTCTTGTGCGCGAGGCGCGAGCCGTAGCTGCGCTTCTTGTAGCCGAACCAGGTCAGCCACAGGATCAACAGCGCGCCGGTGCTGCCCAGTATGTAGCCGGCCCAGCCGCCGCCGTAGCGCTCCCCGTAGGGCGGTACCAGCCAGTAGAGCAGGATCGCCGCGACACACGCCGCGAGCGCCCATTTCAGATAGCGAAACCCGTCATAGGCGAGAAACGAGGTGTGCCGGTCGGTAGGCGCGGCGGTGTGCGCCGAAGACGCCGGCGGCGTGGCCCGAGCGGCGGTGTCGCTGACGCTCATGCCTCGGCCCCTGCCCGGCGCATGATGTCGATGAACCCGGCCGGATCGACGCGGATCGCGGCGCCGGTCGGGCAGGCGCGCACGCAGGCCGGGCCGGCGAGGTCCTTGCACATGTCGCACTTGACCGCATGCTTGGAGCCGGTGCGTTTGGCCATGCCGGCGGCCGACTTGTCCTCACCCGGGCCGGGCCCCGCGCCGAACAGCAGCCAGTTCAACAGGCTCGGCTTCGCCGGCGGCACCTCGGCCATCTGGATGACGCCGTAGGGGCAGTTGTTGTAGCAATTGCCGCAGCCGATGCACTGGTCGTTGATAAAGACCTCGCCGTTGGGCGCGCGGTGGATCGCGTCGGGCGGACACTCACTCATGCAATGCGGGTCTTCGCAATGCCGGCACGAGGTCGGCACATGGACCATCGCAAAGGTCGGGCCCGCCTCGCGGTTGAGCCGGCTGACCCCGTGATGGGTCTCGGCGCAGGCCTTCTCGCAATTGTCGCAGCGCACGCACAGCGATTCGTCGATCAGCAGGACGTTGGTCGCCTCGCCCAGCCCTTCGCGCACCAAAAATTTGATGAGATCGCCGGAATCGGCGTTGTTGCGCATCAGGTCGCGCTCGGAGAGACGCTTTTGGAGCTGCGATTCGACCCGGTGGCGCAACTCCGCGTCCTGGTCAAGCAGCTTGCGGAACGCGGCGCTGTCGATGCGGATCGCCTCGGTGGCGCTGGCGGCGGCGACGGTGGCGGCGCGGTTGCGGTGGGTCAGCAGCGCCATCTCGCCGACATAGTTGCCGGCCGGCACGTAGGCGAGCACGACATCCTTGTTGCCGACCCGCATCGACACGGTCACCGAGCCCTTACGGATCAGATAGACCGCGTCGTCCTCGGCATCCTCCTCGATCAGCTTCTCGTCGGGCTTGAAGGGCACGATCCGGGCGCTCGCCACCACTTCGGCGAGCAGGCTGTCATCGACCTGCGGCGCGAGGAAGGTCTTGATCTGGCGGATGACCGCGGCGCTGTCGATCGCCTCCTTGATCGAGGCCTCGGAGCGCTCCAGCCGGATCATCGTGTTGCGGTCGACCTCGAGCAGGACGCAGGGCTCGGTGGCGACGACCGTGGCGGTGCGCCGGCGGCCCGAGATCAGCCCCATCTCGCCAAAAAACTGGCCGCGCCCCAGTCGCACCATCTCGGCCGGGTTGTTGGGGTCGATCTGGATACCGACCTGGCCGTCCAGCACCGTATACAGCGAATTGGTCGAATCGCCGCGCTGAAACACGGCCTGTCCAGGCTGCAGCCGGTGCAGTTCGGCATGGATCAGGAATTCGCGAATCTGGATCGGCTTGAGGCCCGAGAACATCGGCGCCCGCGCCTGGATATGGCCGATCAGCTCGGCGCCGGTCATCGCGGTCTTGCCGGGAGCGAGGGCGGCGATCTTGTCGGCGCTCAGCTTCGCCTGGATCAGCGGCTCGTCGGCGGGGGCGATCTGGTTGCCGAGAATGTATTCGACGACCTCGTAGCCCTGGTTGAGGCAGTTCTTGATCAGCGGATACCCGGCCAGCGCCCCGATGATGTAAAGCCCTTTGACCCCCGATTCGTAGGTCTCGCTGACCTGCGGAATGGCGTTGCGGTCGGCGCTGGTGAAGACCATGCCGCAGGATTCGAGGAACCGCCGCGGCGGTTGCGCGCCGATGCGGGCGATGATGCGGTGGACGGGAAGATGCACCTCGGCGCCGTCGGAGCGGTGCAGGATCAGTTCGCCCGGCTGGCCCGCCGGCCCTGCCTTGACCTCCTGTGCCTCGACGTTGACGACGTGGTTGATCGACCCCGCCTGGCTCGGATCCTTGGCGATCGCCGCCATGATCAGCGCGCGGTTGCCGGCCTTGGCGCCGGGGAACTCGTCCTTGCGGTTGATCAGGTAGACTTCGTTGTTGACCGCAAGGCCCAGCGCGTTTTCGAGGCCGGCGTCGCCAACCCCGATGATGGCGATTTTTTCTTCCCTGTATTCGTCCGGGTCGTCCAGTTGGTATTGGATGAACGGCAGGTCGGCGCCGGGCACCCTCAGCCGGTTGTAGTTGCCCTGCACGCCGACGGCGAGGACGACGAATTCGGCGGTAATCTTCTCGCCGCGGGCAAGCTCCAGTTGAAAATTCCCCTGTGCGCCCTTGATCGCCGTGACCTCGGCATTGAAGCGGATATTGGTCCCGGCGGTTTGCGAGCCCTGGGTCCAGTTGTCGAGGACCTCCTCGCGCGATTCTTCCTTGAAGTCGAGGTCGCTGCGCAGCGGCAGCACCTCGGGGGTCGCCATGACGTGCTTGCGCTTTTGATAGCGAAAGATCGTGTTGTTGATGTGGTCGGTAGCCTCGAGCAGCACATGCGGCACGCCCCTCTGGGCGGCGTGAGCCGCGGCGCTGAGGCCGGCCGGTCCAGAGCCGACAATGGCTATCTTGAAATCTGCTGCCAACGCGCTTCTCGATTTTTCAAGTTTTGCCGGCGGCAGGACCGCTCCCTAGTCCCCCGCCCGCACCCCATCACAAGTTGAAAATCCTAGCAAGGGCTCATGCCGAACGGTAGCGCTAAAACGCGTCGAATCATCATCTTGTCGCGATTATCCGAAGCGGGCACGCTTGCCGCCCACCAATCGCCAGGGAGACGCCGCGATGCCGGCAGCGAAGATCGCGCTTTACGCCAGTGTTGGCGCCGAGCTCACGCATTACGACGTAGATGTCGAGGGCTGCACCCTGACCCGGCGCGGCACGGTGAGCCTGCCGGCCAATGTGCAATACGTCTGGCCCCACGCCTCGCAGCCATTCCTCTACGCCGCGACCAGCGACAGCGCCTCGGGCATGGGCGCGCCCGGCGCCAACCACCACGTCAGCGCGCTGCGCATCGACCGGGCGAGCGGCGCGTTGTCGCCGCACGGCGCGCCGATCCCGCTGCCGACCCGGCCCATTCACATGGCGACCGACATCCCGAGCGAGCATGTGCTGGTCGCGTTCAACAATCCGAGCGCCATCCGCGTTTACCGGATCAATGCGGACGGCACCCCGGGCGCCGAGGTGATTCAGGGCGACCTCGATCCCGGGATTTTCGCGCATCAGGTGCGCGCGACGCCGGACAACCGCCAGGTGATTCTCGTCACCCGCGGGCATGATCCAGCGGGCGGCAAGCCCGAGGAGCCGGGCGCGCTCAAAATCTTCGACTTCAACGCCGGGGTGCTGAGCAACGAAGCCTCAGTCGCACCCAATGGCGGCTATGGGTTCGGGCCGCGCCACCTCGACTTCCATCCGACAAAGCCGTGGGTCTACGTCTCACTGGAACGCGAGAACCGGGTCGACATGTTCCCGCTGACGGACGGCGCGCTGGCCCCGGAAGCTGCCTTCCGCAAATCGACCCTGTCGCAGCCGGTGCCGCCGGGCGCGCGCCAGGCGGTCGGCACCGTGCACGTCCATCCCAACGGCAAGTTCGTCTATGTCGCCAACCGCGCCTCGACCGCAATCGAGCAGGAGGGCCACAAGGTCTTCGCCGGCGGCGAAAACACGCTCGCGGTGTTCGCGATCGACGCCAATACCGGCGAGCCCAACTCGATCCAGCATGTCGACACCCGCGGCATCCACTGCCGGACGTTCCACATCGACCCAAGCGGCAAGATGCTGGTCTGCGCGCACATCCAGGGGATCACCGTCAAGGACGGCGCGCAACTGCGCGAGGTGCCGTGCTGCCTCTCGGTGTTCCGTGTCGGCGACGACGGCAAGCTCGATTTCGTCCGCAAATACGATATTGACGTCGGCGGCCGGACGATGTGGTGGATGGGGATGGTAAGCCTCTGAAAGACCGATCCCTCCGTCGTCAATTCAGCCGCAGCTCGCTGATGTGCCGCGGGTCCTGCTTGAGCTCGCCCTTCTCGACTTTTTTGACGATGTCGACGAGACGCTCGTTGGCGCGGGCGTGGATGCCCGCCCGCACCCCCTCGCGCACGACAAAACCGTTGAGGAACTCGATCTCGGTGCGGCGACCTTTGGCCATGTCCTGGCCCATTGACGGCCGCTGGTCGGCGGCGCCGCGCGGCGCGGCGAGCCGGTGCTCGTCGTAGGCCTTCAAGGCCGCGGCATCGCCCTCGCCGGCCCTGGCGATCAGCTCCGGATCCTGATGCCCGATCTCTTCGAGCTTGTAGCCGAGCGCCTGGCCGATGCGGATCGCCTCGCTGCCGAGCCGCGCCTGGAAATGGCGGATCGCCTCGTTGTCGGTGATCTGCCCGCCCGATAGCCCAGTGCAGGCGGAGACCCCGTTCGCCGTCGAGTTCTGCACCAGCTTGGACCAGCGCTCGCCCCAGAGATTATCGGTAGCCTTGGCGCTGTCGGCGTGGGCGACAAGACGGCAGACCTCTTGCGCCCGCTCGGTGATGCGGCCATGAACCTCGCCGGTGCGATAGACCGTATGCCGGCTGCCGCCGATCAGCCCGCCGCGATGGATTTGCCCCGGGGCGTGTAGATGGACGCTGATGTTGCTGGCGATGCAGCCCATCGTCTTGCCCCAGCCGACCACCTCGGCGATCGTCGCCTCGTTCATGCAGTTCTGCAGCGACACGACGTAGCCGCCCGGCGCCAAATACTGCTTGATCAGCCGCGCCGCCCATTCGGTGTCGTAGGATTTGGTGCAGACAAAGGCGATGTCGACCGGCTTTTCCTTGGCCAGGGTCTGCGCCTCGGTCAGGTGGATCGCGCGCACCTTGACCGCGAACGGGTTGGGTCCCTGGTGATGGGTGATCTTAAAGCCGTCGCGGTTGATCGCCTCGACATTCTCCGGCCAGAAATCGATAAAGGTCACGTCCTCGCCGGCCTTCGCCATGTGTGCGCCGCTATAGCCGCCGACCGCGCCGGCGCCGACGAAGACGATGCGCTTGCCCATCGATTTCCTCCCGCTTGAGTTGTTGGATGCGATGGTAGCCCCCGCTGGCGCCAACCGGCAATGCGGCGCTCAAGTCGCGGTGGGCTCCCAAAGGTTCACCACCTGAATTCCGCAGCCCTCGAAAGCTCGGATATCGCGAGTGGCAACGCCTAAGCCGCGCGACGATGCGATGGCGGCGATCAACCCGTCGTATCCCTGAAAAGGACGGCCGCTTCGTTCACGCGCCAGCGCCAGTTCGGCATATGCATCGGCGGCGGGCCGGTCAAAACCGAAAACCCGATTCTCGAACGCCCGGACGAGCATGGTTTTAAACAGCGTCTCCAAACGCACACGACGACGACCAAAGGGGAGCCGCGCCAAGCCACGTCTAATCTCGGCGATATTGATGGCCGTTGTCGCTAGATCGAAGGTAGGCGTTGCGTCCATCCATTTCGCTACCGTTTGGCATGGCGCGGGCCGCATGACCTCAGAAATGACATTGGTGTCGAGAATGATCATTCGTCGCTGAAATCGGGGGGATCGGGCGGCGTGACCGGCGGATGAGGCGTCAGCTCCACGCCGTTTTTGGGGCCGAACAGCTCTCTGGCAATATCGCCCAAGGTCTCCGGACGCTGGCGGTCGAGCGACTCGCGCAGCACCCGCCGCGCCTCTTCCTCCATCGAGCAGCCATGTTCGGTAGCCCGAGCTTTCAGGCGGATTTTGAGGCTCTCGTCGAGATTTCGGATGGTGATGCTGGCCATGTCGTCTCCCGAAAGTGAAATCATTCTAGCTTGATGATTGCACTTTCGCAATGCAATGCCGCGCTGAGACCGACGCGCAGGAGCTTTGTCGGATAGACGATTGCGATGCCGCCGGCATAGGCGGTATCAGTCAGGAACTGCCCAAAATGCGGGCATCTGCATTCAAGTCGAGGAGGAGCCGGCCGATGCCGGACGCGGGAGGCACGACGACGACCGGGCCGAGGCCGCGCGATGCGACCGTCGAAGGGCGCGGCGCCTGGGTCGCCGCCGGCGTCAGCGTCGTCCTGCTGTCGATCTCCTATGGCTCGCCGCTGCTGATCGTCATCGGGCTGAAGCCGATCGCCGCCGACCTCGACACGCAGCGCCAGGTGATTTCGCTAGCGGCGGCGCTGGCGTGGGTCGGCACCGGCCTCGGCGGCATCTTCATGGGCTGGGTCGCCGACCGCATCGGGGTGCGGCGCACGGTGATCTTCGGGTCGACGATGATTGCCGCGGGGCTCGCAGTCTCGGCGAGCGGCAAGGTCTGGGCGCTTTACGTCGGCCACGGATTGCTGCTCGGCTTTCTCGGCAACGGCGCGATGTTCCCGCCGCTGCTGGTTTATGTCAGCCGCTGGTTCGAGCGGCGCCGCGGCACGGCGCTGGCGCTGATCTCGTCCGGCCAGTACGTCGCCGGCATGGTATGGCCCAGCGTGTTCGAGTTCGGGATGACGCGATTCGGCTGGCAGGCGACGATGATCGCCTACGGCGTCTTCGCGGTGGTGGCGATCCCGCCGATCGCAGCGCTGTTCCTGCACCCGGCGCCGGAGCCATCGCACGAGAGCAGCATGGCCGAGGCGGGCAGGCGCGGCCCCTTGGTGCTCGGCCTGCCGCCCAATCTGGTGCTGGGGGTTTTGGCGGTCGCCGGGTTCTGTTGCTGCGTGCCGATGGCGCTGCCGCAGAGCCATCTGGTGGCGTTCTGCACCGATGTCGGCATTCCGGCGGCGACCAGCGCAATCATGCTGTCGGTGATGCAGGCCTGCGCTTTTTGCAGCCGCCAATTCTGGGGCTGGCTTGCCGACCGGGTCGGCGGGCTGATCACTCTGATCCTCGGCTCGGCCTGCCAGACGCTGGCGATCGCCGCGTTCCTGCTGACCCAGAACGAGGCCGGGCTGTTCGCGGTCTCGGCGGCCTACGGGCTCGGGTTCAGCGGCATCGTGCCGGCCTATGTGCTGGTCGTGCGCGAGCTGTTCCCCTCATCCGAGGCGTCGTGGCGGGTGCCGACCGTGCTGTTCACCAGCATGGGCGGGATGGCGTTCGGCAGCTGGTTCGCCGGCGCACTCTACGACCATTACGGCTATTACGCGCCGGCCTTTATGACCGGGGTGGCCTTCAACCTGGTCAATCTGATGCTGATCGGGTTTCTCGTCGCGCGGCGCGGGCTCAGCAGCGGCGGAATGCGCCCGGCGATGGCGTGAACCGCCCGTCGCCGGGTAGGAATTGCGGCGGCGCCTGCGGCGCTCCGCGGTAACGAAGGGTTACCGGTTGCGCTCCCAATCTTCCTGCCACAAGAAGTCGGGGCCGAGCTGGTCGAGGCTGGGGCAGCCGATCTGGCCCATGACCAGGTCGATCTCGGTGCGGAAGATGTCGACCGCCTTGTTGACCCCGTCGAGCCCGCCGGCGACCGCGCCATAAAGGGTCGGCCGGCCGAAAAAGCAGAAATCGGCGCCCAGGCACATCGCGATCAGGATGTCGGCGCCGCGGCGGACGCCGCTGTCGAGCATTACCGTCATGCGGTCGCCGACCGCGCGCTTCACCGCCGGTAGCACGTCGAGCGACGCCGGCGCCTGGTCGAGCTGACGGGCGCCGTGGTTCGAGACGATGATGCCGTCGCAGCCGATCTCGGCGCAGCGGATCGCGTCGGCCGGGCTCATGATGCCCTTCACCACCAGCTTGCGCGGGAACAGCTCGCGGTAGTGTTCGAGCTCCTTCCAGGTCTGGGCGTGGGCCGGCACCTGGGCGCGGTTGAACTTGATCGTGTCTTCCGGGGTCGCCCCTTTCGGCAGGTAGGGCAGCCAGTTGCCGAGCTCCGGAGTGCCGCCATGGGTGATGTATTCGTAAATCCAGCCGGGATGGGCCAGCGCCTCGGCGAGCAGGGCCGGCTTCAGTCTTAGCGCCGCCTGCAGCCAGTTGCCCCGGATGTTGGCGTAGCCGTTGCGGGTGTTGCGTTCGCGCTTCGAGTGCACCGGCACGTCGACCGTCAGCACCAGCGCTTCGAGCCCGGCATCGGCGGTGCGCTTGATCAGATCGTCGGAGACCGCGCCGTCCTTCGCCGCGTAAAGCTGGTACCAGGCGTTTTTCGGCGCGACCTTGGCGGCGTCCTCGATCGTCTGGTTGCTGGCGCCCGACATGATGTAGGGGATGTTCGCCTCGCGCGCGGCCTCGGCCAGCATCATGTCGGCGCCGCGGCGGAAGAGGCCCGCGCTGCCGGTCGGCGAAATGCCGAACGGGCTGTTGAACTTGTGGCCGAAGATCGTCTGCGACTGATCGCGCTTCGACACGTCGACCAGATAGCGCGGCAGCAGCTTGTGCTGATGGAAGGCTTCGGTGTTGCGGTCGAGCCCGCGCTCGTCCTCGAGCCCGCCCTCGATGAAGTCGAAGGCGACCTTGGGCAGCCGCCGCTTCGCCATCTGGTGCAAGTCTTCGATATTGATCGCGTCGTTCAGTCTCATCGTCGTGCAGCTCCCGAGCCGCGCAGAATCCCAAGCGCACGGCAACATGGCGCATTTCCCTGTGACCGGACAACGCCGAATTTCACTGCGCGCGGCAGCGTCGCGCTGCGCGCAGCCTGCTTGCAGATCACGCCTTCATAGGCTCACATCGCCGACAGAGCGGGATGAGTGGGGAGACCGCGCCCGCGACGAGGAGAAGACGATGGCCAGCGGCGGCAAAATTCGCGTCGGGATCGTCGGGCTGAGCCCGAACCGGGGATTCGCCTCGATCGCCCATATCCCGGCCTTGCGGGCGTTGCCGGATTTCGAGATCGCCGCGGTCTGCACCACGCGGCAGGAATCGGCCAAAGCGACGGCCCGGCATTTCGGCATACCCCTGGCGTTCTCCGACCCGGTGAAACTCGCGCAGCATCCCGATGTCGACCTCGTAACGGTCACCGTCAAGGTGCCCGACCATCACCGGCCGGTGATGGCGGCGATCGAGGCCGGCAAGCACGTCTACTGCGAATGGCCGCTCGGCCGGAACACCGACGAGGCCCGGCAAATGCTCGACGCGGCCGAACGCAAGGGCGTCCGTCACGCCGTCGGGCTGCAGGGTCAGCATTCGCCGACGATCAACTACGTCAAGGACCTGGTCGCCGAGGGCTATGTCGGCCGGGTGCTGACAGCGACGTTGATCGGCTGCGCGCCGAATTGGGCGGCGACGCTCGACCGCGCCTATCAGGCCGATTTCGCCAACGGCGCCAACCTGATGACGATCACCGGCGGGCATCAGATCGATGCACTGTGCCACTGCCTTGGCGAGTTCCGCGAGCTGAGCGCCTTCGCGGTCAGCCAGCGCGACCGAATACCGACCGAGGACCAGGGCGAGGTGCCGCTGACGTCGCCGGATCAGCTCGCGGTCAGTGGCATCCTCGGCGATGGCGCGGTGGTGTCGTTCCAGATCCGCGGCGGCATGGCGCGCGGCACCGAGTTCCTGTTCGAGATTCACGGCAGCGAGGGCGACCTGGTGCTGGCCTCCACCACCGGCGGCTCGATGCAGCGCCAGGAATTGTCGCTGCACGGCGCCCAAGGAAAGGGGGTGAAGTTAGCCGAGCTGCCGATCCCCGCGAAGTACCGCTATGTGCCGGAGGGTACGCCGGTGAACTCGCCGTATAACGTCGCCCAGCTTTACGTGAAATTGGGCGAAAGCATCCGCAACGGCACGCCGGCAAGCCCCGGCTTCGACGCCGCGGTCAAACGACACCGGCTGATCGATGCGATCGTGCACGCCTCGAAGACCCGGCAAAAGCAGTTGCTCGGCTAGGAAGGCGCGCAAAGTGGATTTCGCGCTCACCGCCGAGCAGCAGCGCCTGCAGCAGGAGTGCCGGGAGCTCGCGGCCGATTTCGCCACCCGCTCCGCTATGCACGACCGCGACGCCAGCCACCCGGTCGAGAACTACGACCGCCTGCGCGAGCACAGATTTCTGGCGCTGACCGTGGACAAGGAATGGGGCGGAAGCGGCGCCAGCTTTCTCGATCACACGATCGCCTACGAGGCGCTGGGCGCGGGTTGTCCGTCCACGGCGCTCGCCTTCAACATGCACGCTTCGGTGGTCATGCCGCTGCTGCAAAGCCCCGAGGTTTCGGCGGAGACCAAGCGGCGCATCGCCGATCTCGTCGTCAACGAGCACAAGCTGATCGCCGGTAATTTTTCCGAGCCGGCGACCACCTCGCTGATCGGCGAGCGCCCGCTGAAGGCGCGGGCGCGCCGCGCCGATGGCGGGTATCGGGTCACCGGCCGCAAGATGTTCGCCTCGATGCTCGAAGCGGCCGATTTCGTCCTGGTGATGGCCTACCCCGACGAGGCGACGAGCCCCTCGGCCGGGATGATCCTGATGCTGCCGCGCGCGGCCGAAGGGCGCAAGGTCGACCCGAACTGGGACGTGCTCGGCATGCGCGCCACGCGCAGCGACTCGCTGATCCTCGACGAGTGCTGGCTGCCCGAAAGCGCCGCAGTGTTCCGCTCGGACGACATGCGGCGGTTTCGTCACGACAATCTGAACTGGTTCTGGGGCTCATACACCCCGGTCTATCTCGGCGTCGCGCAAGCCGCATTCGACGAGCTGCGCCGGGTGATGCACAGCCGTAAAGCGGAAGGCTACGAGCAGCCGCTCGCCTATCATCCCGATGTGCGCCGCCATGTCGCCGAGATGAGCGCCGATCTCGAAGCGGCGCGGCTGATCACCTATCGCTCGGCCTGGCTCAGCGACAAGGACGGGGCAACCGCGGAGACCACCGCCGCGCTCTACCGCGCCAAATACGCGGTCGGCGAAGCGGTCAGCCGCATAACCCGCACCGCGCTGACGCTCGGCGGCGCGCACGGCATCTTCAAGACCTCGCGGCTGGAGCAATTGTTCCGCGACGGCGCGCTCGGCCCGCTGCACCCGCCGCCGGCGGATTTTTGCCTCTACAACATGGGCCTCTACGAGCTGGGGATCGACCCCGCCAACTTGCTGCCGCCGCTGAAACCGGGTTAGCAGATATCACCGTCCCATCGGAGCTCAATCCTGGCCCCCGATGATCGCCGCGAGGCGCCGCCCGAACGCGTCGTCAGTACCGTCTACCAACCCGAGGTCCCGATGATAGCGGAGGCCGGGATGCGTCTTCGCCGCCGCCGCGCGCGCGAGCCCGGCATCAATGCGCGCCTCGGACACCCGACCGAGCTCGTGCAGGATCAGGGCGCGGCACCCGTGCACCTGATAGTGCTCCAGCGGGAACGTCAAACGGGCCTTGTTGGCGTCGAGTATCTCCAGCGCGCGCGGGTAGAGGCGAGCCATGCGCCGCATCGCCACCAACATCGGCAGGTGGAGGTAGGCGTTCGTCTTGAGGTGCGGATGCGTTCGTTCCCTAGCGAGCGCGGCCTCGTAGGCCGCGATTGCACCCTCTACGTCGCCGAGAGTTTCTAATGCCGCAGCCCGTTCCACATAGGCCTGCGCATGGTCGAAATGCTCGCCAAACGCGAAATACTGGTCGAGAAGCTGTAAGGCGGCGTTCGGATGGGTTCTCGCGAGATACCTGCCTGGATGCGCAGATACTGCGGCTTGTCGCGTGCGCGGCGAAGCCGTGCGGCAAATGCCGCTTCGATCGTGGCGTCCCAGTCGGTGTTGCGGAACCAGTCCTGCCGCGACAATCGGCACCTTCCCTGGTCGTCGGGTCTTGTCGCGCAGCCTGCAGCAGTTCAGCGGTTCCGACCGCGCTCGTCCTGCCACAGGAAATCGGGGCCAAGCTGATCGAGGCTGGGGCAGCCGATCTGTCCCATCACCAAGTCGATCTCGCCGGTGAAGATGTCGATCGCCTTCTTGACCCCCGGCAGCCCGCCGGCCGCGGCGCCGTAAAGCGTCGGCCGGCCCATGAAGCAGAAATCGGCGCCGAGCGCGAGCGCGATCAGGATGTCGGCGCCGCGCCGCACGCCGCTGTCGAGCAGCAGGGTCAGCTTGTCGCCGACCGCCGCCTTGATCGCCGGCAGCACGTCGAGCGAGCCCGGCGCCTGGTCGAGCTGCCGCCCGCCGTGGTTCGACACCAGGATGCCGTCGCAGCCGACATCGATCGCCCGCAGCGCATCGTCCGGGCTCATGATGCCTTTGACGACAAGGGCTTTCGGGAAGAGCCTGCGGTATTGCTCGAGGTCCTTCCAGGTCTGCGCATTGAACGGGCGCACCGACGAGGCGAATTTATAGACCTGCTCGGCATCCGACCCGGCCGGCGCGTAGGGCGCCCAGTTGCCGAGCATCGGTGTGCCGCCGCCGCGGCGGAAATACTCGACGATCCAGCCCGGATGGCCCATCGCCTCGAACAGGATCGACGGCTTGAGGCTCAGCGCCTGCAGCAGCCCGCCGCGGATATTGCCGAAGCCGTTGCGGATGTTGCGCTCGCGCTTGGAGCCGGCCGGGGTGTCGACGGTCAGCACCAGCGCCCCCAACCCGCTGTCGCTGGCGCGCCTGATCATGTCGGCGTTGATGCTGTGGTCGCGGGCCGCGTAGAGCTGGTACCAGTGGTTCTTGGGCGCGATCTTGGCCGCCGCCTCGATCGAATCGTTGCTGGCGCCCGACATGATGTAGGGGATGTTGGCGTCGCGCGCCGCCTCGGCCAGCATCAGGTCCGCGTGATAGCGGAAGAGGCCGGCGCCGCCCGTCGGCGAGATGCCGAACGGGCTGTTGAATTTCTGGCCGAAGATAGTTTTGCTCTGGTCGCGTTTCGATACGTCGACCAGGTAGCGCGGCAGCAGCCGGTGTTTGTGAAACGCGTTGGTGTTGGTTTCTAGCCCGCGCTCGTCCTCCAACCCGCCTTCGATTAAAGTCGAAGGCGATCTTCGGCAGGCGCCGCTTCGCCATCTGGTGCAGGTCTTCGATATTGACGGCATCGTCGAGCTTCATGGCGCCCTCCCGGGAATGTTGGCGGCAGCATGGCGCATCGGCGCGGGCAGCGGCAATCCTTTGCCCGCGATCGAGCTACACGAAGCCCGGCGGCGGAGGCTGCACCGGACTCAGCTCGATGACAGGAACGCCGTCGCGCGTGATGATGATTATTTCGCCCTCCAGCGAGCGATCAATCAGCTCGTCGAACCTGACCCGCGCTTCTGCTTCATCGTAAGTGGCCATGCAGGCACTATAACCGGACTTCGAAGCGGATTGGAGACGACCCGATGGATTACACCACGCTCGGCCGCACCGGCATGAGGGTTAGCGTCGCCGGGCTTGGCTGCGGCGGGTTCAGCCGGCTGGGCCTCGGCACCGGCGGCGGCGAGGACAGCGCGATCGCGATTATCCATCAGGCGATCGGGCTCGGGGTGAACCTGTTCGACACCGCCGCCGCCTATGGCACTGAAGCAGTGCTCGGCAAGGCGATCAAGGGCGTGCCGCGCGACCAGGTCGTGGTCTGCACCAAGGCGCCGTTCAGCTGGTCGAGCGGTCGGGCCGACCCGCAAGGCATCGTCGCCAGCCTCGACAATTCACTGCGCCAGCTCGATACCGATTACGTCGATGTCTACCAGCTGCACGGCGTGCCGCCGGCGAATTACGACCATGCCCTGGAGGAGCTCGCCCCGGTGCTGCTGCGCGAGAAGGAAAAGGGGAAATTCCGCTTTCTCGGCATCACCGAGACGGCACCCAACGATCTTCAGCACGACATGCTGCACCGCGCCGCCGCCGACGGGGTGTGGGACGTGGTCATGGTCGGGTTCTCGATGATGCACCAGAACGCCCGCGACCGCGTCTTTCCCGTGACCCGCGAGCATAAAATCGGCACGCTGCTGATGTTCGCGGTGCGCAACATCTTCTCGCAGCCGGGCAAGCTCGCCGAGACGATGCGCGAGCTCGCCTCGCAGGGTCAAGTTTCCGCCGCGCTCGCCGACAGCGACGACCCGCTGGGCTTTCTGGTGCACGCGGGCGGCGCGAGCAGCGTCGTCGATGCGTGCTACCGCTATGTCCGCCACGAGCCGGGGGTCGATACCGTGCTGTTCGGCACCGGCAGCCCGGCCCACCTCAAGACCAATATCGACTCGCTGCTAAAGCCGCCCCTGCCGGAGGCCGATCACCGGAAGCTCGGCGAGCTGTTCGGCCACCTCGTCGGGGTCGGCCTCGACGCGCCGCATCTGTCGCCGCGGCCGAACGGCTAAGCCGATAGCTTCTGCCCGATCACTCGGCGCTTCGAATTGATCGCGCGCAGGTATTCGATGCCCTCGGCGGCGATGGCGTCGCCGATCATCGTGTCGCCCTCGGCCCGAAGCCCGTCGATGTCGACCCAGGCGGCGTAGATGTGGATCGTGCGGTCGGTGACGATGCCGGCTTTGAGCAGGGTCTTCACCAGCACCCGAAAGACGTTGGTGCCCTCGCGCAGCGAGTTCTTGCGGCCGCCGACAAAACGCTCGCGCACGGACTCGCGCAGCACTTTCACGTCAAGGCCGAAGCCCTCGTAGATGTAGGCCCGCTGCGCCAGGTTCGACAGGTTGAACAGCAGCATCTCGAACACTTGCGCGGTCCAGTCCTCGACCTGTTCGTGCTCCTCGCGGCTAAGCTTGGGGATGGTGCGGTCGGCCCAGATCTTGCCGAATTTGTGGTGGAACGCCTTGTCGGTCATCACCAGTTGCACCAGCCGCTTCAACAGCGGATCGCGAGCGAAGGCGTGCAGATTGGCGAAGGCGCCCATCGCCAACCCCTCCAAGAGCATCTGCATGCCGATCAGCTTTTTGTAGACGATCGGCGAGCGCACGATGTCGGTGAGGAACTCCCCCAATACCGGCCCGACCGGATAGGGCGTGCCCCAGCGCGCCTCGATATAGCGGCCAAAGGCGGCGACGTGGCGCGCCTCCTCGCGCGCCTGGTTGGCCGCGTATTCTTGGGCGCCGGGATCGAGCAGGATGTCGCACAGCGAGGCCGACAGCGACAACGCACCCTGCTCGCCGTGCAGAATGTTCGACAGGTTCCAGCGTTGGATCTGGTTGGCGAGGCGGATTTTGTCGCCTTCGCTCAAATGCTCGGTGGCGGCGCAGTTCAATTCGGGAAACCGCTCCAGCGGCAATAGCGGCTCGCAATCGAGATCGAACGGCTGCGCATAGTCGAGATAGGCTGGGTTGTGCGGGTCCCAGAAATGGTCGTGAGTGGCGCCGATGATCGCGTCGAACGCATCCGAGCGCGCGCCATAGCGCTCCACCGCCACCATCGCCGCAAAATCGTCGGGCGCCACCGTTTCATAGGCGGGATCGTGGGTGATGTGGGGGTCGGCCGCTTGCTGATCCGCCATCGCCGCCTCTCCGTCTTGAGCAAGTCGAAAGCCTATCACAATCGCCCGCCGGCTTCTGCTATCAGAGGCGCGCAAGGACAGGGAGGGCATCATGCCCAGCCGCATCAACCGCGCGATCGAGCTCCTGGCGCAGGGCCAGGCGATCTACTACGTCGGCGCCCATACCGGCCATGTGCTGACCCAGGCGCAGGGGCGCGAGGATGCCGGCACCTGGGCCGACTACATCAATGTCGGCATGGAGCACGGCGCGTTCGACATGACCGGGCTCGAAGCCTATATGCACGGGCTGGTCGAGGGTGGGCCGACCCGCTCCGGCCACCGCGCGCCGACGGTGATCGTCGAGGCGCCGGTCAACGGCATCGACGAGACCCATGTCCGCTACAACGCCTGGCAGTTCCGCCAGATCTTGGGCCGCGGCGCGCACGGCATCCTGCTGTGCCAGGCCGAGACCGCCGGCGCTGCCCGCGCCTTTGTCGAAAGCTGCCGCTATCCGCATCACCTCAGCGGGGTCGACCCCGTCGCTGCCGACCCCGCTGGCGCGCATGCAGGAGGGTACGGTGGGCAAGCCGAGCAAGGGGCTCGGGGCCGGCACCCGCGGGCGCGGGTCGGAGGCGACCGCGGCGGCGATCTGGGGCGTCAGCCCGCCCGAATACATGGAGCGCTGCGACCCCTGGCCGCTCAACCCGCACGGCGAGCTGCTGCTCGGGGTCAAGCTCGAAAGCCCCGAGGGCATCGCCCATTGCGAGGACATCCTCGCCACCCCGGGCCTCGGCTTTGCCGAGTTGGGGCCGGGCGACCTGAGCCTCGCGCTCGGCTACAAGGAGATGCCGCGCGACAAGTACCCGCCCGAGATGCAGGAAGCGCGCGAGCGCGTGCTCGCCGCGTGCAAGAAGAACGGCCTCGCCTTCCTCGAAATCGGCACCCCCGACAACATTACCGCCAAGATCGACCAGGGCGTCCGCGTCATCGCCGGCCATCACGAAGAAGCCGCCCGCATCGGCCGCGCCTATCAGCGGCGCACGATGCCGGTTTAGGCACGCATGAAGCGTCCGAATAGTAAGAGCGCCAAAACCGGACCTTCCGTTTGGTAGCGATTCTCCGTGCGGCGGTAATTAACAAACGCCGTGCTTTCTAGTGGATCGATTCTAACGCTTGGTACCCGCGCTTGACCGAGGCGATGATCTTCTCGGGATCGGCGGTCCAGGTGAAGGGCTTGGGATCCTCGTTGGTTTCCCGGAGGAAGCGGTTGATGGCAGCCTGGAGATCTACGA
>JBBRPG010000029.1:0-28131 GCA_038228485.1 Alphaproteobacteria bacterium
ACGCATCGATTGCGCCCTGCAAAATGTAGCTGGCGGCGATCTTGTCGATGCGTTCAGCGCGTTTGGCGCGGCTGATGTCCTCGGCAATCATCTGGCGTTCCACTGCCTGGGTTGACCAGCGTTCATCCCATAACAGGATCGGCAGCCCCGGATCGTCCATGTTGCGGGCAAAGGCGCGGGTGGATTGGGTGCGGGGGCTGTCTGTGCCGTCCAGGTTCAGCGGCAGGCCGATCACCATGCCGACGACCGATTGCTGGGCCATCAGCGCGGCGATGGCGGCCTTGTCAGCGGTGAACTTCGTCCGGCGGATCAGGATCGCGGGCGACGCGAAGCTCCATCCTGCATCGGCGAGCGCGGTGCCGACCGTCTTGGTGCCGACATCGAGGCCGATCAGCCGCTGCCCGGTCGGCACCGCCGCCCGCAGCGCTGCGGGGTTGTCGTGAATCATGCCCGATGATAGCCTGAAGCTGCTGATTTTGCCGCGAAAGACACCAAAATCATGGCGTTGGACAAGGCCACCGTGGGGCGCATCGCCACCCTAGCGCGCATTCGCGTCGCCGAGGCGGAGCTCGAACCGCTCGCCGGCGAGCTGTCGACCATCCTCGATTGGATCGAGCAGCTCGGTGAAGTCGACACCGCCGACGTGCCGCCGATGACCAGCGTCGCCGAGATGACCCTGCCGATGCGCGACGACAAGGTCAGCGATGGCGGCACGAGCGACGCCGTGCTCGGCAACGCGCCGCGCTCGGCGCGCGGCTTCTTCGCCGTGCCCAAGGTGGTCGAGTGAGCGAACTCACAGGGCTCACCATCGCCGCCGCGCGCGACGGGTTGCGGGCGAAGCGCTTTTCCGCCCGGGAGCTGGCCGCGGCCCACAACGACGCGGTCGCGGCCATCGCGCCGCTCAACGCCTACATCACCGCGACCCCGGAAATTGCGCTCGAGATGGCCGCCGCCTCCGACGAACGGCTGGCAAAGGGCGAGGGCGGGGCGCTTGAGGGCATCCCGCTTGCGATCAAGGATCTGTTCTGCACCAAAGGGGTGCTGACCACCGCTGCATCGCACATTCTCGACGGGTTTACGCCGCCCTACGAGTCGACCGTCACCGAAAAACTGTGGGCGGCCGGCGCGGTGATGCTGGGCAAGACCAATCTCGACGAGTTCGCGATGGGGTCGTCGACGACGACGAGCCATTACGGGCCGAGCGAAAACCCCTGGCGCAAACCGGGCGACAACCGGCCGCTGGTGCCGGGCGGCTCGTCGGGCGGTTCGGCGGTCGCGGTCGCGGCGCGCGCGGCGATGGGCGCGACCGGCACCGACACCGGCGGCTCGATCCGTCAGCCGGCGAGCTTTTGCGGGATTGTCGGGTTGAAGCCGACCTATGGCCGCTGCTCGCGCTGGGGGGTGGTGGCGTTCGCCTCGTCGCTCGACCATCCGGGGCCGATGACCCGCACCGTGCACGACGCGGCGATCATGCTCGGCGCGATGGCCGGGCACGACCCGCGCGATTCGACCTCCGCGCCAGTGGCGGTGTCCGATTACGAAAAGGCGCTGACCGGCGACATCAAGGGGATGCGCGTCGGCATCCCCAAGGAATACCGGGTCGACAACATGCCGGCCGAGATCGAGACGCTGTGGCAGTCCGGCATTGGCTGGCTGCGCGCCGCGGGCGCCGAGCCGGTCGAGATTTCGCTGCCGATGACCAAGTATGCGCTGCCGGCATACTACATCATCGCCCCGGCCGAGGCGTCGTCGAACCTGGCGCGTTATGACGGGGTCAGGTTCGGCCTGCGGGTCGACGGCGACAGTCTCGCCGACATGTACGAAAAGACCCGCGCCGCCGGGTTCGGGGCCGAGGTGCGCCGCCGCGTGCTGATCGGCGCCTATGTGCTGTCGGCCGGGTATTACGACGCCTATTACCTGAAGGCGCAAAAGGTGCGGATGCTGATCGCCCGCGACTTCGCCGCCGCATTCGAGCGCTGCGACTGCATCCTCACCCCTACCGCGCCCTCCGCCGCCTTCGCCATCGGCGAGAAGGCCGACGACCCGGTCGCCATGTACCTCAACGATGTGTTCACGGTGCCGGCCGACCTCGCCGGGCTGCCGGCGGTGTCGGTGCCGGCGGGTCTGTCGGACGGGCTGCCGCTCGGCCTTCAGATCATCGGCCGCGCCTTCGACGAGGAAACCGTATTGCGCGTGGGCCAGGTGCTGGAAGACACGGCGCGGTTTACCCATCTGCCGGGCTTCGTGGCGGACCGTCGATCCTGATGCCGACGATCAGCAGCTTCTACGGAATCTTGATCCAGCTCTTTTGGCGCGAGCACGGCCCCCCACATTTCCATGCGCTCTATGGCGAGCACGAGGTGCTGATCGATATTCGTACGCTTGAGGTGTTTCAGGGCAGCCTACCGAGGCGCGCCTTGGCGCTGGTGCTGGAATGGGCTTCCGAGCACCGGGCCGAATTGATGGAGGATTGGGAGCTATGCAGGCACCTGCAGACGCCCAAGAAGATCGAACCGCTGAGCTGATTCCGCCGGTTCGCCCATGTGCTCCTTGGCGTGTCGCCGAGGTGGAGGCGCTGCCCGAGTTTCGACTGCGGGTGCGCTTTAACGATGGGATTGCCGGGATCGTCGATATGGCAATGTTTGTCAAATCGGAAGCGGCTGGCGTGTTCGCCGCGTTACGCGATGAAGAAACCTTCCGGCAGGCGAAAGTCCGGCTCGGCGCTGTCAGTTGGCCTGGAGATCTCGATTTGGCTCCGGATCCGATGCACAACGCCGTGAAAGAACACGGAACCTGGGTTCTGGAATGACGACCCCATTGATCCAAGGCCGCACCGGCGATTGGGAAATCGTCATCGGGCTCGAGGTCCACGCCCAGATCGTGGCGAAGGCGAAGCTGTTCTCGGGCGCGGCAACCGATTTCGGCGCCGAGCCGAACACCCAGGTCTCGACCGTCGATGCGGCGTTTCCGGGGATGCTGCCGGTGATCAATCGGCATTGCGTCGAACAGGCGGTCAAGACCGGGCTCGGCATCGACGCGGAGATCAATCTGCACAGCGTGTTCGACCGCAAGAACTACTTCTATCCCGATCTGCCGGCCGGCTACCAAATCTCGCAATATCAGCAGCCGGTGGTCGGGCGCGGGCGGGTCGAGATCGACATGCCCGACGGCACCACCCGTGAGATCGGCATCACCCGGCTGCACCTGGAGCAGGACGCCGGCAAAAGCCTGCACGACCAGAGCCCGCGCGAGACCTATGTCGACCTCAACCGCGCCGGCATCGGGCTGATGGAGATCGTCTCCGAGCCCGACCTGCGTTCGGCCGAGGAGGCCGGGATCTACCTGCGCAAGCTGCGCTCGATCCTGCGCTATCTCGGCACTTGCGACGGCAACATGGAGGAGGGCTCGCTGCGTTGCGACTGCAACGTCTCGGTGCGCAAGCCCGGTGCGCCGTTCGGTACGCGCTGCGAGATCAAGAACCTCAATTCGGTTCGGTTCGTCATGCAGGCGATCGAGATCGAGGCGCGCCGCCAAGTCGAGATCATCGAGGACGGCGGCACGATCCCGCAGCAGACGCGGCTCTTCGACAATGTGCGCGGCGAGACCCGGCCGATGCGGTCGAAGGAAAACGACTTCGACTACCGCTATTTCCCCGATCCCGACCTGTTGCCGCTGGTGCTCGACCCCGCCTGGGTCGCCAAGCTGCGCGCCGAGCTGCCCGAACTGCCCGACCAGAAACGCGCGCGGTTCGTCAGCGACTATGGGCTGTCGCCCGACGATGCGGGGGTGCTGGTCGCCGAGCGCGCGACCGCGGAGTTTTACGAGACGGCGGCCCAAGGGCGCGATCCCAAGGCGGCGGCGAATTGGGTGATCGGCGAGCTGTTCGGCGCGCTGAACAAGGCGGGGCTTGGCATCGAGGCATCGCCGGTCGCGGCGGCACAGCTCGGCGGCCTGATCGACCTCATCGCCGACGGCACGATCTCCGGCCGCATCGCCAAGGACGTCTTTGCCGAGATGGTCGAGACCGGCGCCGACGCCGCGGCAATCGTCGAGGCCAAGGGCCTGCGCCAGGTCACCGACACCGGCGCGATCGAAGCCGCGGTCGACGCCGCGCTCGCCGCCAGCCCGGCCCAGGTCGCCCAATACGCCGCCAACCCCAAGGTTCTGGGCTTCTTTGTCGGCCAGGTGATGAAGGCGACCGAGGGCCGGGCCAACCCCGCCCTCGTCAACGAGCTGCTGCGGAAGAAATTGACTCGATAGGTGCAGTCGAGGCCTCAGGCGACAATTCGAGCGTGCGCGATTTCTTTTGCTCGCGCCGCGCGAACTGCAGTCGCCGGCACCGTGACGACAGACACGGTTTCCCCCGTCAGAGTCACGAATTCTATTTCGTAACCGCCCCCTCCCGCATGCACTAGAACCACGCAGCCGACATCGCCCGCCTCCAATCCAACTTCGGGCAAACTTTCAGTCAGTACGACGGTATCCAATTCTTTGATCATCATTAAGCTCCCGGTATCGGATATGCCGTCACCAACCTCGGCGATTGCTGGCCGGGCTCAACAAACCAAACGCTGCGAACCAGCGGGACGCGACCGTTAGGCGCAGCGAGCGGTCCTTGGACTATATACTTTTGCCGAGTGCATTTTCGATGACGGAGACGACCTCGCCAATCTTGGCGTGGTCCAACAAGGCATCGCGCAACTGGATCCACGCCGATGGACGAAAGCCAAGACGGTGAAAGAAAACCGCCTTGGGCCCGCCAACCGGGTGATCCAGCGCCAACAGATAGCCCGTCAGCTTCTGCCTGTCGATTACCGCCGCATATGCATTGGGCAGGGGTGCCGCCACGCTTTCCTTTCATGGGGTTGATGCAGACAGCGGCTTCTCGTTGACAGTCCAAACTCAACTATCGATAGGCATCAGTCGGCAGATCCCGGGCAAATTGCGGTAGCGCTCGGCGTAGTCCATGCCGTAGCCGACGACGAATTCGTCGGGGATGTCGAAGCCCTTGTAGCGGATGTCAATCGGGTTCGCGCCGGCGACATGCTTGTGGATGAGAGCGCAGACATCGAGCCGCGCGGGTTGCAGCCGCGCCAGCGCCGCGGCCAATGCGGCGATGGTCCGCCCGCTGTCGACGATGTCCTCGACCAGGATGACATGGCGGCCGGCGATCTCCAGCCTGGCATCGCCGTCGAGCGCCACCTCGCCGGACGACCGCATGCCGTCGCGATAGGACGAGGCGCGCACGAAATCGAGGACGAACGGAATCTCGATCCGCCGCATCAGATCGGCGGCAAAGACGTAGGCGCCCTTGAGCACGACGAGCAGCGTCAACGGCGCGCCGCGGTGGTCGGCTTCGATCTGCCGGGCCAGCTCGGCGACGCGGCGCTCGATTTGCCCCGCCGAGATCAGCGGCTCGAGCCGCTCAGCCAACCGGGCGTTCGCTCAATCGCGCCGATAGGGATAGCACCGGGCGCGTTCGAGGGTCATGCCGTAATGCTCGGCGAGCGCGCGCAGCGAATCGCCTTCCTCGGGGTAGGGATCGGCATTGCCCGGCCCGACGATGATCGGGCGAAAGCTGCGGTCGTCCTTGCCGCCGGGCGGCAGCATCGCGGTGGCGAGCGGGTTGCCCTCGCCGTCGCGCAGGGTCAGGAACAGCGGCATCTCGCGCTGGACATGCGCCTTCAGCCCGATCTCCTGTTCGAAATGGACGGTGGAGAGGGACCGGAAGCTTTGCGTCGCCTTCTCCGGCTCCTTGCGGAAATACTTTTCGACGGCGTGACGCATTACTTCCGATTCGGCAGCCGCCTCGGCCTCGGTCTCGATGCGAAACCAGGTCTTGCCGTCGGAACCATCGCAAACGTACCTCATGCTTCCTCCAGGACCGTCTCCGATGTGAACCGGGATCGCGAACGGCGGATGCGGTGTCGCTGAAGCAAAATCCGGACGCTCGACGGAGTCAACACTCTCCGCTGCAATCGCAGTCAATAGTAGCCGCGGCGCGATGTCGCCTCTTGATTTTCATTGCATTTTGCAACGGGAGGCAACTTGCAGTTTGGCATGGCGGCAACAAAATGGCGGAAACCCTCGGGTTTTCTTGAATCGCCGCGTTGGCACGGGGCGTGAAGCAGATATCGGCGAACCCTTGCTTCCAGGAGCCTCCGATGCATCTGTTGAACGACGCCGCGCTTCCGCGCTTTGCCTCCCTGCCCGAAATGGCGACGCCGCAGCAGCGCTCGTGGCTGGGCTTTTTCTGCATGACGCCGTTCCGCGACGTCGATGACCGCGTCGCCCGCCTTGCCGCCGGCAAGCGCGCCGAAAAGGCTGTCCGCGAGGGCCTTACGAGCGTCGCGCCGAGCCGCGCCTAGCAGGCGCTGCTTGCGACTGGCGCTGCCGGGGCCGCTCGTCAGGCGCCGGCAGCTCGGTCCATTCGCGCCACAGCGCGATGAGGGCCGCCATGATCGCCGGCCCAACGAACAGGCCGATAAAGCCCAGCGTCTCGAGGCCGCCGAGCAGCCCGAACAGCACCCATAGGAACGGCAACCGCGCCGAGCCGCCGATCAGCACCGGTCGCACGAAGTGGTCGGCGACGAACACGACGATGTTGCCGGCGACGAAAATGACGATTGCGCCCAGGGTCTTGCCGATCGAGAGCATGTAGAGCGCCGCGACCGTATAGATCAGCGGCGCGCCGAACGGGATCACCGCCAACACCCCAGTGGCCGCCCCGACCGAGGCCGGGTAGGGCAGTCCGACCGCGATATAGACAATCCCGAGCACCACCCCTTCCGCCAGCCCGACCAGCACCAGACCGACCACGGTGCCGTGCACGGCGTCCACCATGTGCCGGCCGATCTGCTCGCCGCGGGCGCCGATCAGCCGATCGCTCAGCAGGCGCAGATCCTCGACCAGCTTGCCGCCGTTGCGGAACAGGAAGAACAGGGTCAGCAGCGTGAACAGGAAGATGATCACCCGGTGTATCACCTCGCCGCCGTATTGGCGCGCCGATCCGGCGAGAACGTGGTTGAGGCGGCCGAATAGGGCCTCGGCCATGATCGGGTCGGAGAGGTTCTCGCGCCACCAATCGGCAACGGTCGAGCCGATGAACGGCAGCTGCGGCACCCACTCGGGCGCGTCGATGCCGCTGCGGCGCGCCGCGATGATGAGGCCCACGACAAAATGCGTCTCGCGCGCCACCGCGATGCCGAGCAGCACCAGCGGCGCGATGAACACCACCCCGACCAGCAGCGTCAGCAGCAGCGGCGCCGCGAGCCGGCTGTTCCCGCTCGGGAATAGCAGCTGCAGCCGTCCGTAAAGCGGCCACAGCGCGATCGCCAGCACCACCGCCCAGGCGATGGCCGGGATAAAGTCGTGCAATATCCACAAGCCGGCCAGCGCCAAGAGAGCCGCCAGCACAATGCGCACGCGGAGTTGGGCCAACGGCTCGGATGCGGGGGCGGGCTCGGGGTCCATCGCCATCAATATTCTTCGGTTGCCTGGCGACAGTCTAGCGAAGCCGCAGATTGACTGCACCTATGATGGCGGCTTGCCCCGCCCGAAAGCCCGGCATACCCTAATTGAGCGCGGCGCCGGCCGCATAGATGGAGATCAGCTGATGGCGTACAGCATCGAGGAAATGTCGGCCGAAATGCATCGCATCATCGCCGCCGACCCCGGTCCGGATGGACGCAAGGAAGTCTGCGCGCTGGTTCAGAAGGCATGCGCGGACCCCGATTTCGTCGCCAAGCACCTGCCGGCCGACGGGCCCGAGCGGAAAATCCTTTACGAAGACCCGGATTATAAGTTCTGCATTCTTGCTCACGTCTACCACGGCGCCAAGGAAAGCCCGCCGCACGATCACGGGCCGACCTGGGCGATCTATGGCCAGGCGCAAGGCGAGACGGTGATGAGCGACTGGGACATGGTCTCGCCCGCGAGCGCGGAGGAATCGGGCCAGGTCCGCTTGCGCCGCGAATACACGCTGACCCCGGGCATGGCATATGTCTACAACGAGGGCGATCTTCATTCGCCGCGGCGGGCCGGCTCGACCCGGCTGATCCGGATCGAGGGACAGGACGTCACCAAGCTTCGCCGCTACGCGTATCACCGGATCGACTGACTGCCTTCCGCGCCGCGGCAGCCCTCTCTGGAGACCGCGGCTGTCAAGTTGGCGCGCCGGTAAAGTAAAGCCGGAGCAGAACCCAGGTTCTGCTCCGGCTTTTTTGCATCCCAGGGACGCACAGCTTCCAGTCCTCAGACACACAAAATCGAGAGCGCCCGGTAAGGCGCCCTCGACTTTGCTGCTATGAGCGAACGGCGGCGATCACTCGCCGCCGCCTCGACTAGCCTTCGACGACCGTCACGCGACGATTGCGCGGCTCGCGCACACCGTCAGGCGTCGGAGCGGCATTGTCTTCCTCGCCGCGGCCGGAAACGGCCATCGCCCGCCAGGGCACGCCCATCCTTGCGAGGATATGGGCGACATGCCGCGCGCGGCGGACCGACAGACGCTGGTTATAGCGCGCCGAGCCCGAGCGGTCGGTATAGCCGGTAACCTGCACGGTCACGACCCCACCAGCCCTGAACGTGTCGGCGGCCTGCTTCAAGATCGCCATACCTTGCGGGCCGACCCAGGACCGGTTCCACGCAAAGTACACGGTGAATACCCTCGCTACCGGACCCGGCGGCGGGGGGGGCGGGGGTGGCGGCGGTGGGGGCGGCACCGGCGCGCATGCCGCCATGATCAGGAGCGAACAGAGGGCAAGGACACGCTTCATCGGTTTCCTCCGACAGTTGAGAACACGAACGATATAATAGCTCGACTGATTATACTACAGAAAAGCGTGATTGAAGAGTTAACCCGAAATCCCACTTCAGCCGCAGCTGTGTCAAGCGCCCAGACTGGATCAACCTTGAGCCGATCGCGTTAAGGTAGAAAATCTTATAGAGCATTTCTCCCGGCGATGCGAGCAAACCAATCATATGAAGCCTTTGGTGTTCGCGTCAGAGTGGCGCGGTCGACCCCGACGAGGCCAAACGTCGCGGTATACCCAAAGGCCCACTCGAAATTGTCCATGATCGTCCAGACAAAATAGCCGGCGAGGTTCGCGCCTTTGACGATAGCGGCGTGGCAGGCTGCGATGTGGTCATGGAGATAACCGATCCGCTCCCGGTCGTCGATCCGGCCGGCGCCGCCCGGCGTCTCCTTGAAATAGGCGCCGTTTTCGGTGACGTACACGCGGGGGTTGCCATAATTATTGCGCAGATCGAGAAGAACCTCGACGAGACCCTCCGGATCGACCGGCCAGCCCATGCCGGTCGCCTTCATGCCCGCAGGCATGGCGCCCCAGTTCGTGCCGACGAGTCCGGCCGGATCGGCGCGCTGATACATCGGCGAATAGTAATTGACGCCGAGGAAGTCGATCTTGCGCTGTATCTCACGGAGGTCGTCTGGGCGCACGAATTTCCCGAGATAGGGTTCGAGCAGCTTCGGGTAGCGGCCGTGGAACAGCGGGTCGAGAAAGGCGCGGTTCCACAGCGCATCCCACATCGCCGCGGCGTCGCGATCGGCCGTCGCGCTGCTCGCCGGGCGCGCCGGCTGCAGGCTCAGCACCGTGCCGATCTCCTTGCGCGGGCCGGAGGCATGCGCTTGCAACGCCGCGATCGCGCGGGCTTGGGCGAGGTTGAGGTGATGGATCGCGGCGAACATCTTGTCGCGGTCCTTAAAGCCCGGCGCATGCTCGCCGAGCCCGTGCCCGATGACCGCATGCACCCCGGGCTCGTTCATGACCGCCCAGCGTGGCACGCGGCCGGCGAGTGTGTGCGCCATCAGCGCAGCATAATCGGCGAACCAATCGGCGATGTCGCGGTTCGTCCAGCCGCCGCGCTCCTGCAACGCCTGCGGCAAATCCCAATGGTAGAGACACGCCCACGGCTCGATCCCGGCTTCCAGCAGCGCGTCGACGAGCCGGCTGTAGAAATCGAGCCCGCGCGGATCGGCTTGGCCGGTTCCGTCAGGGCGCACCCGCGGCCAGGAGATCGAGAACCGGTACGCCTTGACCCCAAGCCGCGCCATCAGCGCGATGTCTTCGCGGAAGCGATGATAATGGTCGCAAGCGATGTCGCCGTTGCTGCCGTCCTTGATCGCGCCGGGCCGGCGGGCGAACGCATCCCAGATGCTGTCGGCAGTGCGGTCGCCGCGCCCCTCGATCTGGTACGACGAGATCGCGGCGCCCCACAGAAAGCCGGGCGGGAAGCGCAGCGGTTCGGCCGCGGCTTCGTCCGGCGCGGCCCATCTGCCGGCGAGCACCCCCGCCGCCGATGCCGTCAACACGGTCCGCCGGCGCATCGGCGCGGCGTTGCCGGATCAGCCGCCGACCGCGCCCTCGGTGCCGACATAGACCGCGTACAGCGAGTGGCTGGCCGCCATGAACAAGCGGTTTCGCTTGGTGCCGCCGAAGCACAAATTGGCGGCGCGCTCGGGCAGGCGGATTTGGCCGATCATCGTCCCGTCGGGGGCGAAGATCGCGACCCCGTTCAACTCCGGGCTCATGCCCCAGCCGCACCACAGATTGCCGTCGACATCGCAGCGGAAACCGTCGGGCGTGCCCTTGCCGAGGTCGGCGAAATCCCGCCCGTTCCTCAACTTGAAGCCGTCCTCCGCGACATCGAAGACCCGGATCGCCCGTTGCGGCTGAGCCCGCGACTCGACGACGTAGAGGCGCGACTCGTCCGGCGAGAAGCACAATCCGTTCGGCCCGCGTATGTCGTCGGCGACGACGGCCACCTGGCCGGTGCGCCCGTCGATGCGGTAGACGCGGGTGACCGGCAGCTCGGGCTCGGCGCGGTCGCCCTCGTACTCGCCGCCGATGCCGAAGGGCGGATCGGTGAACCAGATCGAGCCGTCGGATTTGACGACGACATCGTTGGGCGAGTTAAGCGGCTTGCCCTCGAAGCGGTTGCAGAGGGTGGTGATCGTGCCGTCATGCTCGGTTCGGGAAACCTGCCGGCCGCCATGCTCGCAGGTGACGAGCCGGCCCTGGCGGTCGCGAGTGTTGCCGTTGGCATTGCCCGACGGCTTGCGAAACACGCAGACCGCGCCGGTCTCCTCCTCCCATTTGAGGATGCGGTTGTTGGGGATGTCGCTCCACAGCACAAAGCGGCCGTCGCCGAACCACACCGGCCCTTCGCTCCAGCGGCAGCCGGTGTAGAGCAGCTCCACCGAGGCGTTGAACGGGGGCCGGATCCTCTCGAACCGCGGATCGAGCGTGATCACCGCCGGATCGGGATAAAGAAGGGAGGGCTGCCAGCCTGCGTTGCTCATCGCTTGAATCCCGGTGGTTACTTGCGGCGTTGAATCGCCGCCCCCCGAGCATGGAGCGTTTCGTCCGCAGCCTCAAGATAGAGGGCAGGCCTGCCGGGTTCGCGCGTTGTTGATCATGCCGGTTCGTTCGCCCGCACAGGGCTGGCCCGAAGCGTCTTCCGCGCCGGCGGAAATAGCTAGAGTTTGCCCGCGACCGTGGAAAACACGCCCGAGATCGAATTGCCGATAGAAACCAGCACCGAAAACGCGGCGATCGAGATCAACAGCCCAACGAACGCATATTCGATCGCGGTCGCGGCGATTTCATCGCCCCGGATCACCCGGTAAAGTGCACGCATCAGCCTCATCCGGACCATAGCTATCGCCGGATGATGCGGTCGAGGGGTTGATTATTTGTGAACAAACGGCGTGGGCGGTTATCCTTTTAGGAGAAGCCAACAGGAGCAACGCATGACCGGCGGCATTGTCATGAGCGCCATCGCCTCGCATTCGCCGCGGATCGGCATCGAGGCCGAGGCCCCCGATTTCCTGCGCGGGGTCATCGCCGGCGAGTACGCGATGGGCCGCGCGATCCAGGCGCTCGAGCCGGACGTGATCGTACTGCAATCGGCGCATTGGATCACGACCTTCACCTGGTACGTCACCTGCCAGGGGCGCCATCACGGCGTCTGCGTCTCCGACGAGTTGCCCGACCTCATTCCGGGCGTGCCCTACGACCGGCCGGGCGACCCCGAATTCGGCGCGGCTCTGGTCGATGCGATCAAGCGCCGGGGCCTTCTCGCCGGCCGCAACGAGACCGCGCACTACAAATGGGATTACGGGACATTCGTGCCGCTGCAATACCTCGACCCGGCGCAGCGCATTCCCGTGGTGACGATGGGCACCTGCATCCTCGCCGATCTCGACGAGTGCTACCGGGTCGGCGAGGCGATCCGGGACGCCGCGGCGTCGGCAAAGCGCGTCGTCTTTGTCGCCAGCTCGGCCTTGTCGCACCGGCTGGTGCGCGATCCGGCGAGTTGGCCGACCGCCGAGCATCAAGCGCTCGACCGCCGCTTTGTCGAAATGCTGCGGGCCGGCGAGCTCGCCGAGGCGCGCCGCTTTCTCGACGACTACGCCAAGGAGGCGCAGGTCGAGATGGGCGGGCGCAATATCGCGACCATGCTCGGCACCCTCGACGGGCGCGCCGTCGACCGGCAAGGCGGCGCCGAATATGGCGAATACGGCCCATCCTCCGGCGCCGGACACACCAATTTCGCCATCACGGTTGTTTGAGGTCCGGTCGCGGCCGGGGGATGCGCGGGCCGTCGATTCCGGCCAGCACCGCGGCCAGCGGGTCGGCCACCCAGGCTTCGGTCATGAAGTCATTGTGCTGGATGTCGTCGTCGGCGGCGAGGAACGTCAGGCTGCCGCGGGTCAAGCGAAGATGCGGCGGCGATTTGCTCAACACATGAAATCGCTGGCGCCGCTCTTTCAGCGAGCGTTGCAGCGCCGCGTTCTCGGTCTGGCTCGAATCGGAATAGGCGCTGAAGAAAAAGGCGGGGCCGCGCTGGTCGATCCAGGCGTCGAATTTCTCGGTCTCGCCGTAGAGCGCGTCGAACAGCGCGACCCCGTGCAGCCGGGAGTTGGCGTCGCCCACCTCCAGCGCATAAGCCGCCGCGTTGTAGCCGCCGCTATAGCCGACCAGCACGATTTTCATTCGCTCGAAGGCGGATTGGCTGCAGCGGTCGCCGTGCAGCTCGGCGAGATGACGTGCGGCTTCAGACAGGTATTTCCGGAAAAATCCCGGTTCCCAGAAATGACCGGCGCTCGAATCTGCCGCGTCGAGCGCGAATTGCGGCGCGATCAGCACCGCGTTGAGGCCGGAGGCCGCGAGCTGCTGCGGGATGCGCTGGCGCTGGTACACGTCGCGCGCCAGCTCGGTGTGGTTGCCGTGCAGGAACACCACGATCAGCGCGCGCGGCGATGCGACAAAGCCCTTCGGCATATAGATCAGCGTGTTGCGATTGCTGTAGGTCTCGTCTTCCCAGCGCACCCCGCCGCGCGGCGCGGTATGGCCGTGGCGGCCGTTCTGGACCACATCGATGAACGGCTTGCCGTCGCTCGGCTTGTTGCCGCGATACGGAAAGGGCGAAGCATCGAAAGCGACGAGCTGGGGGCCAATCTCGCCCTTCAGCGGCCGCGCCGCGGCGGAGGTGGTGCACGGCGGGGTCGGGCTCACCGCGGTGCCGGCGGCGGGCAGCTCGCTCGCTGAGCACGCGCAGAGGAAACCTGTGAGCGCAGCGGCATAGCGCGCCGGCCCTCTCACCGGGCTAAGCGGGCTGCGCCGCGGCGCTCGCGGCCGGCCGCATGAACACGGCGAACGCGGCCGGAACCGCGATCAGATAGGCGACGCCGCCGATCGCCAGCACCGTATTGAGGCCGAAGCCGGTGGCGACGATCGGCACCAGCGCGGCGCCGATCACCGAAAACAGCCCGTTGATGCCCCAGGCCCACACGAACATGCGGTCCTTGCCGAGCCGCGCCAGCGTGGTCATCGCCATCGGCATCGGAAAGCCCATCAGGAACGCGGGCGGCAGGATCAAGGCAAAGCAGAACACCACCCGCAGCGGCAGCGAAAACCCGCCGATCCAGTCGAGCGCATTGACGACCGCACCGGCATAAACCATCAGCACCGCGCCGATCGCCAAGAGAATTTGCGGCAGCGGGGTTCGGACGCGGCGGGCCGCCCGCTCCGACACCAGCGCGCCGAGGCCCGACGACACCAGCATCCCGGTCACCACCACCGCCGCCGAGATCGTCGAGTTGCTTAGCGCCAGCACGAACTTGGCCAACAGCCCGACCTCGATCACGATGTAGCCGAGGCCGAGGCAGGCAAAATAGGTGATGATCCGGAACTTGCCCGGGAAATGCTCGACCATCGTGCGCCAGCCGAACAGCAGCGGCAGGACCAGCAGCACCAGCGCCGCTGCCACCGCGATCCCCAGCGTCGCCCACAGCAGCAGATAGCCCCACTCGTCTTGCAGCAGTTCGAGCCGGTCGACGACGCGGGGCAGATCCTTGACCCTGACATAGCCGGAGAAATACGGGCGATCGTCGGTCAACGGCGCGATGTCGAAGACATAGCGGTCGCCCAGCGCCGCCCAGTCGCCGGCGATCAGGTACTGCCAGGCAAGCCGGCCGATCTCGGTTGCCGGCAGGGTCGCGGCGTCGGTTGGCGCGGCTGCGGGCGGCGGCTCCGCGGCGGATGTGGCCGCGCCGAAAATCTGGTCCCAATAAGCGTCGAGCAGAGCCGGGGCCTGTGCGCGATCCACGGTCATGCCGGGGTAGTAGATTTCGTCGAACGATATCGCCGCGGTATGGGCGCGCAGCGTCGCGACCTCGGCGGCGGTGAAGCCGCCCTCTTTGTAGAGCACGGTCGCGGTCGACAGGTAGTTGGCGGCCGCAAAAAACGAATTGGCGACATCGCGCGCATTCGCCGCGCGGGCCGCTTCGGCCATCGTCGCGTAAAGCTTCAGCACCGATTTCGGCGGCTCTTCTTTGTTCCACAAGGTCACCGCCAGCACGCCGCCCGGTTTTAGCGCCCGCATATAGGCGGTCATCGCCTCCTTGGTGTAGGCAAAGCGCTCGACCACCGCGAAACCGCCGGGGCTCGACAACCCCGCCGAATTCGCCAGGCTCAGATCGACGACGTCGTACTTCCTGCCGCTCGATTTGAGATAGAGCCGGCCCTCGTGGCCGACCACCGTGACCTTCGGGTTGTCGAGGATGTGCCCGGTAAAGGCGCCAAGCGCGGGGTCGGTTTGAAACGCTTCGAGGATCGCCGGATTGTTCTCCGCCACCGTGACGGTGCGCGCGCCGCTGCGCAGCGCCACCGCGGTCGAGATGCCGCCGGCGAACTGGGCGACAAAGATGTCCGGCGCCGATTTGATCAAATACGGATAGATCATCGGCAGATAGGTGAAATAAGCGGTGTCCTTGGCCGGCAGGTCGCGGATGATCCCGCCCGGCCCCTCGCCGTCGATGTAGAGCCCGAGATAACTGTTTTCCGGCACCTCCTTCAGGTTGAAGGCGGCGTTGTCCGAAAGGCCCGGCGCGAAATGCAGGTACGAGCTGGCGTAGACCTGCAAATCCCCGAACGGCGAGACGCGGCGATAGACACGGGTGCTGTCGGGGAATTTGCGGGCATAGGCGATCGCCTTGTAGTCGGACACCGCCAGCTTTGGCAGCCCCAGCCAGCCCGGCAGCCCGTAATGCACGGCGGCGGTAAACCCCGCGGCGACGACCAGCGCGACGCCGGCGCGCCGGTTGTTTTGCGCCGCCAGCCATAAGGCCGCTCCGCCCAGGCCGAGCAGCAGCGGCACGACGATCAGGTTCTCGGGCGGCACGATATACATCGCCGCGAGAAACAGGAACCCGCACAACCCGGCGCCGGTGAGGTCGGCGAAATAGAGCCGGGCGAATCTTTGCCGGTAGCGGATGAAGATGGCGCCGAGAAACCCGGCACCGGCGAGAAACGGCAGCAGGTACAATATAAAATTGGCGAGAAGCCGCCATTTCTGCTGCGGGTCGGCGACGATGAAGACCGCGTTGAACGGCGCCTGCTGCGCCGCGAGGTTCGCTCCGGCGAGCAGCGGCGCGAACAGGATTGCGGTCACGGTGGCGATGCCGGCGGCATGTCGTTCGGCAAACCCGCGGGCGATGCACAGCACCGTGCTGGCGATGCCAAAGCCGAGCATCGCCAAGCTCACCACCAGCGAGCCGAAATGCGCCCAACTCCCCACTGCGAAGATGCGCATGATCGCGAGCTGCGCCGCGATCACCGCGCCGGCGATCATCGCCACCGACAGCGACAGCGCCGTTCCGCGCCACCGCCCCCGCGCGCTCACCGGCGCCGCGGCGCCGGCGAAGGCGGTCTCGGCGCTTGCCGTCCGTTCCGTCACCGGCGGCTCTGTTAGTGGTTGTGGGTGCCGGCGATCTTGTCGCCGTCGAGCTTGGTGAACGGCACAAAGGGCACGATGCGGCCGTTGAAGACATCCGAGCGGGCGACACGGATCGAGCCGTCGCCGCCTTGTTCCTTCAATATCTTCAAGACATGCTGGGCGCCGGGCGGGCCGACCGGAATCACCATGATGCCGCCCGGTTTCAGCTGTTGCAGCAGCGGCGGCGGGATATGGTCGATGCCGCAGGTGACGATCACCTTGTCGAACGGCGCCGCCTCTTCCCAGCCGTAATAGCCGTCGGCCTGCTTGGTGGTGATCGATTTGTACTCGGTATAGCCGGCGCCGATCAGCTCGTCGTAGAAGCCGCGGGTGCGCTCCGCCAGCGGCTTGATGATCTCGATCGTCCAGACCTTGTCGGTCAGGTGCGACAGATACGCAGACTGGTAGCCGGAGCCGGTGCCGACTTCGAGCACCTTTTCGCCCTGCGCCACGTCAATCGTACTGGTCATCCTCCCGACCAGATGCGGCCCGGAAATCGTGACCCCAAAGTCGATGTCGAGAAAGGCGCTGTCGTAGGTACGCCCGAGATTGCGCTGGAGCACGAAATTCTCGCGCGGCGTCATCAGGAACGCGCGCTTGTTCTTGTCGTCGACGAGGTCGCGATTGTTGACCAGCGCCTGATAGCGCAGCCAGCGGTCGCGCAGGAAATCCGGATTCTCGCCGCGCGTTTGTTGTCCCCAGGCGACAAAGGCGTCGCGCGAGGTGAGCGGCGGCGACTCGTCCCAGCTATAAGGCTTCGGTACATTCGCGAGCCCGATGTGCGCCAGCGATCCCAAGGCTGCCGTCGCGGTCGCGAGAAAGGTTCGCCGCTGCAAATTCGCCCCCCAAGGCGCCGTGCGCCCGAGGCGCGATGCGCGAACCTAGCGCAGAACTCTGGCCGATGACGAGGCCCGCTGCGGCGGCAAAGCGCCGCCGGGCCGAGCGGCTCAAAATCGGTCTTAGCGCAGAGAGAACCGGACCGGCGCGACCAGCTCGAGCTGCGACTGCGCGATCTCCGGTGGTATCGGCGGGAGCGGCTGAGCCCGGTTGATCATGTCGAGCACCTCGGCGTCGAGATCGGCATAGCCGGAACTGCGGTCGACCACCGCCGACAGCACCCGTCCGGAACGGTCCATCCGGAAGCGCAGGTAGACGGTGCCTTGCTCGCGCCGCAGCTGCGCCTCGCGCGGGTAACGCTTTGCCCGTTCGAGATGCAACAACATCGCGCGCTGAAAATCGGCGACGACGTTCGGCGACGGCTGAGTGACGACAGGTGGTGGCGGGGCCTGCGGTGCAACCGGGGCGACGGGGGGAGGCGCCGCCACCGCCGGCCGCGGCTGCGGCTCGACGCGGCGTTGAGCCGGCCGCGGCTTGGGCGGCGGCGGCCGCGGCGGCGGCAATGTCACCACCGGCTCGGGAGGCGACGGCGGCGGTGCCTCAGGCTTTGGCGGTGGGGAAGGGGGCGAGACCGGCTGGACCACCGGCTCCGGCGCGAGGTCGATCATGATCGCTGGCGGCGGCGGTTTGGACAGCTCGACCGGCGCTTGCCAACCAACAGCCGCGATCATCGCGCCGGCGTGCAGCAGCACGATCGCCACCGCGCACAGGACCCAGCGCGGCGCATCGCCGCGCGGCGGCGGCAGCGGCGCCGGCATCGACCAGACGGTCATTTCTGCTCGTGGGCCTCGAGCCCGACCAGCGCGACCTTGAGATAGCCGGTGGCGCGCAGCGCGTTCATCACGCCCATCAGCTCGCCGTATTCGACCGTCTTGTCGGCGCGCAGGAAGATGCGGTCGTCCTTGTCGCCGCCGCTCGCCGCGTCGAGCGCCGCGCCCAACCCCCCCTGCGCGACCGGCGCGTCCCCCAGCGTCAGCGTATGGTCGGCTTTGACGGTGAGAAAGATCGGCTTTTGCGGGCGCGGCTGCGGGGTTGCGGTCGACGCCGGCAGATCGACCGGCACATCGACCGTCGCCAGCGGGGCCGCCACCATGAAAATGATCAGCAGCACCAGCATCACGTCGATAAACGGCGTGACGTTGATCTCGTGGGCTTCGGCGATCTCGTCTTCGCCGTGATCGAGACGGACGGCCACGGCGCTATTCCGCGGCCTTGCGGAAGCGCACCCCGCGGCGGTCGAGGTCGCGGCTGACCAGCCGCAGGATCGCGGCCGAAACATCTCCGAGCAGGTGCCGGTATCCGGCGATGGAGCGGGCCAAGGCGTTGTAGATGATCACCGCCGGGATCGCCGCGACCAGGCCGAGCGCGGTGGCGAGCAGCGCCTCGGCGATGCCGGGGGCGACGACGGCGAGGTTGGTGGTCTGCGCTCGCGAAATGCCGATAAAGCTGGTCATGATGCCCCACACCGTGCCGAACAATCCGATGAACGGCGAGGTCGCGCCGATCGTCGCGAGAATGCCGGTGCCGCGCAGCATGCGGCGGTAGGCGGCGGCTTCGATCCGCTCCAGCCGCGACGCGACGCGCTCTTTGATCCCGTCGGCCGGCACGTCGGGGGAGAGCGTGATTTCGGCGCCGGCAGCGCGCACAAGGTCTACCGCCGGTCGGCTATCGCCGACGAGCTGGTCGGTATCGGCGAGCGATTGCGCCTCGGCGACCCGGCCCATCGCCCGGCGCAGGCCGCCGCGCGCGCCGACCAGCTCGATCGTCTTGGCCAGCCCGACCGTCCAGGTGACGATCGAGGCGACGACCAGCAGGATGACGACCCCCTTCACCACCAGGTTGGCGCTGAGGAACATGCCCCAGGGCGACAAATCGCGCGGCAGCAGCGCCCGGATGCCGGCGAGGGCCGGCTGCGTCGCGGCCGGATCAGTTTGCGCCAGCGCCGGCACGGCCGACAGGGCCAGCGCCGGCGCCGGCATGGCCGACAGGGCCAGCGCCGGCATGGCCGACAGGGCCAGCGCCGCCATCGCCGGGAGCGGGCTGCGAACTCTGAGACGGGTCATCTGCGGCCCTCCGAGCCGGGCCTTCAGCTCATGTTTTGGCGAACGTCAGATCGCAGGTCGCACTTCGTTGCGCTTGCCCGATCCGGAACGGCCCGCGAAGCGAGCATTCGCCGTAAAGTGAAACGGCGTTCCTGCGTTTACGTGATAGGCGGCATGATCCGGATCTCCGGAAAGACCGTCCATCCTCAACACCGCCTCGCCATTGGCTTGTATTTGACCGCTTAACGTCGCTGAGGGGACCAAGCCGGGTTTGCTGTATTGCCCCAGCAACCGGCCGTCGCGCACCTCGGCGGTAAAGCTCCAATTATAGCCCTTAGCCCCATCCGGTGCTTGAGAACAGGCGACAATGACGCTCCAAGAGCCGTCAAAGGGGCCGCTCGAAACCGCGGTTGCGGGAGACATCATCAAGCCGATCATCGTCAACACAGCCAAGCCGGGCCAATTGCGCATCGCATCGGTTCCCTACGTCATCAGCCAAATCTACCGTCCCATTTGAATAAATGTGTCTACCGAGGCTGCCTTGGCCGCTTCCCTGGCCCGTTCGTCGCGGGCCTCCAGCAAAGCGAGAAACGCCTCGTATTCCGAAAGATAGTTCTGATGGTTGTTTTCTTTCGCCGCGCACATGCCCGCGGCGAAGATGGCAGCCACGACCTTGTTGACGTCGCTCGTATCGTCCATCGGTTGCTCGCTCTGTGATGCGCTTTTGGGCCAGCATAAAGGAACCGAGCGGCCACGGCGATACCCCGCCAAGGCGGTCGCTGCACGGTCGGAACGCTCGACCGCTTCCGGCTTGGGTGTGGTAGCCCGATTGCGAGGGACCGAAGCCTCTCCCCTCCCGGCATTCAGCCGCAGCATATGACAGCTGCGTGACGAGGGGTCTTGACGTCGCGCGCTGACGACTTATTCTCATATCTAGCATAACGACCAGCCGGACGGTTCCCACCGCCGTCCGGCTTTTCCAGACCCGAGAAATGCTCAAATTGAGTATAAGGAACGCGCCATGTTGCAAACCGTCTCTCCCGCCGCCCGCCCGAACCTGCTCTTGCCCGACCTCTACCATCGGGTCGAGAAGCATGTGCCCGAGTTCGAATGGCCGGCGCTGGCGCAGGACATTGCCGCGATCCTCGAGCTGAAGCGCGCGAAGAATGCGGTCGTCCTCGCCCACAACTACCAGACGCCGGACATCTTCCACACCGTCGCGGACATCGTCGGCGACAGCCTGGCGCTGGCGCGCGAGGCGGCGCGCAGCGAGGCCGACGTGATCGTGCTCGCCGGCGTCCATTTCATGGCCGAGACGGCAAAGCTCCTCAACCCGCAAAAGACCGTGCTGATCCCCGACCTCAGGGCCGGGTGCTCGCTGGCCGAGTCGATCACCGCCGCCGACGTGCGGCTATTGCGCAAACATCACCCCGGCGTGCCGATCGTCACCTACGTCAATACCTCGGCGGCGGTAAAGGCCGAGTCCGATGTCTGCTGCACCTCTGGCAACGCCAAGAAGATCGTCGAGGCGCTCGGGGTGCCCGAGGTCATCATGATCCCGGACGAATACCTCGCCCGCAACATCGCCGCCCAGACCAAGGTCAAGATCATCGCCTGGAAGGGCCATTGCGAGGTGCACGAGCGCTTCACTCCCGCGGATGTGCAGGAAATGCGCGCCAGCTACCCTGGCGTCATCGTGCTGGCGCACCCCGAATGCCCGCCCGAGGTGGTCGCCGAGTGCGACTTCACCGGCTCGACCGCGGCGATGGCCGATTATGTCGGGCAGAAGCGGCCGGCGCGGGTGGTGCTGCTGACCGAATGCTCGATGAGCGACAACGTCGCGGTGCAGTACCCCGACCTCGACTTCGTGCGGCCGTGCAATTTGTGCCCGCACATGAAGCGGATCACCCTCGGCAACATTCGTCACGCGCTCGAGACCATGACCCACGAGGTGACGGTGCCGGCCGAGATCGCCGCGCCCGCGCGCCGCGCGGTCGAGCGCATGCTCGAACTGGGCTGACCGCCGATGACCTTGCGCATTCTCGCCGAGCCGATCGTCCGCGCCGCGTTGCTTGAGGATCTGGGCCGCGCAGGCGACATCACCACCGACGCGGTCGTGCCCGCGGACCGCGAGATCGACGCCACCATCGGCGCGCGCCAGAACGGCACCCTGGCCGGGCTCGACGTCGCCTTGATGGCGTTCGAGCTGCTCGACCCGGACCTCGAATTGACCCGCCTCTGCGACGACGGCGCCCGCGTCGAGCGCGGCCAGCAGGTCGCGCGCATTCGCGGCCGGGCGCGGCCGGTGCTGGCGGCCGAGCGCACCGCGCTCAACCTGTTGTGCCGCCTTTCCGGCGTCGCCACCGCGACCCGCGCGCTGGCCGACGCCATCGCCGGCCACAAAGCCAAGATCGTCTGCACCCGCAAGACCACCCCCGGACTGCGCATCCTCGAAAAGGAGGCGGTGCGGCTCGGCGGCGGCGCCAACCATCGCTTCGGTCTCGACGACGCGATGCTGATCAAGGACAACCACGTCGCGATGGCCGGCGGCGTCCGCGCGGCGCTGCGGCGCGCCAAGGCGGCGGCCGGGCACCTGGTCAAGATCGAGCTCGAGGTCGACACCCTCGACCAGCTCGCCGGGGCGCTCGACGAGGGCATCGACGCGGTGCTGCTCGACAACATGGAACCGGCCACCCTGCGCCGCGCGGTCGAAATGGTCGCCGGCCGCGCGATCACCGAAGCCTCTGGCCGGATCACCCGCGAAACCGCTCCGGCGATCGCCGCCGCCGGGGTCGATCTGATCTCCTCCGGCTGGATCACCCACAGCGCCCCGATATTGGATTTGGGCCTCGATAGCGATTAGCCGTAGCGCGGAAAAGCAAAGCGTCTTTCCCCGACCGCGTTCCCCGATTGGCGCGTGGCGTTCGCCGAGCAGATCGTCCGCCAGCAATCGGAGACAGCCGGCACGCTCCCCATTAAAGTTGCCTCAAAGCTGCATCTTAGAAAAGCAAGCTGGAGGGGAGCGTAGCACATGAAATCATTGACTCTCGGCCGCGCCGGGATGACCCGCCGCGATCTGCTGGCTCTCGCCGCGGCCAGCGCCGCTGCGGGCACGCCGAAGCTCGTCCAGGCGGCGGGGTCTGCCGGCGAGCTGATATGGGGCGTCCACGTCTCGCTGGCGCCCGTGTGGTTCGATCCGGCGGATGCGTCGGGCATCATTACCCCGTTCCTGGTGCTTTATGCGCTGCACGACGCGGTGGTGAAGCCGATGCCCGACCAGGCGCTGGCGCCGAGCCTTGCCGAGTCGGTCAAGGCGGCGGAGGACGGCCTTGCCTACGACATCGTGCTGCGCAAGGAGGCGACGTTCCACAACGGCGACCCGGTGACCGCGGAGGACGTCAAATTCTCCTACGACCGCTATCGCGGCACTGCGCACGACCTGATGAAATCGCGGGTGGCGGCAGTCGATATCGTCGACCCCCAGCATTTGCGGTTCACCCTCAAGAACCCGTGGCCCGATTTTCTCACCTATTACGCCACGATGACCGGCGCCGGCTGGGTGGTGCCCAAGAAATACGTCGAGAAGGTCGGCGACGACGGGTTCAAGAAAGCGCCGGTCGGCGCGGGCCCCTACAAATTCGTCTCGTTCAACCCCGGCGTCGAGCTGGTGTTTGAGGCGTTCGACCACTATTGGCGCAAGGCCCCGAGCGTCAAAAAACTGATCTTCAAGGTCATCCCCGAGGAGACCACGCGGCTGGCCGCGCTCAAGCGCGGCGAGGTCGACATCGCCTATTCGATCCGCGGTGAGCTCGCCGAGGAATTGCGCAACACCAAGGGCCTCACCCTCAAGCCGGCTGTCGTGCAGGGGACGTTCTGCGTCGCCTTTCCCGACCAGTGGGACGAGAAATCGCCGTGGCACGATGCGCGGGTGCGCAAGGCGGCCAGCCTGGCGATCGACTGCAAGGGCATCAACGATGCCCTGACCCTCGGCTACTCGCTGGTCAGCGGCAATCCCTTCGTGCCCGACAGCTACGAATTCTTCTGGCAGCCGCCGCTCCCGGTCTACGATCCCGAGGCGGCCAAGAAGCTGCTGGCCGAGGCGGGTCACCCCAAGGGTTTCGACGCCGGCGACTACTATTGCGACTCGTCTTACGCCAATATCGGCGAGGCGGTGGTCGACAACTTCCTGGCAGTCGGCATCAAGCTAAAGCTGCGCCCGATCGAGCGGGCGGCCTTTATCAAGGGCTACGCCGAGAAGACCTTCAAGAACGTGATCCAGGCCGGTCCCGGCGCCTTCGGCAACGCCGCCACGCGGCTGGAGATGCAAATCGTCAAGGGCGGGGTGTTCTCCTACGGCAGCTACCCCGATCTCGACGAGCTTTACGCGCAGCAGGCGGTCGAGCTGAACCGCGCCAAGCGCGAGGCCCTGCTGCACAAGATGCAGCAGATCGTCTACGAGCGGACGATCTACGCGCCGATCTGGCAACTCGCCTTCATCAACGGCGTCGGGCCGCGGGTCGGCGAGTCGGGTTTCGGCCGGATTGCCCGCTTTCCCTACACCGCGCCCTACGAGGACATCACCATCAAGGGCGCCTGATGGCCGTCGCCTGCGGCGATCCGCGTCAGCAAGTTGTAAGTCACAGGTAAGAATCGCCAAGACATAGACGCAGGGCTGATCTACACTCCACGCAAGGCTCCGGGATCAAGGAGCCAGATCAGGGAGGGGAGGCGATGGGTCCGTTGGGTGGTCGGCGCGGCAAGGCGGCTCATGGCGCGTCCGGCAGGCGGCCGACGCGACGCGATGTCTTGGCGATGGCGGCCATCGGCGCGGTGGCGGGCGCCGGCGGGTCGCGAGCGGCATTTGCCGCCGGGCCCGCCGGGCAGCTCACCTACGCGATGCATGTATCGGTCGCGCCGACCTGGTTCGACCCGGCAGAGACGCAAGGCATCATCACCCCGTTCATGGTGCTCTACGCGCTGCACGACGCGATGGTGAAGCCGATGCCGGGCAAGCTGCAGGAGCCGTGCCTGGCGGAATCGTGGACCGAATCAACCGATTCCAAGAGCTACGAGTTCGTCATCCGCAAGGGCGTCAAATTTCACAACGGCGACCCGATAACCTCTGAGGACGTCAAATTCTCGTTCGAGCGCTACAAGGGCGCCGCGCACGAGCTGATGAAAAGCAAGGTGGCGGGCATCGAGACGCCCGACCCGCAGCGCGTGGTCTTCAAACTCAAGGAGCCGTGGCCCGATTTCCTGACCTTCTATTCGAGCGCCAGCGGCTCCGGCTGGGTCGTGCCCAAGAAATACGTCGAGAAGGTCGGCGACGAGGGCTTCAAAAAGGCGCCGATCGGCGCCGGCCCCTACAAATTCGTCTCGTTCAACCCCGGCGTCGAGCTCGTGCTCGAAGCCTTCGAGGGCTATTGGCGCAAGGTGCCGAGCGTCAAAACCCTGGTGATGAAGGTGATCCCCGACGAGGCGACGCGGCTCGCGGCGCTGAAGCGCGGGGAAGTCGACATCGCCTACTCCGTCCGCGGCGAGCTCGCCCAGGAGATCGAGCAGACCAAGGGGCTCACCCTCAAGCCGGTAGTGCTGCAAGGCCCGAACTGGCTCTATTTCCCCGAGCAATGGGATCCGAAATCGCCGTTCAGCAATCTCAAGGTGCGCCAGGCGATCAATCTCGCGATCGACCGCCAGGGCATGAGCGAGGCGCTGTTCCGCGGCAAATGCAAGATCACCAACAATGCCGTGGTGCCGTACACCTTCGAATATTACTGGCAGCCGCCGGACGCGGTCTACGACCCCGAGAAAGCCAAAAAGCTGATGGCCGAGGCTGGCTACCCGAACGGCTTCGACGCCGGGATCATGACCTGCGACAGCTCCTACGCGAACATGGCCGAGGTCTCGGTCGACAACCTCCAGGCGATCGGCATCAAGATCAAGCTGCAGCCCATCGAAAGGGCCGGCTTTTTCGCCGGCTACGGCAGCAAGAAATACCCCAAGGGCATCATCCAGGCCGCCAGCGCCGCGTTCGGCAACGCCGCGACCCGGATGGCATCGTTTGTCGTCAAGGACGGCGCGTTCTGCTACGGCAACTATCCCGACATCGACGAACTGTTCCCGAAACAGGCCGAAGAGCTCGACAAAAAGAAGCGCGGCGAGATCCTCGACAAGATGCAGCAGCTGGTTGACGAAAAGGCGATGTACGTGCCGATCTGGCAGCTGGCCTTCCTCAGCGGGGTGGGTCCGCGGGTCGGCGAGTCGGCGTTCGGCCTGATCCCCGGTTTCGCCTATACTGCGCCGTTCGAAGACCTCACGATCAAGACCTAGCAACCGCGGCGGACGGCGACCCCCATGAAGCAATTCATCATCCGGCGGTTCGGCTACGCGATGCTCTCGCTGGTCCTGCTGTCGGTGACGATCTTCTTCTTCGTGCGGGTGACCGGCGACCCGGCCGCGCTGCTGGTCGAGCCGGGCGCCAGCGCCGACGACATCGCCGCAATCCATCACCAGTTCGGTCTCGACCGGCCGTTGGTGGTGCAATACGTGATCTTCATGGGGCAGCTGCTGCAGGGCGACCTCGGCAAGTCGTTCTACTACCAGACGCCGGTGATGCAGCTTTACCTGTCGCGGCTGCCGAATTCCTTGATCCTCGCGGTCGTGGCGATGGGGTTCTCGCTGTTGATCGGCATCCCCAGCGGCATCCTCGCGGCGGTGCGGGTCGGCCGCTTCTGGGACAGCGTCGGCAAGACCTTTGCGCTCTTGGGGCTGTCGCTGCCGTCCTTCTGGGTCGGGCTGGTGATGATCCTGTTCTTCTCGGTCTATCTCGGCTGGCTGCCCTCGTCGGGCTCGGGGACGCCGCGGCACCTGATCATGCCGGCCTTTGCCCTCGGCTGGTATTTTGCCGCCGCGCATATGCGTCTCACCCGCTCGTCGATGCTCGAGGTGCTGGGCTCGGAGTACATCAAGCTCGCCCGCATCAAGGGGCTGCCCGAGGCGCTGGTCATCGGAAAGCACGCGTTCAAGAACGCGCTGATCCCGGTGCTGACCCTGGCCGGGGTCAATCTCGTCATCATGGTCAACGTCGCGGTGGTGGTGGAGACCGTCTTCGCCTGGCCGGGGATCGGGCGGCTGCTCTACGAGGGCATCAGCTTCCGCGACTTCCCGGTGGTGCAGGGGGTGGTGCTGCTCGGCGGCGGGATGATCGTGATGGTCAATTTCATGGTGGACATTCTCTACGCGGTGATCGACCCCCGCATCCGATTGGAGAAGTGACGGACATGAGCGTCCCCGCACAAACCATCGACCTGCCGCTTGCCGTACCGGCCGGCACGTCGCAGCGCCACTGGTTCCGCGCCGATTTTCCCGTCATCCCGGCGCTGATCCTGCTCACCATTGCGCTGGTCGCGCTGTTCGCCAATTTCCTGGCGCCGCACAACCCCGAGCTCGGCAGCCTGACCGCGCGGTTCAAGCCGCCGTTCTGGGCGGCCAAAGGCAGCACGACGTACCTGCTCGGCACCGACCAGCTCGGCCGCGACGTGCTGTCCCGGCTGATCTTCGGCGCGCGGATTTCGATGGTGGTCGGCTTTACCGCGGTGGTCTTCGCCGGGGTTGTCGGCACCGCCCTCGGCATCATCTCCGGCTATCTCGGCGGCTGGGTCGACCAGGTTATCATGCGGCTCACCGACACCTGGCTGGCGTTGCCGGCGCTGACTTTCGCGATTTTCCTCGCCGCGATCGTCGGCCCCAGCATGTGGAACATCGTGATCATCCTCGGGATCACCTATTGGACCCGCTATGCGCGGGTCATCCGCGGCGAGGTGCTGTCGCTGCGGGAGCGGGAGTTCGTCCGCCTGGCGATCGTCGCGGGCTGCTCGAAATGGACGATCATGACCCGCCACATCCTGCCCAATGTCATCAACTCGGCGATCGTGCTCGGCACCTTGATGCTGGGGGTCGTGATCATCGCCGAGGCGACCTTGTCCTTCCTCGGCGTCGGGGTGCCGCCGCCGCAGCCGGCCTGGGGGCTGATGCTGTCCGACGGCAAGCAGGGGCTGATGGTCGGCTATTGGTGGCTGACCGTGTTCCCCGGTCTCTGCATCATGCTGATGGTGCTCTCGGCCAACATTTTGGGCGACTGGCTTCGCGTCAAGCTGGACCCGCAGCTGCGGCAGCTCTGACATGCCGTTCGGATCAACCGCGACGAACGGGCAGGGCGCCCCGCTGCTCGAGCTGCAGAACCTCTCGACGCATTACGTGTCGTCCCGCGGCACCCGCGTGGTTCGCGCCGTCGACGATGTGACCTTGCGGGTCAGGGCCGGCGAGACGCTCGGCATCGTCGGCGAAAGCGGTTCGGGCAAGAGCACCTTGGCGCTGAGCATCCTGCGCATCCTGCCGACGGCGGCGCGCAACGTCAGCGGCCGCATCATGTTCGAGGGCGAGGACCTGCTCGAAAAGTCCGACGCCGAGATGCGCCACGTCCGCGGCAAGCGCATCGCGATGGTGCTGCAGGACCCGATGGCCTCGCTGAACCCGCTGTTCACGATCGGCGATCAGGTTGCCGAGCCGATCCGGGTGCATGAGGGCGAAAAGCGCGCCACCGCCTGGGAGCGCGCGAAGGAACTGCTGCGCTCGGTCAAGATTCCGTCGCCCGAGACGCGGGTGACGCAATACCCGCACGAGATGTCGGGCGGCATGCGCCAGCGCATCGTCGGCGCGATCGGCATCTCGTGCGAACCGCGCCTGCTGATCGCCGACGAGCCGACCACCAGCCTCGATCTCACCATCCAGGCGCAATACCTCGACCTGCTACGCGAGCTGCAGCGCGAGCACGGCTTGGCGTTGATCTTCATCACCCACAATCTCGGCATCGTCGCCAAGATGTGCGACC
>JBBRPG010000030.1:0-28079 GCA_038228485.1 Alphaproteobacteria bacterium
CAACATCGCGTTGGCGCGGCAAGCCCAGGCGGCCAAGAAGGGCGTCGCGGCGGCGCACGGCACGCCGCGCGAGTTCACCACGATCACCGTCACCGACGGCATCGCGATGGGCCATGCGGGGATGAAAGCGTCCTTGATCAGCCGCGAGATCATCGCTGACTCGGTCGAGCTGACGATGCGCGGACATTGCTACGACGCCCTCGTGGGCCTCGCCGGCTGCGACAAGTCGTTGCCGGGCATGATGATGGCGATGGTGCGGCTCAACGTGCCGTCGGTGTTCATGTATGGCGGCTCGATCATGCCGGGGCGCTTTCAGGGCCGCGACGTCACTATCGGCGACGTCTACGAGTGGGTCGGCAAGCACAGCGTGAACCTGGCGAGCGACGAGGAGCTGCACGAGCTCGAATGCGTCGCCTGCCCATCGTCGGGGTCATGCGGCGGCATGTTCACCGCGAACACGATGGCGGCGGTGTCCGAAGCTATCGGGTTGGCGCTGCCGGGGTCGGCCGGCGCACCAGCGCCCTACGACTCGCGCGACGCCTATGCCGAGGCGTCGGGCCAACAGGTCATGGAGTTGATCCGCCTCAATCTGCGGCCGCGCGACATCGTCACCCGCAAGTCGCTAGAGAACGCCGCAGCGGTCGTCGCAGCGGCCGGCGGCTCGACCAATTCCGGGCTGCACCTGCCGGCGATCGCCCACGAATGCGGCATTGATTTTGACCTGCACGAGGTCGGCAAGATCTACGCGCGCACGCCGTATATCGGCAACCTGAAGCCTGGCGGCGAATATGTGATGAAGGACCTTTACGATATCGGCGGGGTGCCGGTGTTGATGAAGGCGCTACTCGACGGCGGTTATCTGCATGGCGACTGCATTACCGTCACCGGCAAGACCATCGCCGAAAACCTCAAGGACGTGCGGTTCCCCACCGGACAGAACGTGATCCGGCCGGTCTCGAACCCGTTTTCGCCGACCGGCGGCGTGGTCGTGCTCAAGGGCAACCTCGCTCCGAAGGGAGCGATCGTGAAGGTGGCCGGCATGGAGCGGCTGAAATTCACCGGCCCGGCGCTGTGCTTCGATTGCGAGGAGGACGCCTTCGCCGCGGTGCAGAACCGCACCTACAAGGAAGGCGACGTCATCATCATCCGCTATGAGGGGCCAAAGGGTGGGCCAGGCATGCGCGAGATGCTGTCGACGACCGGCGCGCTGGTCGGCCAGGGGATGGGCGAGAAGGTGGCGTTGATCACCGACGGCCGGTTTTCCGGCGCCTCGCACGGGTTCTGCATCGGCCATGTCGGGCCGGAAGCGGCGGTCGGCGGTCCGATCGGTCTGCTCAAGGACGGCGACTCGATCACCATCGACGCCGTCGCCGGCACGATCGACGTCGCGCTCAGCGACGCGGAGCTGGCGTCGCGCCGTCAGGCTTGGGCGCCGCGCCGGCACGACTATCAGTCGGGTAGCCTGTGGAAATACGCGCAAACCGTCGGCGATGCGGAGAAGGGCGCGGTCACCCACCCCGGCGGCCAAGCCGAAACGCATGTCTATGCGGATATCTAGACTGCAATGATGCTGCGCGTGCTTCGAGACGCGACGCTACGCATCGCTCCTCAGCATGAGGATTGTTTCTTGATGGCATCAAGAACGCCCCTCACCCTGACGAGGCGCGAAGCGCCGTCTCGAAGGACGCGCGTACACCATCCAGCGCAATGATCGCCACCTACCTTTGGGTCGCGGTCGGGGGCGCGCTGGGCAGCGTGGCGCGGTTCTGGCTCGGCGCCCTGGTGACGGAGCTCCTCGGGCCGCAATTCCCGTGGGGGACGATCTTTATCAACATCCTGGGGTCGCTCATCATCGGCTTTTTCGGCACGTTTACCGGGCCGGGCGGGCGGATGATCGTCACGTTCAACGCCCGCGCTTTCGTCATGGTCGGGATTTGCGGCGGGTTCACGACCTTCTCCGCATTCAGCCTGCAGACGCTCGACCTGGCGCGCGAGAGCCACTGGCTGCAGGCCGGCGGCAATGTCGTGCTGTCGGTGGTCGCGTGCCTTATCGCGGTGTGGGCCGGCCATGCACTGGCGGCGGCGATGATCCCCCAAGAGTAGGGTGGGTAGAGCGCAGCGAAACCCACCATTCTTGCGGTGCGTGCCGGTGGGTTTCGCTTACGCTCTACCCACCGCGCAGTCACGCGAACGCTGGCATCACTTCGCGGGCGAATAGGCGGAGGTGGTCGCGCGAGCCGGCGACGTCGATCAGCATCACGTATTCGACGCCGCCCTCCTGCAGGCGCTTGATCCGGCGGATGATTTCGTCCGGGCGGCCGATCAGCGCGTCGCGTTCGGTCGCCGCGTCCATCTCCTCACGCGACATCGCCTTGCGCGGGCGGCCCAGGGTCGGCGACTCACCGCTCGGCGACAGCGACAATTCCTGGACGTTGCGCAAGAACTTGGCGCGGACTTCGCGCGCCGCCTCGCGCTCGCTGTCGTTCATCGCGATGTGCAGCGCGCGGGTGAGCCCGACCATCGAGGAATCGTAGACCCGCCCCTGCTCCTCGACCGCGCGGCGGTAGATCGAGACGCCCTCGGCCACGGTTTCCGGCCCGCCGACCTGCCCCAGCAACAGGTTGTAACCCTGCTCGGCGGCGAAGCGGATCGAAGGCGGACTCGCCGCGCCGACCCAGAACGGCGGATGCGGCTTTTGCACCGGCGCCGGCTCGACCACGACATCCTCATAGTGCCAATACTTGCCGTGATGCGAGAAGCGGCCCTCGCTGGTCCATGCCTTGCGCAGAAAGGCGACGGTCTCCTGGTAGCGCTCCTCGGCCTCCTCCATCGGGATGCAGAAGCCGTGGAACTCGCCCCAGCGGTAGCCCTTGCCGATGCCGAAATCGAAGCGGCCGTTGGACAGGAGATCGAGCGTCGCCGCCTGCTCGGCGAGCAGCGCCGGGTTGTGCCACGGCAGCACCAACACCGCGGTGCCGAGCCGCATCGTCGAGGTCTTCGCCGCCAGGTAGGTCAGGAAATTGATCGTCGCCGAAACCTGGCCGAACCCGGTGAAATGATGCTCGACCAGGAAGATGCTGTGAAAGCCGAGCTGCTCGGCCTCGCAGATATAATCGATGTAGTCGGTGTAGATGCGGCTGTCGCTGGCTTGCTCACCGGGATCGGTACGCGCGCCGCCGAACAATCCGAATTTCATCCTCGCCCTCCGGTCTTTGGGCGCGATGATGAACCGCCGCGCCCGCGGACTGCAAGGCCGGGTGGCTGGGAGGCTGCTATTCGGCGGCGGCGAGCAACGGGGGCGCCTCGATGTAGCCGCGCGCCAGACGCCGGCCGATCTCGCGCATCAGCTTCTTGTCGGCCTCCGGCGTTTTCGCCGCCGGAATGCGAACGACCGTATTGTTGCAGTAGGTCGGTATCATCGTACCGCCGTCGCGGAACAGGCCAACAGGATCGGCGCCGGCCTTGACCGTTTGGATGCCGCTGCGGATCTGTCGGCGCAGCAGGGTGATGCCGCGGTCGGTCGTACCGAGATGCTCCATCCCATGCACCGCGATCGACCGCTGCGACACCTGCGCCTCGAAATCCTGCGGCCGGCGTTGGGCTTCCTCATAGGTATCGGGCGGCATCTGGCCGGCCAGCATGATGCTGCGGTCCGCCCACCAATCCGGCGTGTCGATGCCCTCGGTCTCGCTGACATGGCGCAGCTCGATATACATCGAATTGGTATCGTCGATCGGCACGACCCAGCGGCTCATCATCGGACCGCTGAAGGAAATCTCCTGCTGCCCGGTTTCCCAAACCGGCGCGACTTGCTGAAGGTTGGGCAGCACGTTCTCGACCGAGCGCGACCAGACGTTATCGCCGATCCGGCGGGTCGCGATCCCGACCGGCGTCTCCATGAACTCCAGTTCCGGCAACACGCCGAATTCGTCGGTAAACACCGCACCGCTGACGATCGTGTGCAGGAAGGACGTGTGGATCGCGTCCATCGTGTTTTCGAGGATCTGCAGATAGTTGCAGGGATAGATGTATTTCTGGCCGGGGATCACCCGATAGCCCGGCCGCACGAAGCTGTCGTAGATCGGGAAGGCCGGCTTCTCTTCGGGCGGTCCCATATAGGCGAAGACCAGGCCGTGCGCTTCGTGCACCGGGTAGGCGCCGTGGAACAGCCGGTCCTTCAGTGTGCTCGTCGCCGGTTCGCCAGGGGTTTCGAGGACGCGCCGTCGCAGCCGAACAGCCAGCCGTGATAGCAGCAGCGGATGCCCTTCTCGCCGACCAGCCCGAATTCGAGCGAGGTGCCGCGGTGAGGGCAATGCAGCTCGAGCAGCCCGGCCTCGCCGCTGCCATCGCGAAACACGACCAGATCCTCGCCAAGGATGCGCAGCTTCAGCGGCAGATCCTTGAGATCGTCCGAGTAGCAGACCGGTTGCCAAAAGCGGCGCATGTACTCGCCGCACGGCGTCTCCGGCCCGACGTGGGTGAGCTCGGCATCCTCGCGCGGAACCTGCCGGTGATGGTACCCGCTGTACCGGGATTTCAGAAACGGAGCCCTCGTCGCCATCGCAAGCCTCCTGTCGACGGTATTCGCAGACGGGCGACTTTGTTATTGAACGCCGAGCGGCTCCAGGGAACAACGCGGCGTTGCCCGTTCAGGCGACCTCGTACGCGGCCAACGATACGCCAAAATCGAGATCGCGGCTCGCGAAAAACGCCCTACTGAAACCGCGGCTTGACCTCCTCGCACATCAGCCGCAGCGCGTTCATCACCCGGTCATGGGGGATGAGGCCGCCGCAGTTCAATTCGGCTAGGATGCCGTCGAAGCCGGTTTTCTCCTGCAACTGCTTGAGCCGGGCGGCGACCGTGTCCGGCGACCCGACGATGACGTTGTCGCGGATCACGTCGGCGTAGGTCAGGTTGCGCAGGTGCTCGGCGCGGTCGATGAAGTTCTGCCGGCCCGAGCGACGCGCGGATTCGGAGATCAGCTCGTATTGAAGCCGGTAGAAATGCTCGACGCTGGCCCGCGCTTCCTCGCGCGCCTGCTCGTCGGTCTCGGCGATGTAGATCGGCCCCGCGACAAAGACCTGGCCCCTGCCCTGGCGTCCGGCCTGCTTCCATCCTTCCTGATAGCTCGCAACCTGCGGCCCGACCTCGGTCCAGGTGGCATGCCGGGTGCTGGCGAAGACGGGGTAGCCGAGGCCGCCGATGGCGGGGAACGTGTCCGGCGTGCTGGCGGCGACGCGGATCGGCGGCAGCTTGTTGTTGTAGGGGTGCGGCGAGCAGGCGACGTCCTTAAAGCTGTGGTACTTGCCCTCGTACGAAAAACGCGGGTGCGACCACGCCTCCTTGACGATGTCGAGGATTTCGGCGAAACGCTCGCGGCTTTCGTCGTAAGGCACCTGGTAGGCGTCGTAGGTGCTGACGACGCCGCTGCGCCCGACCCCGAAGATCAGCCGGCCGCGGCTGATCTGGTCGACCGTCGCCGCCTCCTCGGCCAGGCGCAGCGGGTGGCACAGCGGCAGCACCTGCACGGCGATGCCGATCTTCATCCGCTCGGTGCGCCCGGCGATCGCGGCAGCGATGGCGAGCGGCGACGACAGGTAGGTGCGCTCCGGCGCAAAATGGATCTCGGCCAGCCACATCACGTCGAGGCCCCAGCGCTCGGCGCCATCGATCTGTTCCATCGCCTCGTCGAACATTTCCGTCTCGCTGCGCCCCGGCACCGACGGAAACTCCTGGAACATGCCGAATTCCATGTGCGTATTCCTCCAACTATCATTCCGGGGCGCGACGTGGTCGCGAACCCGGAACCTATGAACACCGGCTCATGCCGGGTTTGCACCGGCGTGCATCATCTTTCAAGCGTTGGTGTTCATGGGTTCCGGGTTCGCGGGCTGACGCCCGCCCGGAATGACAGAAAGGTTTAAATCCCCAGCCGCACCAGATGCCCTTCCGGATAGCGCAAGCCGGTAGCCGCGCCGGGCGCGAAGACATGTTCGAGTGCGTCTTCGGTATCGGCCGAGAGCTCGATCCCGGCCGCCGCGGCGTTCTGCTCGAGATAATGGGTGTGGCTGGTGCCGGCGATCGGCACGATGAAATCGCCACGCGACAGCAGCCACGCCAGGCAAAGCTGCGCCGGGGTGCAGTTTTGCGACGCCGCGTGCGCCTTCAGCTCCTCGACCAGGGTCAGGTTGCGCTGCAGGTTGTCGCCCTGGAAGCGCGGCATTCGGCGGCGCGCGTCGCCCTCGCGCAGCGTGTCGAGCGTCGTCACCGTGCCGGTGAGGAAGCCGCGGCCGAGCGGGCTATAGGCGACAAAACCGATGCCGAGCTTGCGGCAGAGGGGCAGGATGTCGGCCTCGACATCGCGGCTCCACAGCGAATACTCGATCTGCACCGCCGCCATCGGATGCACCGCATGCGCGCGCCGGATCGTTTCGGCGCCGGCCTCGCAGATGCCGAGCGCACGCACCTTGCCGGCCTGCACCAGCTCGGCCATCGCGCCGACCGTGTCCTCGATCGGCACATCGGCATCGACCCGGTGGATGTAGTAGAGGTCGATGACATCGGTTTGCAGCCGCTTGAGGCTCTTGTCACAGCATTCCTTGAGGTATTCGGGCCGGCCATCAGCGAAACGTGGTCCGCCCTGCAGGCCCACATTGCCGAACTTGCTGGCGATCACGTAGTCGCCGCGATGACCGGCCACCGCCTCGGCAATGAGTTCCTCGTTGCGGCCGTTGCCGTAAGCGTCGGAGCTGTCGAGAAAATCGACGCCGAGTTCGCGCGCCCGGCGGATCGTGCGAAGCGCCTCATTGCGATCGGGTTCGCCGTAAAACGGGGTCATCGTCGCGCAGCCGAGTCCCAGCGCCGACACCTCGAGCGAACCTAGTTTCCGACGTTGCATTTCCCGCCCTTTCCAATCGCTCAAAGATCGATCACTTCGAGATCACGGAACTCGATTGCTCCCTCAAGTCCGACCGACGCGCTGATCGTCAATATGTTCGGCGCTGTCCCGCTAAGGCTCGCCGGATAGCTCGCTTCCAGCCGTGCGACTTCTGCCCCATGCAACTCGGGCTGCTCGTCTGCCGAAACGATCTTCGCCTCGTAGATGATGTTCTGAACCAAGAAGTCGTTTAGCAAACAGCGAGTTGCACCGCCGAGCCTAATTCTCTTGCGAGCTTCGTACAGATGGAGGAACAGCGTGATTTCAGACGGAGCCAGCATGACTCCGTCGATATGCCAATCGTGTAGATCATTTTCAAACGACATGGCTGACACCGCCGGGGTTTGCCGAGCGCTGCATCACAGTATGATCCCGGTCGAGACCACGCAAACCCTGGAGAGGACGCCATGCCGCGCTACGAACAGCAAGACCCCGCCAAGCTGAATGCCGAACAGCGGCGGGTATGGGACGCCTGCGCCGCAGGGCCGCGCGGCTCGGTGCCGCCGCCGGTGCATGTCTGGCTGAAAAGCCCCGGCCTCGCCGACCACGCGCACCAGCTCGGCGCCCATGTCCGCTTCGGCACGCCGTTCACCCCGAAGCAGACCGAGATCGCGATCCTGGTGACCGCGCGCTATTGGACGGCGCAGTTCGAATGGGCGGCGCATGTGCGGCTGGGGCTGCAGGCCGGGATCAGCCAGGAGCAGATCGACGCAATCGCCGAGCGCCAGCCGCCGAAATTCACCGACCCCGACGACCAGCTCGTCTACGATTTCGCGCATTCGTACTACCAGAACCACCGGGTCGATCAGGCGACCTACGACCGCGTCGTGGCGCGTTGGGGCGACAAGGGGGTCGTCGATCTGGCCGGGCTGATCGGCTATTACTCGTTCGTCTCGGTGACGCTCAACGTGTTCGAGGTGCCGACCCCGCCGGGCGCGAAGCTGCTGGAAAAGTAGGCTGGGTGGAGCGCAGCGAAACCCATCGATAGCGCGGCGACAGGGTGGGTTGCGCTGCGCTAACCCACCCTACATCGTCACCCGCCGTGGTGGTGGGATGCCGAGGACTTCGATGGTCATGAGCAGCTCCTTGGTCAATTGCCGGACATGTAGGATGGGTTGAGTGCAGCGAAACCCATCGACGCCGCACCGTGCCTAGATGGTGGGTTTCGCGATGCTCAACCCACCCTACAAATCTTCGCCATGCGGCAGGGGTTGGGACAGCATCTCCTTGATGCGGCCCTGCATCGCGCTCTGGTCGAAGCTGCGCAGCAGGTTGATGCGGTTCCGCGCGGGATCGCCGCCGTGCCAGTACTCGTAGATGTCCTGGCGCAGCCCGTACGACGACGCGGCGAGGTCGTGCGCCAGGCGGAACAGCCGCGACTTGTAGTCGACATCGACCCCCTTGCCGCGCATGTATCTGTCGAGGTAGGGGCGGATGTCCGGGCTGACGAGGTCGTTCTCGCTCGGCTGCATGATGATCCCCGAGGCGCAGATTTCACGCAGCAGTTCGACCATGCGTCCAGAGACCTGGGCGAACCAGATGTGCATCGCCCGCCCCGGCCCCAGCGTCCATTGCCCGCCGGGGGTCGGCCCGGCGCGGTGCTCGATGCCATCCATCGCATAGCGCCAGATGTTGCAGTAGGTGGCCATCTCGCCGAGCTTCGAGGCGACCTCGCGGAACTCGATGACGCCGATCGCCTCGGCCACCATTGTCGCCACCGCGGTGATGAGGCGCATCCGCACCTCGACCCGGCACAAATTCGACCAACCGAGGAAGTTGAAGCTCTCGCCCTTGCCGTCGGCCCCTAGCATGCTGACCAGCGGCGACGAATCGTAGAGCATGAACAGGCGATTCCACGGGATCAGCACTCGCTCGAAGAATAGCATCGCATCCTGCTCGTCGAGCATCTGCAATGGATGACCCCACGAGCCGAACCAGCGCGACACCGGCTCGCGGGCGAGAATTTTGAGCCCCGGCGTATCGGTCGGAATGGCAAAGGCGAGCACGCATTTGGGATCGTTGCGCCGGGCGAAGGTCGCCGACAGCGACACGTAGACCTCGTTGCTGTGCGGCGCCGCGGTCGACAGCTGCTTGCCGCCGGTGACGATCACCCCCTCCCCGGTTTCCTCGACCACATGCAGCACCACCTCGGTATCTTCGCCGGTCGGGCGCTGCTCGTTCTGGGTCTGGGCGCTGCGGTCGACCTGCGGGTCGCCCAGCGCATGGGTCAGGAACAAATCGTTGTCGCGGCAATATTCGTAATATTTCTGCAGGTTCTCGCCGAAATCGCATTTGGGGTGCTTGACCGCGCTGAACTGCTCTTTGAGGTGCAAGGCCGACAGGATGTAGGGCGCGAGGATGTCGGGGCTGCGGCCGAGCTGGCCCCAGCTCAGCTCGTTCCACAATTCGCTGTTGCGACGCTTTTTCTGCAGATCCTCGGCCGAGCGCGGGAACAGCCACGACACCGAGATGCGGTTGCCGCTGGCGGGGTCGATGCAGGTCATGTCGCCGCGGTATTGCGGGCTGTTCTGCAAATCGTAGATGCGTGCCAGCTCGCCGACCATGTCCTTGAACGCGGGATGGGTGGTGACGTCGTCGACCCGCTTGCCGTCGATCCAGATCTCGCGGCCGTCCTTGAGGCTGGCGATGTAGCGCCCCGCGGTCATCGGACCGGGCGCGGCGCCCGTTCCCCCCATCCGCGCGGCCGGTGCTGCAGCCATCGGCAAATCTCCCGCAATTCGATGCGCGATTCATCGCCGTTTCCGCCGGAATTGGCAATTCGCGATGCGCGGCGGTTATAAGCACGTGTAATGCGCCTTGCCGATTTCGACTTCGAGCTGCCGCGCGAGCTGATCGCCGACCGCCCGGCCGAGCCACGCGATGCCGCGCGCTTGCTGGTCGTGCCGGCGGCGGGCGGGTTCGCAGACCGGCGGATCGCCGACTTGCCCGACCTGCTGCGGCCGGGCGATCTGCTGGTCTGCAACGACACCAAGGTGATCCCGGCGCGGCTGGTCGGCAGGCGCGGCGCGGCGACGGTTGAGATTACCCTAGCGCACAATCTCGGCGGCGGGTGCTGGCAGGCCTACGCCAAAGGCGCACGCCGGCTGCATCCCGGCGACGGCATCGAGTTTGCCGAGGGTTTCGCGGCGGCAATCATCGCCAAGGAGCCGGATGGCCCCGTGCAGCTGCGCTTCGACATCGAGGGTGAAGCGTTCAGCGCGGCCCTCGCGCGGTATGGCGCGATGCCGCTGCCGCCCTACATCAAGCGGCCGCGGGGCGGCATGGCGGTCGACCGCGAGAGTTACCAGACGATGTTCGCCCGCAAGCCCGGCGCGGTCGCGGCGCCGACCGCGGGGCTGCACTTCACCCCTACCCTTGTCGATGCGCTGCATCAGCGCGGCATCGACCTCGCGCGGCTGACCCTGCATGTCGGGCCGGGCACATTTCTGCCGGTCAAGACCGACGACCCGCGCGACCATCGCATGCACGGCGAATGGGGCGTCATCGACACCGACACCGCGGAGCGTATCCGCGCCGCCAAGGCGCGCGGAGCACGGATCGTGGGGGTCGGCACCACCAGCTTGCGCCTGCTCGAAAGCGCGGCGGCGGAAACCGGCGAGCTTCAGCCGTTTGCCGGTGAAACGCGGCTGTTCATCCTGCCCGGCTACCGGTTCAAGGCGGTCGACCTGCTGCTGACCAATTTCCACCTGCCGCGCTCGACCCTGTTCATGCTGGTCGGGGCGCTGGCTGGGCTCGATCGCATGAAGGCGGCCTATGCGCACGCAATCGCCGCGGAGTATCGGTTTTTCTCCTATGGCGATGCCTGCCTGATCGATCGGAACGCGGGCGTCCCGCCCGCATGCGGCCGAGACGGCCGCGGTCCAATATGAGCCTCCGCTTCGAGATCATGGCGCGCGACGGCGCGGCGCGGCGCGGGCGGTTGGCGACCGCGCACGGCGATGTCGAAACGCCGTGCTTCATGCCGATTGGGACCGCGGCGACGGTCAAGGCGATGACCCCGGACGGCGTTGCCGCGACCGGAGCGCGCATGCTGCTCGGCAACACCTATCATTTGATGCTGCGGCCCGGAGCCGAGCGTGTCGCCGCGCTGGGCGGGCTGCACCGCTTTATGAACTGGCCGCACGCGATCCTCACCGATTCGGGCGGCTTCCAGGTCATGTCGCTGGCCGGTCTGCGCAAGATTACCGAGGAGGGAGTCGAGTTCCGTTCGCATCTCGACGGCTCCCGGCACCTGCTGACCCCGGAACGCTCGGTCGAAATCCAGCGCCTGCTCGGCGCCGACGTCACGATGGCGTTCGACGAATGCACGCCCTTCCCGGCGGAGCGCGCGGCGGTGGAGGCGTCGATGGAGCTGTCGATGCGCTGGGCCGAGCGGTCGCGTCGCGCGTTTGCCGCCCGCGACGGGCACAGCATCTTCGGCATCGTCCAAGGCGGTGTGCATGCCGATCTGCGCGAGCGCTCGGCGCGGCGGCTGACCGAAATCGGCTTCGACGGCTATGCGATCGGCGGCCTCGCGATTGGCGAAGGCCAGGCGACGACATTTGCGATGGTCGAGGCGAGCGTACCGTTTCTGCCCGAGAGCCGCCCGCGCTACCTGATGGGGGTGGGCAAGCCGGCGGATCTGGTCGGCGCGGTCAAGCGCGGCATCGACATGTTCGACTGCGTGCTGCCGACCCGCTCCGGCCGCACCGGTCAGGCTTTCACCCGCGCCGGTGCGCTCAACCTGCGCAACGCCCGCCACGCCGACGACCCCGTGCCGCTCGATCCGGGATGCGAGTGTCCGGCTTGTGCCGGGTTCAGCCGGGCCTATCTGCACCACCTAGTCAAAGCCGGTGAGATTCTGGCTGCCATGTTATTGACAACGCACAATTTGACCTATTACGCCGACCTGATGGCGGCGATGCGGGAGGCGATCGTGCAGGGTAGGCTCGCGGAATTCGAGGCGCCGCAATGAGTCCACTGGCGTGAGCCGCGCTCAGCGGCCCTCCGGGCTGACGCAGTTGGGGCGGCGCACTCGCCTGCCCGCCTCGCCCGACCAGGCGAAGCTCGAAACCGTGCCGAATCCGCATCCGGGCGTGGTCTATGCGGTGCGCTTCACCTGCCCGGAATTCACCACGTTGTGTCCGCTGACCGGCCAGCCGGACTTTGCCCATCTGGTCATCGACTATGTGCCGGGGGATTCAATACTCGAGAGCAAGTCATTGAAATTGTTCCTCGGCTCGTTTCGCAATCACGGTGCATTCCACGAGGACTGCACCTTGACGATCGCGCGGCGGCTGGTCGAAGCGATGCAGCCGAGTTGGCTGCGCATCGGTGGATATTGGTATCCGCGCGGCGGCATCCCGATCGACGTGTTCTACCAGACCGGCGCGCCGCCGGCCGGGCTGTACCTGCCCGATCACGGCGTGGCGCCCTATCGCGGGCGGGGTTAGCCGCGAGTGACCGCAGACATCCGCGAAGCCATCCGCGCCGAGGCGCTGGCCCGCGGGTTTGACGCGGTCGGCTTTGCCGATGCCAGCCTGGCCGACGAAGCCCGCGCCGACCTCGCCGAGTTTCTCGCGCGCGGCTATCACGGCGAGATGGACTGGCTTGCGACCCATGCCCCACGGCGGGGCAACCCGCAAACCTTGTGGGCGGACGCCCGGACGGTGGTGGTGCTCGGTCTAAATTACGGCGGCGGCGACGAGGGCGACGTGGAGGGCGATTGCGGCGTCGTCTCGGTCTATGCCCGGGGGCGCGACTATCACGATACGATCAAGAAGCGGCTGAAGGCGCTGGCGCGCTGGATCGCCGAATGCTGGCCGGGCGAATTGAAGGTCTTTGTCGACACCGCCCCGGTGATGGAAAAGCCGCTGGCGCAACAGGCGGGGATCGGCTGGCAGGGCAAGCACACCAACCTGGTCTCGCGCGATTTCGGGTCGTGGCTGTTCCTCGGCGAAATCTATCTGAGCTTGGCGCTCGAACCGGACATCGCGGAAGAAGACCATTGCGGCAGTTGCCGGCAATGTCTCGATGCCTGCCCGACCAGGGCGTTTCCCGCGCCCTACAGGCTCGATGCGCGGCGCTGCATCTCGTACCTGACGATCGAACACAAGGGCATGATCGACCCCGAGTTGCGGCCGCTGATCGGCAACCGCATCTTCGGCTGCGACGATTGCCTTGCGGTATGCCCCTGGAACAAATACGCGCGCGCCACCGCGGAACCCGATTTTCTGGCGCGGCCGGGGCTTACCGCGCCGCGCCTTGCTGCGCTTGTCCGGCTCGACGACGCCGGGTTCCGCCGCATGTTCGCGGGCACCTCGATCAAGCGGATCGGCCGCGACCGCTTCGTGCGCAATGTGCTGATTGCGATCGGCAATAGCGGCGATAGCGGGCTGTTCGAAGCGGCGCGAGATTGTCTCGACGACACCGCGCCGTTGGTGCGGGCGACCGCGGTTTGGGCCTACTGGCGCCTGGCGGGGACAGAAGCCAATGCGGAGTGCGAGGCTCGGCTGCCGGGCGAAACCGACCCGATGGTTCAGGATGAATGGGCGCGGGTCGAGCGGGGCGGGCGCGGCCGGTACTCGCATCGGTAGAAGGGCACGATATGGTAGTTGACGTATCGGCCGATTGAGTCGGCCCCATCAGCTCGTCAAAGATGTCGTGCGCGATCCTAAAATAAATGTCCCCGCCGACCCGATTGTGGAATTCGACCCATAGCCGCTCGCTGCGCGGCTCATACCCGATCGCCCGAATGCTTTCCGATTTTACCCGTTCCACTAGCATTGCTGCGCCCGACCCTCTCAGGGCAAACAACACACGACACGGATCATCGAAGATAAATTGTCGCGCCCAGACCCCGATCGGGTCATCCGCCTAAACTCGACGCAGCCACGAATTTTAGATGATGGGGATCTCTTATACCGCCGCGCTCAAGGTCGCGCCGCCGCCGGTCCTGGGCTTGGCGCCGTCTATCTCGATATTGATCTCCAAGAGCGACGTGTCGCCGGAATTGCCGAGGGTGACGCGGATCATTTCCTCGCTGACATCTACATAACGGCCGACCACCGCCAGCAGCTCCTTCTGCAAAATCGGCAGGAAATCGGGCGCGCGGTTGCCCGCCCGCTCGTGCGCCAGCACGATCTTGAGGCGTTCCTTGGCGATCGAAGCGCTGGTGCGCTTCGGCGGAAACAGTGAGCGGAAGAACCCCATCACGCCCTGCCGAACAATGCCTTGAAGAAGCTGCGCCGTTCCGGCGTGACGAAACGCATTTCCCGCGTTTCGCCCAGGAACCTCGCGACCGCATCGATGTAAGCCCGACCGGCGGGGCTATCCTCGTCGAACACCACGGGGGTGCCGGTGTTCGACGCGCGCAACACCGATTCCGATTCCGGGATCACCCCGAGAAGCGGTATCGACAGGATTTCCTTGACGTCCTCGACGGCGAGCATCTCGCCCTTGGCGACCCGCGCCGGGTCATAGCGGGTCAGCAGGAGGTGAACCTCGACCGCCGGCTCGTTGCGCTCGGCGCGGCGCGATTTCGAGGCGAGGATGCCGATGATGCGGTCGCTGTCGCGCACCGAGGATACTTCCGGGTTGGTGACGATGATCGCGCTGTCGGCGAAATAGAGCGCGGTGATCGCGCCGTGCTCGATCCCGGCCGGGCTGTCGCAGACGATGTAGTCGAACTGCTGCTTCAGCTCCTCCATGACCCGCTCGACCCCGTCGCGCTTCAACGCGTTCTTGTCGCGGGTCTGCGAGGTCGGGAAGATGAAGAGGTTGTCGTGCCGCTTGTCCTTGATCAACGCCTGGTTGAGGTTGGCGTCGCCATTGATGACGTTGATGAAATCGAACACGACCCGGCGTTCGCAGCCCATCACCAGATCGAGGTTGCGCAGGCCGACATCGAAATCGATGACTACGGTCTTGTGCCCGCGCAGGGCGAGGCCCGCGGCGAGCGCGGCAGAGGTGGTCGTCTTGCCGACGCCACCTTTGCCCGATGTAACCACAATCACCTTCGCCAACCCGACCTCCCCTCCGCCGGAGTCCGGCCGATCGGTTTCTTGTCCCCGCGCGAGGGTTGGCGTCCAACCCCCGGCCCGCCAAACATGAGCGTCAATTTCGTGTAATGGTCAACTGGTCATCGACGAGCGCGATCTGCACCGGAGAATTCTGCGCGTCGGCGGGCAATTGCTCGCTGACCAGGTAGCTCCCGGCGATGCTGACCAGCTCCGCCTCGAGCCGGTTGCAGAAAATCCGCGCGGCGCCGTCGCCGCTGGCCCCGGCCAGCGCGCGACCGCGCAAGACCCCGTAGACATGGATGTTGCCGTCGGCGACGAGCTCGGCGCCGGGGCTGACCGCGGCGGTGACGATGAGGTCGCTGCCGCGGGCATAGATCTGCGTCCCCGAGCGCACCGGTTCGGTGACGAGGCGCGCTTTCGGCGCAGCGGGCGCAGCGGCGGCAGGCCCAGGGCTGCGTATTTGCGTGCTGGAACTTGGCGCAAAGCTCGCCAACCCGACCGCGGCGGCGGCTTCGAGTTGGGCGGGCTGGGCATTCTGCACGCCGACTAATGTTAGGGTCAGGGCGCGCAGCTTGTCCCTGGCGGTTTCGAAATCGCCGGCATCGGTGAAATTCTCGACGCCGCGCAAATCGAGTACTACCGGCGCGCTCTGAAAAAACCGCGGACTGCGCTCGATCTGTCGCGCCAAGTCTTGCCCATAAGCGGGATCGCGGAGCATCGCGGCGCGCACCACCATCACGGTGAACAGCGCGCCTTGCACAAGATTGCCCGCGGCCATGGTTAAACCGGCACCGTTGGTAAAATTTCAGGATAGAGACGGGTTATCCTCAATCGGGCCTTGCTGCAACGGCTATCGAACAGGCGCGGGGCGAACAAGCGCCGGGCCCGCTAGCCGAGCGCCGACATGACCAGCCCCATAAACCGATCGGCCGCGGCGGGATCGGTCCACCGCAATACGGCGACGATTTCGTGCTCCGGATCGACCCAGGTCAGGTTGCCGCCGGCGCCCATCGCACAGTAGCTGCCGGCCGGCGCGCTCGGGTACCGTGCGCGAACGGTGTTGAGCCACCAGAGGTAGCCGTAGGACTGGTTGATGGGGCACGGCACGCGGCAGCGCGCGATCCAGTCGTCGGACAGGATGCGCTTGCCGTCCCATATGCCGCCGCTCTGCATCAAGAGGCCGATCCGCGCCTGGTCGCAGGCATGGATGAAGACGCCGCCGCCCCAATGCGAGCCGCCGGCAACCGACTCTACCGCGCGTCCGTCGATCTCCACGGTCGAATTGCGGTAGCCGCGCCATTTCCAATCGTGCGAGGCGCCGATCGGCTCCATCACCAGATCGCGGAACACCTCCGGCAGCGGCCGCCGCCACAGCCGCAGCAACGCGAGGCTGAGGCGGTTGACTCGCACGTCGTTGTATTCCCAGAAGCCGCCGGGCGCCTGCAGGTCGCGGTGCGTGCCCTTCTTGGCGCCGCGCGACCCGGTGCCGCCGGCGACCCGGTTGCGGTCGATCAGGTCGGGTTTGTCCCACAGCGTCCCCTCCCACTCTGAGGTCTGCTGCAACAAATGATGCCACGTGATCGCGCCGTTGTGCGGCCCCTCGAACCCGCCATCGTCGACCGTGCGGCGCACCGGTTCATGCACGTCGCCGATCATGCCGCGGTCGATGGCGAGCCCGGTCAGGATTGACAGATAGCTCTTGGCGACGCTGAAGGTCTGGTCGATCTGGACGGTGTTGCCCCATTCCGCGACGATTTTCCCTCCCTTCAGCACCAGGCCGTTCGGGCCGCCGCGGGGCCGCACCGGGCCCAGCACCTCGTTCCACGGCGGCTGTTCCTCGAACTGGCGCGGGATTTCCACCGAGAGGTCGCGGCTCCACGGCGTCTCGCTCTCGGCGGCATGGCGCGCGGCCGCGGCAAAGCCGGGCGCTGCGGCCGTTGCGGCCTCCCATTCCGCGGGATGCTGAGGCGGGAAATAACTCATTGTCACAGGCTCCTGGAGCAAGACTTGAAATCGGCGACCTCGGCACGACCTCGTAGCTAAACCGCCACATTGGCAGCGATTCGCGGCCCGGCGGAAAATCTGTTAGACTGCGTGTTCGTCAGCAGCCGGGGTCGTGCGATGGGTTCGATGAGTATCATGCATTGGATGGTGGTGCTGGCCATTGTCCTGGTCTTGTTCGGCGCCGGCAAGCTGCCCCGCGTGATGGGTGATTTCGCCAAGGGGATCAAGGCGTTCAAGACCGGCATGAAGGAAGAGGACGAGCCGGTAACCCCGCCGGTTCAGGTCACCGCCCCCAGCGCCGCGGCGGCCCCCAACGCCACTGCGCCCGGCCCCAGCGCCACGGTCGCCGACCGCCCGCGCGAACACGCCTGACCCGCGACGCGGGGTTTCGGCGCCGCCTCCCCGCAATCTGCTATCCGACCTTTATCGGTTGACGGCGCTGCGATAGCCGCGCTGGCGTCCCGCGGCATCCCTTGTTATGTCATTCGCACACAGGAGCGGATGATTCTCGATGCAGCGCTTTGAGGGGACAGAAACTTACGTCGCGACGCAAGACCTGCGGGTCGCGGTCAACGCGGCGATCGCGCTGGAGCGGCCGCTGCTGGTCAAGGGCGAGCCGGGCACCGGCAAGACCATCCTAGCGCATGAAGTCGCCAAGGCTCTCGGTAAAGACCTCATCACCTGGCACATCAAGTCGACGACCAAGGCGATGCAGGGCCTTTACGAATACGACGCGGTGTCGCGGCTGCGTGACGGCCAGCTCGGCGACGAGCGGGTGCGCGACATCGCCAACTACATCAAGCCCGGCAAATTGTGGGACGCGCTTGAGGCCGACACCGCGCCGGTGCTGCTGATCGACGAGATCGACAAGGCCGATATCGAGTTCCCCAACGATTTGCTGCTCGAGCTCGACCGGATGGAGTTCTTCGTCTACGAGCTGAAGAAGACCATCTCCGCCCGGCAGCGGCCGATCGTGATGATCACCTCGAACAACGAAAAGGAGCTGCCCGACGCGTTTCTGCGCCGATGCTTCTTCCACTACATCCGCTTTCCCGACCGCGAGACGATGGAGCGGATCGTCGAGGTGCATTTCCCCGGGCTGAAGCAGGATTTGGTGCAAGAGGCGCTGACGATCTTCTTCGATGTCCGCGAGGTGCCGGGTCTGAAGAAAAAGCCCTCGACCTCGGAGCTGCTCGACTGGCTGAAACTCCTGCTGGTCGAGGACATCTCGCCCGAAACGCTGCGCCAGCGCGATCCGAAAAAGCTGATCCCGCCCCTGCACGGCGCGCTGTTGAAGAACGAGCAGGACGTACATTTGTTCGAACGCTTGGCGTTTTTGAACCGTCGAGAGCGGGGTTAGGCAATGCCGAACGGTCTGCAAACACCGACCGGGGAAACGATAAGCGCCGACGAGCTTTACGAAATGGCGAACCTCTATCCGCGTACCACCGGGTCACCGATGACGGTATGGGTCGGTCCGCGCGGCAACGCACGCCATGACGTGCGGATCAAGGTCAACATGCCCCACGGCAACCAGATGAATATCGACAATGCCGCGGTCGTCGCCGTGCGTCCCTCGCCGCATGTGATCGCCGGCCACCTTCCGCGGGAGGACGAGCGCGCGGTAGCCGCGTGGATCACGTTGAACACGGATGCGATCGTCGCCTATTGGAACGGCGACATCGATACGCTGGAATTGATGCAAGCGTTGAAGCCGCTGCCCTCGGCATAGGCATGTTCACCACCTTCTTTCTCGAACTGCGCGCGGCCAAGGTGCCGGCATCGCTGCGCGAGTACCTGACCTTGATGGAGGCGATGAAGGGAGGGGTCGCCGATTACGACATTGACGATTTCTACTTCCTGTCGCGCGCCACTCTGGTCAAGGACGAGCGCCATCTCGACCGTTTCGACCGCGTGTTCGGGCAATGCTTCAAGGGGCTCGAAACCCCGACCGACCCGATGACCGAGCTGCCCGAGGAATGGCTGCGCAAGCTCGCCGAGCGCTACCTCACGGATGAGGAAAAGCAGCAGATCGAGGCGCTGGGCGGCTGGGAAAAGCTGATGGAGACGCTGCGCCAGCGCCTTGCCGAACAGAAAAAGCGCCATCAGGGTGGCAGCAAATGGATCGGCGCCGCCGGCACCTCGCCGTTTGGCGCGCACGGCTACAACCCGGAAGGCGTCCGTATCGGCCAGCATGAGGGCAAGAACCGCCGTGCGGTCAAAGTCTGGGACCGGCGCGAATTCCGTAACCTCGACGACACGATCGAGCTCGGCACCCGCAACATCAAACTGGCGCTGCGCCGGCTGCGGCAGTTCGCCCGCGAAGGCGCCGACCTCGAGCTCGACCTGCCCGACACGATCCGGTCGACCGCCAACAATGCCGGCTGGCTCGACCTCAAGCTGGTGCCGGAGCGGCACAACGCGGTGAAGCTGTTGCTGTTCCTCGATGTCGGCGGGTCGATGGAGGACCACGTCCGGGTCTGCGAGGAACTGTTCTCGGCGGCGCGCGGCGAGTTCAAACACCTCGTGCATTTCTATTTCCACAACTGCCTCTACGAGAGCGTGTGGAAGGATTCGCGCCGCCGCCATGTCGAGCAGCTGTCGACGATGGAAATCCTGCGCACCTATGACCCCAACCACAAGGTGGTCATGGTCGGCGACGCCAGCATGAGCCCCTACGAGATCGACCGCCCCGGCGGCAGCGTCGAGCGCTGGAACGACGAGGCCGGCGCAATGTGGATGCGCCGCCTGCTCGACCACTACCCGCAGATGGTGTGGCTCAACCCGGTGCCGGAGAAATACTGGGGCGGCACCAGCAGCATCGGCATGATCCGCGACATTGTCGAAGACCGCATGTTCCCGCTGACCCTGGCCGGCATCGACCAGGCGATGCGGCGGCTGACGCGGTAAGCAAAATCCCCTCTCCCGCTTGCGGGAGGGTGGCGAGCATCGCGAGCCGGGTGAGGGTTCTTCGCCGCGCACCCTCCCCCTCCCATCGCTTAGCGACGGGCCCCGCCCTCTCCCGCAGGCGGGAGAGGGGGTCTTAAACTCGCTCGCTTTGCGCGTCGTATTCCTCGGCGCAAAAGGTGCCGCCCTGGTATTTCTCGGCGATCGGGTTTTTGACCTGGCCGGCCTCCGCCGACAGCACCTGGGCGGCTTGCGGCTCCGAATCGTCCTCCGGTTTGTAGCCGAGCCGGTAGGCGTTCGCATTGTCGTACCACGAGCGCTTGTTGTCGGAGATGCCGTAGACGATCTCATAGCGCACATCCGGGTGCTCCAGCCCGATGCGGACGAGTTGGGTCAGGTCGCGCGGGCTGACCCAGATCGACAGGCGCCGGCTGTCGATCGGCCGCGTCCCGTAATTGCCGATGCGCACGCAGAGGAACCCGATGCCGTGCTTGTCGGAATAGAGGCTAGCGAGCGCCTCGCTGAATGCTTTCGACACGCCGTAGCGGCTATCGGGGCGCACCGTGACCTGGTGGTCGATGGTCTGGGCGCGCGGATAGAAGCCGACGGCATGGTTCGAGGTCGCCATGACGATGCGCTGAACCCCGGCGCGTCGTGCGGCCTCGAAGGTGTTGTAGAGGCCGACAATGTTGCCTTCGAGGATCTTCTCCCAGCTGTTCTCGCCGGAGATGCCGCCGAGATGGATTATGCCGTCGCAGCCGGCGACCATGCGCTCGACTGAGGCCATATCGGAGAGTTCGGTCTGGTCGACCTCCTCCCCCTCGCGGGCCGGGGCGATCTCCACCCGGTCGGACAGCCGCAGCACCGGATAGACGCCGCGCAAGGTCTCGCGCAGCCCTCGGCCAATGCCGCCGCCGGCGCCGGTTATCAACACTCGATGCATAGGCGTCTCCTCGCTTGCCGGCGCGATCCTAACCGGCGCCGGCAAGCGCGTCGCGCTGCTCGTCGAACAGCGCGCGTATCCAGTCGATCACCGCGCGCACGCAAATCGCGCGGCGCAGGTCGCGGTGGACGATGACCCAATACTCGGCGGCGATCTCCGGCACCGGTTGGGTCACGCGCTCGAGCGATGGATCGATGTCGCCGATATAGCAGGGCAGGATGCCGCATCCACTGCCGGCGCGGATCGCCGCCAGCTGCATGGTCATGCTCGACGCGCGCAGCGCCACCGTGCCATCGGTCTCGGCGATGCGCTGCTGCACCCAGCGCGCCGTGGGGTAATGCGCCTGCTCCTCGGTATAGGTGACCCAGGCGCCGCCGTTCGACTCGCGGCAGCGATACACCGCGCAGGCGAACACGCCGACCTTGGCGACATAGAGATCGCCGCCCTGCGGCGGATGGTGGCGCACCGCCAGATCGGCCTCGCGGCGCGCGAGATTGGCGGTCTGCGCCGACTCGACCAGCTCGAGGGTGATGCCCGGCGGCAGGGCCGCCGCATCGGTCCGGCCGAGGTTGCGGGACAGGAACGACGCGGCCCACTCCCCGACCGAGACGCGCACAGTGCCGCTCAGCGCCGGAGAGGTTACGGCGCGCCGGCGTTCGAGCGTCAGCGCGGCGCTCTCCAGCTGCTCCGCAGCCGGCAGCAGCGCGTTGCCGGCCGCATTGAGACGCAGCCCCTCGGGCAGACGGTCGAACAGGGTCGGTCCGCCAAAGGTGGCCTCGAATGTGGTGAGGCGGCGGCCAATCGTCGGCTGGCTCAGCCCCAGCGAGCGGCCCGCGGCGCGCAGCGACCCATGCCGCGCCACCGCAAGAAAGACCCTTACGTCGTCCCAATCCATCGCCGCCGAACCGTTGGGATGAGGCAGCCCGGTTCCCGGCCCGTGGCGATAATCCGCCAGCGTACTTGCTGATTCTGCGAGATCGACCATGATACGATCCTGTATCGCTATCTCTCAAATTTATCGATTTGAGATATCTATTCGTATCACTAACTTTCTTTTCGACGCGAGCCGAATTTTGCCCAGTCGATGCCGCCAGAGGCTACAGCTCTTCGGAAAATGCGGCATACGGCACACGGCTAGGCTCAGGTATGATGATCCGGAAGGGACGGAACCGCCGATGTATTTCGACCGACGCTTGTGGCAGCTGACGCGTGGCCTGCGCGGGCGGATCGCGTTGGCGATCCTCATCGGGCTGGCCGCCGCCGCGTTCGGCATCGCCCGCTTTACCTTGCTTGGCACGATGCTGGCGCGGGTCTTTGCCGGCAGCGGGTTCGGTCCGATCGCGCTGGCCGCTGCCGGGGTCGCCGCGGCGGTTATCTTGCGCGGCGTTCTCGACCATTGGCGCACGAACATCGCCCACCGCACCGCCGCCACGGTGCAGACCGAGCTGCGCGGCCGGCTCTACGACAAGATCGCCGAGCTCGGCCCCGCCTGGTTCGCCGGCGAGCGCACCGGCGGTGTGATGCTGTCGATCGTCGACGGGGTCGAGCAGCTGCAGACCTTTTTCGGCCAGTACGTGCCGCAGGTCTGCGTCGCGGCGCTGACTCCGATCGCGATCTTCGCCTTTATCGTGTGGTGGGACGCGCCGGTGGCGACGGTGATGCTGGTCGCAGCGCTGGTGACCCTGATCGCGCCAACCGCGTGGAACAAGATCGAAAGCCACAAGAACCGGCTCCGCCAAATCGCGATGAAGAGCTTCGGCTCCGATTTTCTCGATGCGGTTCAGGGTTTGCCGACCCTGAAGGCGTTCGGCCAAAGCACTGCTTACGGACGGCGGCTCGCCGAGCGGGCGCGGCAGCTGTCGAACACGACGATGCGGGTGCTGTCGACCAGCGTGATGACGCGAGGCATCACCGACGGGGGGATCGCGATCGGCGCCGCGGCGGCGCTGGGGCTCGGCGTGTGGCGCGTCGCGCATGGCGAGATGAGCATCACGGCGCTGCTGGTCGTGCTGATGGCCGGCACCGAGGTGTTCCGGCCGCTGCGCGATCTGCGCTCGGTGCTGCATCAGGGCATGGTCGGGCAATCGGCCGCGGCCGGCATCACCGAGCTTTTGGCCGCCGAGCCGCTGGTGCCGGCGCAGGCGGGCATAAGCGAGCGCCGGCCGCTGACGCCGACCATCGAGTTCGATCAGGTCTGCTTCGCCTATCCCGGCGGCAGGCGCGCGGCCCACGACGCGCTGTCATTCACGGTCGCCGCCGGCGAGAAGATCGGCATTGTGGGCCCGAGCGGCTCGGGCAAATCGTCGGTCGCGCGACTGCTGCTGCGACTGTTCGACCCGCAATCGGGCAACGTGAAGATCGGCGGCGAGGATCTGCGCACGCTGAACCCTGAAACCCTGCGGGCGCAGATCGCCGTGGTCCATCAGGACACCTACCTGTTTCACGGCACGGTGGAAGAAAATTTACGGCTCGGCCGGCCCGACGCCAGCACCGCCGAGATCGAAGCAGCGGCGCGCGACGCCAATGCGCACGAGTTCATCACCCAGCTGCCGCAGGGCTACGAGACGATGCTCGGCGAGCGCGGGGTCAATCTGTCCGGCGGGCAGCGGCAGCGGTTGGCCATCGCGCGTGCGCTGCTGCGCGATGCGCCGATCCTGATCCTCGACGAGGCGCTCAGCTCGGTCGACGCCGAGAACGAGGCGGTGATCCAGGAGGGGATCGACCGCCTCTCCGCTGGGCGCACGACCCTGATCCTGGCGCACCGGTTGTCAAGCGTGATCGGCGCCGACCGCATCCTGGTGCTCGACCATGGTCGGATCGCCGAAGCGGGCACCCATGCCGAGCTGATCCGCCGCGACGGCCCCTATCGCCGGCTGATGGGCGCGCAGGCCGAGGAACGCGGTGGGGACCTGGCGCTGATTGACGACGCGCCAGCCGGCGGCGGCGCGGAGCCGGTCGACTATGGCGAGGAATTGCCGGTCGCGACTGCGGCGAAGGCCGCCCAAGTCGGCTGGGTCGCGACGCTGGCGACCCTGGTCACGATCATCGCGCCCTGGAGCCGGCGGTTCGCCATCGTCGTCAGCGCCGGGATCGGCCGGGTCGCGGCTTTCATCGGCGTCGGCGTCGTCGGCGCGCTAGCTGTCGCCGCGGTCAAGACCGGCGCGCCGTTCGGTTATCTGCTTATCCTGCTCGGCCTGCTGGCGCCCGTCGCCGGCATCCTGCACTGGATCGAATCATGGCTGGCGCACGACATCGCCTATCGCCTGCTGGCCGAGATGCGGATCGACCTGTTCCGAAAGCTCGATGCCTTGGCCCCGGCCTATTTGGTCAGGCGACGCTCGGGCGACCTGATCGCGCTGGCCGCGCAGGATATCGAGACCGTCGAATACTTCTTTGCCCATACCGTGGCGCCGGCGCTGGTGGCGGTGCTGGTGCCGTCGACGGTGGTGCTGAGCCTCGCCATCATCTCGTGGCCGATCGCGCTGGCGATCCTGCCGTTCATCCTCTACGCCGGCTTGGCGCCCTGGGTGATGCGGACGCGGATCGACCGGCTCGGCGCCGGCGCCCGCGATGCGCTGGGGCTGCTGTCGAGCTATGTGACCGAGACGATCCAGGGCCTCTCCGACCTGGTCGCGTTTCAGGCGGTCGGCCGGCGGCGCGCCGGCTTCATGGCGGCGGTCGCCGATTACCAGACCGTGCGCCTTGAGCTCCTGCATGACCTGACCGCACAGACCGCGCAGCTCGAAGTCTGCACCGGATTGGGCGGGCTGGCGGTGGCGATCGTCGGCGCCATCCTGGTGGCGCATGGCGAGTTGGCGGCGACCACCCTGCCCCTGCTGATCCTGCTGTCGCTGTCGTCGTTCCTGCCGATTTCCGAGATCGCCCAGGTCAGCCGTCAGCTGGCCGACACGATCGCCTCGACGCGGCGCATCTTTGCCGTGCATCACGAGCAGCCGCCGGTGGTCGACGGCCCGCAGCTGCCCCCGGCTCCGGTCGGCGGCTCGTCGATCCGTTTCGAGGGGGTCGGGTTCGCTTATCCCGGCGCGCGGCGGCGGGCGCTCGAAGGTGTGAGCGTCGATGTGCCGGCGGGTGCGACCGTGGCGATCGTCGGGCCGTCGGGCGCGGGCAAGACCACCCTCGCCAATTTGCTGCTGCGGTTCTGGGACCCGGCGGAGGGGCACGTCTTCATCGACGGGGTCGACCTGCGGGATTTCGAGCTCGATCATCTGCGCGCACGGGTGTCCCTGGTATCGCAGGACACCTATTTGTTCAACGACAGCCTGCGCGCCAATGTCGCGCTCGCCCGCCCCGACGCGGACGAAGCGGCGATCTACTGCGCGCTCGACCAGGCGGCGCTGGCGGAGTTCGTGATGTCGCTGCCCGAGGGGCTCGACACCCGGGTCGGCGAGCGTGGGGTGCAGCTGTCCGGCGGCCAGCGCCAGCGGGTGGCGATCGCCCGCGCCTTTCTCAAGAACGCGCCGACCCTGGTGCTCGACGAAGCGACCTCGCATCTCGACGCGGTGAGCGAAGCGCAGGTGCGCAGCGCGCTCGACGCGCTGATGCGCGACCGCACGACGATCGTCATCGCCCACCGCCTCTCGACGGTCCGCAATGCCGATTTTCTCATCGTGCTCGACCGCGGCCGGATCGCGGAGACCGGCAGCCACGCCGAGCTGGTCGCCCGCAACGGGCTCTATGCCCGATTGATCCGCCGTCAGCTCGGCGCGCGCGAAATGATCGCTGCCGATGGCGGTTGAGCGTCCGCCATTAACAAACCGATAAGCATCAATCGGTAGGCTCAGTGCGAATCACCGTGACCGAAGGACCAGGCCTTGGAAGGCTTCCCCGACCTGCCCGCACTGACCAAGGACGAAAGCGCTCAGCTTTCGGTGATCTGGGACAGGCTCTATGCGCTGTACCTGGAGAAGGCCAATGGCGAGCGCTCGGTGGCGGACATCGACATCGAGATCGAAGAGGTCATCAAACAGCGCGACGCGGTCCGGTCGTGGGGCTGGAACACCGGGCGCAACTGGCGCGACGACCTGCCGCCCTGGATGAAAAAGTAGCGACTTAAGCCGGCAACTCCACGATCAGCGGCGAATGGTCGGAGAGGCCACCCAGCCGCTCCTCATGCGAATAGCGCACCGGCCCTGCCCGCACCGCCAGCCCCGGCGACAGAAAGGCGTGGTCGATGCGGAAGCCGTTGCCGCGGGTGCTGTACCAGGAGAATTCGCGGCCGTCGGGATAGTGCCGGCGCCACAGGTCGCAAAACCCGATCGCGTCGATCCGGTCCATGAAATAGGCGGTCTTGTCGATTTTCCCCGGCTCGTCGACATAGGCACGGCAAGTGTTGAAATCGCCGATCGCCAGCACGGGTTCGGCGGTTCTTTCCACGAGCCGGGCGATCAGCGCCTCCCAATACGGCACCTTCTCGCGCAGGTTCGGCATATAGACGCCGTAGAGCGAGAACCGGGAGAACTCGACGCCGACGAGCCGATACGGCTCCGGCAGCTCGTGGCTGAGCGCGCTATGGGTGTGGAAGCGGCGGCGGGCGGCGATCAGCACGCCGTTTTTTCCCGGTGGCGGCCGCAGCGCCGTCGCGTAGCGATAGCCGAGCCGCTCCAGCATCTCGCGCAGCCGCAACGCCGAGTCGCCGCCACGGTACTCGGACAGCACCAGCACGTCGGCATCGTGGCGGATCAGCGCCTCGGCGATCGCCGGCAGTCGCGACCCGCCACCTTGGCGGATATTCCAGGCGAGGAGCCGCAGGCGCCGGCTCATGGTCTGCCTTGCCTCATGATTTGCTGGCCGCGGCGCGGCCGCTGACCTCGGCCCCGCATCCGGCGACATCTTGAGGAAGAACGGCACCGACAGCATCGCTAGCGCGCCAACCGTCGCGAATGCCAGCGAGAAATCGAGGGGCGTCAGCTCGCCTTCGCCGCGTGCGGCCATGAACACGTAGAGCAGCAGCGCGCCGGTCGCGACCCCGGCGGTCTGCGACAATTGCTGGCACATGCTGGTGAGGCTGGTGGCGCGGCTCAGCATCGAGCCGGGCACGTCGGCATAGCTCAGCGAGTTGATGCTGGTCATCTGCAGCGAGCGGAAGAAGCCGCCGGCGAGAAGCGCCAGAAAGATCACGACATGCGGGGTGGACGGATTGAAGAAGGCATAGGCGAACAGAAACCCGGCGCTGATCACCGCATTGCCGACGAGCACCACGCGAAAGCCGAACGCGCGGATGATAGAGGTCACCCCCATCTTCATCGTCAGCGCCCCGGCGGCGCTGGCGAAGGTCAGCAGACCCGAATTCAGCGCGCTCAGCCCGAAGCCGATCTGCAGCATCAGCGGCAGCAGGAACGGCAGCGCGCCCAATCCCATGCGGAACAGGAAGCCGCCGGCCGTCGCCGCGGCGTAGGTCGGGATGCGCAGCAGGCTGAGGTCGATGACCGGAAACTCGACACGGCGGGCGTGGCGGACATAGGCCGTCAGGCAGATGAGGCCGACCGCCATCAAGGCGACGGTCACCGCCCACGGCACCGCGCCCCGACCGACCGTCTCAAAGCCGAAGGCCAGGCTCGCCAGCCCGACCCCGGTCAGGACAAAGCCGGGTAGATCAAACGGGCGGCGGCCGCTGTCGCGGAAATCCTCGATGAACAGGTTGACCAGCACGATGCCGAGCAACCCGATCGGGATGTTGATAAAAAATATCCAGCGCCACGACGCCTAGGTCGCGAGAAACCCGCCGAGCGGCGGGCCCGTGACCGGCCCGATCAGCGCCGGGACGCTGACCCAGGACATCGCCCGCACGATCTCGGAGCGGGGCACCGTCTTCAACAGCACTAGCCGGCCGACCGGCACCATCATCGCCCCGCCCATGCCCTGGACGATGCGCGACACCACCAGCATCGGCAGCGAGTTCGACAACCCGCAGCCGATCGAGCCCAAGGTGAACACGACGATCGCGGCGCTGAACACGCGGCGCGCACCCAGCCGGTCGGCGGTCCAGCCGCTGATCGGCACGAACACGGCGAGGCTCAACAGGTAGCAGGTGATCGCGACGTTGAGGCGCAGCGGGCTCTCATCTAGCGACCGGGCGATCACCGGCAGCGCGGTCGCGATCACCGTCGAATCTGGAGGGTTCTGTGAGGTCGCGCGGCACAGTCGGGGGGCGGAGGCGTGATCGCGACCTCATTGAAGCCGGATTGAGCGAAGCCGCGGGATGGCGGGGTCGGCTATGGGGATTGTGTCGGTGGCGCCTGGTACGAG
>JBBRPG010000031.1:0-27945 GCA_038228485.1 Alphaproteobacteria bacterium
CCTTCGGCCTGCTGATGGCGCGAGCGCAAGGCATTGTCCTTGCGGAAGGCCTCGATCGTGTTTCACGGGTGCTGCGGCAGACGAATCTATTGATCGGCACCGCGCTGCGCGTCCTCACCGACGATGTCGACAACCAGGCCACCCTCAAGACCTCCCTCGACACCTTGGTCCGCGTTCTCGACGTGGTGGACTGGGCCGCGATCAGCAAGGGCGACAGCGAAGCGTGGCTGTATTTCTGCGAGCACTTCCTGGGTGTCTATGACAATGCGTTGCGCCGGAAAACCGGCTCCTACTACACGCCGGTCGAGATCGTCACCGCGATGGTGCGGCTGGTCGACGAGGCTTTGCGCGACCAGGGCCGCTTTGGCGTCGCCGACGGGCTGGCCTCCCCCGACGTCACCCTCGCCGACCCTGCGATGGGGACGGGTACGTTTCTGCTCGGCGTGCTTCAGCGCATCGCCGGCACCGTCAAGGAGGATCAGGGAGAGGGCGCCGTTCCGGGCATGATCCGGGCCGCGCTGGCGCGGTTGATCGGGTTCGAGATTCAGTTCGGCCCGTTTGCCGTCGCACAGCTTCGCCTGACCGCCGAAGTGCTCGATTTCATCAAGTCGAATTCGCCGGAGCCCGATCATGTCCCGCTCCGCGTGTTCCTCACCGATACGCTCGGCAACCCGAACGAGGAGCACGAGTACATCCCGCAGATGTTGTCGCCGCTCGCCCAATCCCGCCGGGACGCGAATGACATCAAGCGCACCGAGCCGATCTTCATTGTGCTCGGCAACCCGCCCTACAAGGAAAAGGCGAGGGGCAGGGGCGGGTGGGTCGAAACCAGCACCGGCAACGTGGCGGCGCCCCTTCGCGATTGGATGCCGCCGGCGGATTGGGGTGCCGGCGGGCATCTGAAGCACCTGCGTAATCTCTACGTCTATTTCTGGCGGTGGGCGACTTGGAAAGTTTTCGGCGGCAGCGTCCTCGCGCCTGATGCGCCGCCCGTCACGCCGCGGCGCGGCGTCGTCTGCTTCATCACCGTAGCCGGTTTTCTCAACGGGCCGGGCTTTCAAAAGATGCGCGCGATCTGCGGCGCGATACCGACGAAATCTGGGTGATCGATTGTTCGCCCGAAGGCCATCAGCCGTCCGTTGCATCGCGCGTCTTTCAGGCGGTGCAGCAGCCGGTCTGCATCGTCCTCGCGATCCGGCTGGCGGCCTGCGACGAAGCGGTGCCAGCACGCGTGCGCTATCGCGCGCTGCCTGAGGGCCGCCGCGAGGACAAGTTCGCGGCGATCTCCGAGGTTACGCTCGACAGCAGCGGGTGGATCGACTGCCGCAGCGAGTGGCGTGCCCCGTTTCTACCGGCCTCGACCGGCGAGTGGGCGGCTTTTCCAGCGCTCGACGAGTTCTTTGCCTACAGCGGCTCCGGCGTCATGCCGGGCCGAACCTGGGTTATTGCGCCGGATGCCGGATCGCTCGGCCGGCGCTGGGATCGTCTGATTAGCGAGACTCATCCGACCAGGAAGGAATTACTGTTTCACCCGCATATGCCCCGAGGGGAATTGGGCGATCGACATTTGGCGAAGGTTCCTTCGGAAAGCCTCCGCGGGCATGCAGGCCGGATGATGTCTGTGGAGTCGGACAAGGGACGGGTGACGACACCTATCCGATACGGTTTTCGGTCCTTTGATCGGCAGTGGGTCATCCCCGATTATCGCCTCCTAAATCGCCCCAACCCGACGATCTCGGAGAGGCATTCGGCGGCGCAGGTTTATCTAACCGCGCTTGTCCGAACCTCACCGAGCTCAGGTCCTGCTTTAACCTTTACCGCGTCAATTCCCGATTTGGACCACTACAAAGGATCATTCGGCGGCCGTGCCTTCCCGCTCTGGGCCGATGCGGCTACCGCCGAGCCCAATGTAAATCCGACGCTTCTGACCCGGCTCGGCGAGATCTATGGCGGCGCGATGAACGCGGAGGATGTCATCGCCTATCTCGCCGCGGTCGCGGCTCATCCCGCCTACACCGCCCGCTTCGCCACCGATCTGATCCAGCCGGGGTTGCGCATCCCGCTGACCGGCGATCCGGCGCTGTTCGCCGAGGCGATTCGGCTGGGCCGCGAAGTGGTCTGGCTGCACACCTTCGGCGAGCGCTTCGTCGACCCGGTGACGGGTCGTCCCGCCGGACCGCCGCGGCTCGCGCAAGGAGGGCCGCGCATCGCCGCCGGCGGCGCGATCCCGTCAGACGCCGAGCACATGCCCGACACGATCTCCTACGATGCCGCCAGCCGCCGCCTGTGGATCGGAACCGGCCATATCGAAAACGTGCCGCCGGAGGTTTGGGCTTACGAGGTTTCCGGCAAGCATGTGCTGGTTCAATGGTTCAGCTATCGGCGCCGCAACCGCGAGCGTCCGCAGATCGGCGATCGCCGCCCGCCGTCACCGCTCGGCGATATCCAGCCGGACGGCTGGCTGGCCGAATACACGACCGAGCTGCTGAACGTGTTGCACGTACTCGCGCGGCTGGTTGCGCTGGAGCCCGCCCAGGCCGATTTGCTTGAGCGCCTTTGCGCCGGCCCGACGTTGAAACGAGGAGACGCTGCGGGGGGATTGAGCCGCGAATCGGGTCTGCACGGCCGCGCGGGTTCTCGGCACGAATGCTCAGGATATGCGCCGCACTCCTCGACTAAGTTGACCTCCGCACGCCTCCCGGTGAGGCTTTAGGGATGCCGGATCAAACTGACCTGTTCGGGCACGGCCAGCCGCAGTTGAGCCTGTTCGGCGAGGGAGAAAATCGGTTGCAGCCGCCGGTTCGCTCCTACCTGCCCGATCCGGAAAAGGTGCGCCAGCGCATGATCGCGGTGCTGGAAAAGGCGCGGTCGGCCAAAACGATGCCGTGGTCGGAAAGGGATGCCCGGATGTGGCAGACCATCTTTCCGAACATGGCGAATTGGCTGCCCGAGGAGGAAGCCAATCACCTTCGCTTCGAATTCGCCCGCGAAATGGAGCGCTTGCAGCAAGCAACTTAAAACCTACAGCGCCGGCGGCCCTAGCCCGGTGGTGCTGACTTCGCCGGGTTTGCGCAGCATTTTGTCGACGTCGCCGGCGTGCAGCTCTTCGGCGTAGATCATCTGGCGGGCGTATTCCTCCAGCATGACCGAGCGCCCCTCGACCGCGTTCAGCAAGTCCTTGTAGAGCTGGAGCGCCGCCGCTTCGTGCTCCATCGACTCGACCAAAATCTTGCCGATGTCGTGCTTGTGGCTGTCGAGCAGCCGGCCGATGCCGAGCGAGGGGTAGGCGCCCAGCTGGGTGATCATCTCGCCGGCCATTTGCGCGTGCATCTGCGACTCGGTCGCCTGCTCGCGCAGCCACGAGACGATGGGGATGCGGTTGTACCCATAGACCAGGAACGAATAATGCGTGTAGCGGATCACCCCGGCGAGCTCGGATTCGAGGATCCGGTTGAGCAAATCCACCACTTGTTTTTTATCGATCTCGGGCATGGCTGTCCTGCCGGTCTGGTTGGTCGTCTGTAGACAAACGCCGGACCGGCAGGATCATCCGGCCGCCGCGGCGTCGGCGGTTCGGCGCCGGCCTGTGCGCCGCCGCGGGCATGGCGTTTCTCGCCTTCTCGGCCCTCTCAAGCGGATTCCGGTCGACTTGAATTGTCATTTTGAATTGTCATTGCGAGGAGCCCGAAGGGCGACGCGGCAATCTCGCCCCGTTTGCGTCTGCGCGGCACGAGATTGCTTCGCGGAGCCTGTCCTCGGGCCGGCCGTGGGCCGGACCCGTGGGCTCGCAATGATAACGCTCCAAGGTCGGCGAAATCGGTTCTCTCCGTTCGAAAGCAAAACAGCAATATTGAAATTATCATAATCGCATGATACACTCCGCCGTTTGCCGCCCGCGCGATCGGGCGGCGCAGACAGGGGGAGGAGCGGCGCGGGCAGCCGGTTGAGCTGGCCTTGCCACGGGTCGCCGCGCCGGCCGACTTCGCCGCCGCGGTCACCGCGATCACCGGCGCGCTCGGCGACGGCCGGCTCACTCCCGACGAAGCCCTCGCCTGCGCGCAGATGCTCGACGGCTTCCCGCGCGTGGTGGCCGCCGTTCCCGCCGAGCCGGACGCCGCCGAGGACGAGGACCCAAGGGAAACGCTGCTGCGGATGGTCAACCGCCTGGCGCAGCACGGCGAGCTCGGAACCGATCCGCCGGCAGGTTGTTGAACGATCACCGCAACTTTACGTGGAGGACCCCATGGGAGGCCAGCCAGGAAAGCCGTCGCCGCCCGGCAACCCGCCGGTGAAGCCCGACCCGGATCGACCCGCGCCGGTCGAGGAGCCGCCGCGCCCGCTGCCGGTGCCGCCGGTCGAGCCGCCGCCCGCGCCGATGCAGGTCTGAACAGGCCCGGAAGATAGGCTGAACAGGCGCCACCAGGCGCGGCCAACCGGGTCGGCGCCGAGCCCAAATAATTCGGTTGGCGGCAAGGACAGCGATACCGATGCTCTTAAATATCTGCAAATATTTAACAAAATCAATTTGGAACGACAGTCGGCTTTGACCGTTGATCGTGTCTCAACGGAGAATCGAAAAATGATCAAGACCTTGGCTCTGGCGATCAGCGCCTTGCTGTTAGCCGCTTGCGCCTACACCGCACCGCCGCCGCCGGGCGCATATTATCCGGGCGCTTCCTACCCCGGTGCGTATTACCCAGCCTCGCCGGATATGTCGGGCGGGGCGGGACATCCGAGCTCTAGCTATCCCGGCCCGCGCACGTATTAGCGCATCCCCGCAGGTGAACAGGCGGGGCCTCTGCCCTGCCCGCAACTGAACAGCCGGCGCTCCTTGTGGGCGCCGGCATGCTATATAATGGCGGTGCTTCAGCGGAGTGTCGCCGCCATGCCGAAAATCCTCACCCAAGCCCAGATCACCGCCTACGAAACCGAGGGTTACCTCGCCCCGGTCAAGGTGATGGATGAGGCCGATGCCGTTAAGCTACGGAAAAAGCTCGAAACTATCGAGGCCAAAATGGGCGGCCCGCTGCGCGGCGACATCCGCCACAAGGCGCATCTGCTGTTCCCGTTTCTCGCCGATCTGGTGCGCCATCCGGCCATCCTCGATGCAATCGAGGATGTGCTCGGCCCCGATTTGTTGTGCTGGAACACCAATTTCTTTATCAAGGAGGCCGACACCCCCTCCTTTGTCTCCTGGCACCAGGACTCGACCTATTGGGGCCTGTCCTCGCCCGATGTCTGCACCGCCTGGGTGGCGCTGACCCCGAGCAACCTCGACAACGGTGCGATGGCGGTAATACCCCGCAGCCACACCAAGGATCAGATCCCCCACCGCGACACCTTCGACCGCCACAACCTCCTCACCCGCGGCCAGGAGATCGCCGTCGAGGTCGACGAGGCCGACGCGGCGCCGCTGGTGTTGCGGCCGGGCGAGATGTCGTTGCACCACGTGCGCCTGGTGCACGGCTCGCCGCCGAACCCCTCGGGCGACCGCCGCATCGGCTTCGCCATCCGCTACATTCCCACCTCGATCTACCAGGTCGAGGGCACCGACAGCGCCACCCTGGTGCGCGGCAGCGACCGCTTCGGCCATTTCGAGCTGGAGCCGCGCCCCGAGCGCGACATGCAGGACGATATGCTGGCGCTGCACCGCCGCCTGACCGAGCGCGCCGCGCAAATCCTCTACAAGGGCACCGAGGTCGGCAGCTTCAACGATCCGCGCGCCGTGCGGGGGTAGCGTGAAAACCTATGTCGGCGGTCGCAGCCTCGCCGGCGCCGAGGTCACCGTCGACGGCCGGGCGCTTGACCCGCGCTTCGATCTGAAGCGGCTGTCGCCGGCCGGGTTCGAATGGACTTATGAGGGCGCCGGCCCGGCGCAGCTGGCGCTGGCGCTGCTGGCCGACCATCTCCGCGACGATGCGAGGGCGCTGACCCTGCACCAGCCCTTCATGCGCGCGGTCGTCGCCGATCTCGACAATTCCTGGGAGCTGACCTCAGCGGATATCGACGCGGCGCTTGAGGCAATCGGCGGCTAGCGTCCGCCATTGGGAGGCAAGGCAGGATGAAACAGACCTATCGCGGTTCCTGTCATTGCGGCCGCGTCAAATTCGAGGTCGACGCCGATTTGGATCATGTCCGCGTGTGCGATTGCTCGATCTGCCGGCGGCGCGGCGCGCTCAATCACCGGGTGCAGCCGGACTGCCTCAGGCTGCTGACGCCGCTCGATGATTTGTCGCTCTACACGTTCCACACGCATACCGCGCGGGATTATTTCTGCCCGACCTGCGGAATTCAGCCGTTCCGCCGCCCGCGCACCGATCCGGGGGTGTGGACGATCAATATCCGGTGTCTCGAAGGCGTCGATTTCGACGCCATTCCGATCACCCGCATTTATGGAAGCAGTTATCCATAACAATTCCCTCCCCCAGGGCCTGGGGGAGGGAAGGAACGGGCGGACAAAGACCCGTCAGGGGGAAATTTCCACCCGCTTCTTAGCTGCGAGGAACTCTTTGTTCATCTCGACCCGCTGCTCGTCGGAGAAATTGTCCTTGACGTCGGACCAGATATTGCTTTCTTCCTCCTCGACATGGTGCTCGACTAACTCCTTGAGCACCTTGGCGGCGGCGGAGAATTCCGGCGACATCGGGTTGCTCATTTTGCCGAGCGAGGTCAGCATCTTGTCGCCGAGCCCGTGCTCGATGTAGCCCTCTTCGCCGTGCGTCTTCTGCTCCTTGCCGCGCAGCGCCAGGACGGCGTCGTAGACCACCTTCTCCTCCGCGCGCAGATGCGGCACCAGCACGGCCTTGATCGAGGCCAGCAGGTTTTTGCGTTCGTCGGCGCTATCGCTCTCGACCAGCCGGTCCAGCATCTCGGCGACGTCCTCGTGGTCCTGCTTTAGCGTGTCGAGGATGTCCATCTCCGCTTCGTTCGGCTCGCCGCCGAGAGTTTTCTTCAGCGTGTCCATCATGTTCATCGGAATGCCCCATATTTGACGTAATGGGGGAACGGGGCCCGGTGCGCGGAGTTCCTATGTCCGCCGTCGAACGGGTTTTCGCCGCGCGGCACTAGGCTTATGATCGATGTGGACTGCCAGAGGATCGACGCCCGATGATGACCCCACGCCAAGCCCAATTTCGCGCCGAATACCGCGAGCGCATCTCGCCCTGGTACAGCGGGCTCGCGCATGTCGTGGTCATCGCCGCGATGGGGCTGGCGACGATCTGGTACTGCGCCCTTCACATCCACAACCCCAATTGGGCGGAATGGCTGGTGGTGCCGGCGGCCTTCATCGGCTGCAACATCTTCGAATGGGCGCTGCATCGATTTCTGCTGCACCGCCCGGTTCCGGGGTTTATGGGTCTCTACAAGCGTCACACCCTCGCGCACCATCAGTTCTTCACCAATCACGAGCCGACGGTCGACAGCGCCCGCGACTTCCGCATCACCTTCTTTCCGCCCTATGCGCTGACGACGTTCATCTGCATGTCGGCCGCGGGAGCCTGGCTGCTGAGCCTCATCTGGTCGCCCAATGCCGGGTGGCTGCTGGTCGCTACCACCACCGGCATCTACCTCAATTACGAGCTGTTCCACTGGGGCTGCCATGTGAAGGGTGACAGCATCGTCCGCCATATCCCGTTTATGAACACGATCCGGCGGCACCACATCGCCCATCACAACCAGTCGATCATGATGGGCACCAACATGAACTTGACCTACCCGATCGCCGATTGGCTGTTCGGCACGACCGATCTCGACCGCGGGCTTGTCGGCCATATTTTAAACGGTTATGACACGCGGTTCGTAAGGCGAAATCTGAAGAAAGCGCGCGCCACCGCCGCCGACTCGCGGCTCGCCCGGGCCTGATCTCTCATGCCGGCAGTACCCGTCAAGCGGTCGATGCCGTCGCTGATCGGCGGCGTCTTCACCGCGATTGCCGTTTTCGTGCTGTGGCTGCTGCTGTTCGGCACCGGCAGTGTGGTGACGATTGCGCTCGGCCTTGTCGTCGCCGCCGGCCTCGGCGCCTGGATCCGATTGGCTGATCTGTAAAAATGGCTGAGCGGTTGCCGCCGCCGCCATTTTGGCGGACACTTTATTTCGAGCTTGATGTCTCCCTGCGACGTGATCGTCGAGACATCAGTCCCGCCGACGTGCTGCAGACGTTAAAGCAGCCCTTTCGCCAGGAGCAGCAGTTGGACCGCCGGCTTAGACTTTGGAGCTGGATCGCGGCGCGGCAACGTTGGTTGCGGGTTATCGTGGAGCCTGACGGTGAGACTGTTCATAATGCCTTTTGGGATCGCAATTTCCGGCCGTGATCATGCAACCCAATATTCGCTATTATCCCGATACCGATACGATGGCGATCGAGCTTCGCCCTTGGCCAGGTAACGCGGGTGACCATATTAGCGCCATTGGTGGCGAGGATGCCGGCGAGGATCTGGTCATCCACTACGCCGCGGACGGCGAACCCTGGCTTTGGGAGATAGAGCACGCCTCGGCCCATCCCGAACACATCGCGGCCGCTTTAAGCCAAATCCGGCAAAAGAATAGGGTCGCAGCTTAGCGGGGCGGGTTATCGTTTGCCGTCAATCGGGCAGGTAGCGCGGCGGCAAGGGGTTCCTGATAACCGGCCGCAGATCGTAGCGATCCAGTCGGCCGCGGGCCAGTTCGGACCTGCCATTATGACGGTCTTCGCGACAATGACCCTCCCACATGCGATCCGACTCTATACCGGGCGGCCACCATTTCGGCCGCACCCCCGCATTGAATTCCCATTCCGACTGCATCGCTCGTTGCAAAAAGCTGTCGGCGATACAATCACTGATTGTGATGATGATATTTGAGTTCCAGACAAAAGCATCTTCGAATATAATAATAACATGCACGGATAGATGAGCATTTTCCCCAAGCATCGTGGCTAAATCTTGCAAATATCTGTCGGCCTCTTTATAACTTGCTAACTCAACATTATGAACGCCACCATGATTTAACATAATGCTTCTCGGTAAAAATAGGTCAATTGCCATTTTCTCCTCACAGAACTCCTCATTCTCTTGCCGAGCTGACGACATTGAACGACCCGCCAAAATTTCAGGAAAATTTGGACGTCCGTGCAGGCCGGCGCGACAGCGAGCGCCACCGGCACTGTGGACGAGGTTCTGTTGTGGGGGGCGCGGCGCCAAGTTTTCGGGCTCGGTCGGCGAATGCCCGCGCGAGTTTGAGTAATTGGCGGCTGATTTCAGCATCACCGCATTCTTCGGCGAGCCGAAAACACTTCGCTGCTTGCATCACGATGTAGGGTATGTCCGCCGCTGTTGTTGGAATTTCCCACCTACCGCATCTGTATAGTTTGCTGGTGTACCCAGTTCCGCGGGAGCGCCAGATCGGTTGACCGTGTATTGAAATAATGCGAGTGCGTATAGGTTCGGAATCTACCTATAGGTGTAAGTAATTTTCCCTGATTAAGTATCCGCGTTCGAGCCCTGCGATATCGGCTACGAGAGCGGCAAAATTCATCCTGACAAACCACCCCGTCGTCCTTTGCGATTGCCCTAGGGGGCGACATCGGCGAGCCTTGGGAAACCCGTTCTTCCAGCCGCAAGGTGACCCATGAAAATCTCCGCCGTCCGCACCGGGATCGTCAATCTGCCGGCCGACGAACCCTTGGCCGGCGCGGCCGCCAACCCCAACGGCAAGCGGCCGATCGTCTGGGTGCGGGTGGGCACGGATAGCGGCGCCGAGGGCATTGGCGTCGCCTATTTCGGCGGCGCCCTCACCGGCACCCTGCGCCACGCGATCAACGAATTGGGCGCGCTGCTGGTCGGCGACGACCCCTCTCTGGTCGAGGCGATCCATGCCAAGCTCAAGAACGCGGCCGGCGGCTCGGCCGGGCCGGGCGGCATCTATCACCTGGCGTTGTCGGCGCTCGACATCGCGATGTGGGATTTGAAGGCCAAGGCGGTCGACCAGCCGCTGTGGAGGCTGCTGGGTGGCGGGCGGCCCACGGTGCCGACCTACGCCAGCGGCGCCTTGATGCGTGAACTCTCGCTCGACCGGGTGGTCAAGGCCGCCGCCACCCTCAAGGACAAGGGCTGGCGCGAGATGAAGACCCAGATGGCGCTGCCCGGCACGACCACGCCGGCGATCGAGGTCGAGCGCATGGTCAAAATCCGCGAGGCGATCGGCCCCGACATCAAGCTGATGTGCGACATCAACCAGCGCTGGCGGCCCGAGCAGGCGGTCGATATCGGCCGCCGGGTCGAGGACGCCGGGGTCGGCCTCTTCTGGCTTGAGGACGTCACCACCGCCGACGACTACCCCGGCCTCGCACGCGTCGCCGACGCGCTGTCGACCCCGGTCGCCGGCGGCGAGTATGTCTGGGGCATCGTGCCGTTCCGCCACATGATGGAGGCGCGCTCGGTCGATGTGCCGATGGTCGATCTGGTGCGGGTCGGCGGCATCACCCAGTGGCTCAAGGTCGCCGGCATGGCCGAGGCGTTCAACCTGCCGCTGGTCAGCCATTTGATCCCCGAGGTGCACGTCCACCTGATCGGCGCGATCCCCCACGGGCTCACCGTCGAATACATGCCGTGGCTCGGCGCGATGTTCCGCGAGGTGCCGGTGCAGCAGAACGGCGAGCTGGCGATGCCGCAAAAACCCGGGCTCGGGATCGAATTCGACCAGGCCGCGCTCGACCGTTACGCGGCATAGGCCAAGCCCATGAAGATCGCCTCGCTGCAGACCGATATCGTCCTGCTGCCGAATGACGAACCGCTCGCCGGCTTTTCGGAAAATCCCAACGCGAAGAACCCGATCGTCACGCTCCGCCTGCGTACCGATGACGGGATCGAGGGGCTCGGGGTCGCCTATTTCGGCGGCGCGATTACCAAGACGCTGCGTCACGCGATCGACGAGCTGGGCGCGCTGACGATCGGCGAGGACCCGCTCAGCCTCGAAGGCATTGCCGCAAAGCTGCGCGCCGCCGCCGGCGCGGCCGGTCCGGCGGGTATCTTGACGATGGCGATGTCGGCGATCGACGTCGCGCTGTGGGACATCAAGGGCAAGGCGCTAAACCTGCCACTGTGGAAGCTGCTCGGCGGCGGGCGCGACAAGATCGCCACCTATGCCAGCGGCGCGCTGCGGCGCGGCCTCAAGCTCGAAGAGGCGGTGACCGCTGCCGGCCGGCTGCGCGAGAAGGGCCATCGCCAGACCAAGATGCAGTTGGGCCTTCCCGGCGTCACCAACCCGGCGCGCGAGGTCGAGCAAGCCAAGCTGATCCGCGAGGCTTGCGGCCCCGACATGGACCTGATGTGCGACATCAACCAGCGCTGGCGGCCGGAGCAGGCGATCGATATCGGCCGCCGGGTCGAGGACGCCGGGATCGGTCTCTTCTGGCTCGAGGACGTGACGACGCACGACGATTACGCCGGCCTCGCGCGTGTGACGGCGGCCTTGTCGACCCCGGTCGCCGGCGGCGAGTACCTCTACGGCATCGTGCCGTTCCGCCACATGGTCGATCACCGCTCGGTCGACATCGTGATGATCGACCAGGTGCGCTCGGGTGGGATCACCCCGTGGCTCAAGATCGCCGCCATGGCCGAGGCGTTCAACTTGCCGGTCGTCAGCCACGGCGTGCCGGAAATCCACGTCCATTTGGTCGGCGCGGCGCCGAACGGCCTGACGGTCGAGTACATGCCGCGCCTGTTCCATTTGTGGGAGGCAGTGCCCGAGCCGGTCGACGGCATGCTGGCGATGCCGACCGCGCCCGGGCTCGGCCTCAAATTCGACGAGGCGGCGATCGCGAAGTATCGGGCGTAACTAGCACAGTGCGGATCATTGTCACCAGGGTTGACGCCAAGCGGTATTCAACCGTCGTCGAGCGCGATGACGGCGTGCAGTTGAGCGTGCCTGGCTATGGGTTCATGCGCGCGTTGCCCCACGATTTGGCCCACTACGTCGTTGAGTCGGCGTTGCGGCTGGAGCGGGGATTCTGGGGAAGCGTCGCCAAGGGAGCGAAGTTGCGCGGGATGCACCTGCTGAAAGGGCGACAGAAGCCCCATGCCGATCAGCGAGCAAAGGAAATCGAAAAAGCCAATGCTCTGTTTCTGAGCGAGGCGGAGCGGCTGGTAGCCTGTTTCGAGGCCATCATCGAAGAAAAGCTGGAGAGCAACCCGCACCTAGCCTTGACGCGGCTCCAGGCATCCAGCGCGATCTTCGGGAGAAATGCGCGAACTATCCCTTTCTCCGACGTTGCGGTGGTTTGCGCGGCTTGGTCTTTGATGCAAGAGCACTGGAATGCGCTTCCCGTTGGCATGTGCATTCGAATTGATTGGCCCGCTAGCCGTACCCGCGTAACTGCATGACCGATGTTCCGATCGGCGAGCTGGCCACGCTGGCGCTGGCGGTGGTTGTCGCCGGTGTCGTCACCGGCCTCCTCGCGGGGGTGTTCGGCATCGGCGGCGGCGCGGTCATCGTGCCGGTGCTGTTCGAGGTGTTCCGGGTGCTCGGCGTGCCCGACGCGGTGCGCATGCAGCTGTGCATCGGCACCTCGCTGGCGATCATCATCCCCACCGCGGTGCGCTCCTATCGCGCCCACAAGGCACGCGGGCTGGTGATCCCGGAGGTCGTCAGGGTCTGGACGCCGCCGGCGGTGGTCGGCGTCGCTCTGGGCTCGGTCGTCGCGGCCTTTGCGTCCGCTGGTGTGTTCAAGGCCGCATTTGTCGTGATCGCGGGAGTCATCGCCGCAAAGCTGCTGGTCGGCGGCGACGCTTGGCGACTGAGCGACGACCTGCCCGGCCGCGCCGTCATGCGCGGGTATGGCTTTGTTATCGGGCTCGGCTCGTCGCTGATGGGGATCAGCGGCGGCTCGCTGGCGACGATGGCGCTGACCTTGCACGGCCAGCCGATCCTAAACGCCGTCGCCACCTCGGCGGGTATCGGCGTGCCGATCGCGATCGTCGCCACGATGGGCTATATCGCCGCCGGCTTGCCGCAGCAGGCGCTGCTGCCGCCGCTGTCGCTCGGCTTCGTCTCCATCGTCGGCCTTGTCGCGATCGCGCCGATATCGAGCTGGGTGGCACCGCTCGGCGCCCGCCTCGCGCATGCGATGCCCAAGCGCTGGCTGGAGATCGGCTTCGGCGTCTACCTGCTGCTGGTCGCAGTGCGGTTTCTCGCGAGTCTGCTGACGTAGGGCGGATAAGCCGTTAGCCCGCGGGCTTAACCCGCGGGGAAGCGCCATCCGCCGATGGCGGAAGATGACGGAAGGCGCTCCGCTTTTCCGCCCTACATTTTTTACCGGAACATCCGCCCTTCGGGCGGCAGGCCCATCAGCATCTGGCCGACCGTCTCGAAATGGATCGGCCGGCCCTGGCCCTGCTGGGTCCCGGCGTGGATGTCGCGCATCCGGCGTTCGAGCGGGTTGCTCTCGAAAATCGCCGAGGCGCCGGCGGCGTGATAGACCGTGGCGACCACGTCGCGCGCCTGGTGGATCGCCCAGGTCGAGGCCAGCCGCAGCTGCGGGTGGTGCTCGGCGCTGATCTTGCCGGTGCGCTGCGCGTCGTCCCACATCTCGGCGATGACCCCGCGCAGATAGGCGCGCGCCGATTTCAGCTTGGCCTCGCACTGCGAAACCTGCGACTGGACGACGTTGTTTTCGCGCAGCGTGCCCTTGGCGCCCCTTGGCACCTTATCGCGGGCGATCTCGATGAACGCATCGTAGGCGCCGCGGGCGATCCCCATCGACACATGCGAGAAGCTCATCGCGTAGATCATGCCGCTGGTGAATTGGTATAGCGGCCCGGTCTCGCGCCGCTCCGCCTCGTTGTCGCGGATCGCGGTGCGCGCTTCCGGCACAAAATGGTCCTTCAGCTCATAGCTATCGCTGCCGGTGCCGCGCAAGCCGAGCACCTGCCAGTTGTCGATGATCGTGACCTCGGATTTCGGCACCAGCATCGTGCGGGTGACCTGCCGGCCGTTCGGCGCCATCCGCGGGCTGCCGTCCGCCTCGAACACCGGGCAATGCGCGCCGATCCAGCTCGCGTGCCGGCTGCCGGTGGCGAAGCCCCAGCGCCCGGTCGCCCGATAGCCGCCCTCGACCGCGACGCATTTGCCGGCGCCGGGAATCTCCGGCCCCCAGGCGAGGATGCCGCGCGGGCCCCCGAACACTTCGATCGCCATCTCGTGCGAGAGATAGGGCGCGGTCATCGAACAGCCCGAGTTCTGGCCCAGCGACCACGCGGTGCTGCCGTCGCCGGAAGCGAGGATTTCGAGGACGGCGGTATAGGTCAGCGGATCGATCCCGCCGCCGCCGATCGATTTCGGCAGCAGCATCTTGAAGATGCCGCGCTCGACCATCGCCGCGATAATGGGTTCGGAGGTCTGCCGGTTTTTCTCGATCTCGTCGCCGGCCTCGCGCAGCATCGGCACCAGCTCACGCGCGCGCTCGATGTAATCCTGCCTGAGCCCCGCATCGGTAACGCTGCTGCCGTCCATAACCGTCTCCTCCCGCGATCTCCCGCCATTGTGACGGCATCACGGCGCGATGTGAAATGCCGAGCGCGCATGTGGCGCCATACGCGCGGGCGATTACGCCCATTCGCCGCTCCGCCGTGCGCGCTTTTAACAGGAGGTCAACCTGTTGTCCTCCACTTGTCCTCCTCCTGTCATCGACCGTTCCGCCTGCTGTTCGCTCTGGTGCCTGTATCCCTGTTATTTGCCGTTTTTTAACAGGGATAACAGGCCTCCCCGGTTTTTCGACGATCGGACGCTGGGCGCGATGCGTAATCACAATTGCGGCAATTTTAGCGGCGATGCCGTTTCATTGGGTTAGACCGGCCGTATAGCGGCCTCAACAAGTACTGCTGTGCGCGCGGAAAGCGGACCTACGCGGAGCCTCTCGGTGTGGCAACTCAGCGCCGATAGCGGCCATCCGTTAGGCGCACTATTTCCCCGCTGGATCCACAGCAAGCGCCCGGCGATCCACACCGCAACTACCGTACCGGCACGCGCGATTTGCGCTGTTAATAAGTTTCAATGTCGCTTCGCTTTAGCAAGTGGTCCAGGCCACCGACACGGTACCAGCGATACCCGTAAGCCTCCATCAGCAAGCGATGATTTCCTTCTGCGTCGGCTTGGCTATGATCTTCAGACAACAAGTTCACTAACAGCTGGCCAGCGTCCCCGACAACCTCGGCGGACATGGAAATCTCCCGTGGTCTTGAAGCGAAATTATGCACGAACAGCACGGAATTGTTTCGCCAGTCATACCTTATCGCCATGACCGACTGATCCCCGGTTTCGATTATTACAAAGTCGCCCCACCCGATCTCTGGAATCTCCTTTCGCATCTTGATTATGCGTGCGGTCCAATTCAGCAATGAGTTGGGATCGCGGTGCTGCTGGGCCGCATTGACATGCTCATAGCCGAACGGCCCACCGCTTATGATGGGCAGAATGGGTTTCTCACTTTTGGTGAACCCGGCATTGGGTTCGGTTGACCACTGCATCGTGGTACGGACGGATTTGCGTTCCGGCAGAAGGAGGTCATCTCCCATCCCCAGCTCGTCTCCGTAGTGCACGACCGGTGTGCCGGGGAGCGTGAACATCAGGCTATAGGCAAGCTCGATCCGCCGGCGATCGCTTTCCAGCATGGGAGCCAGGCGGCGCCTGATCCCTCTATTGTAGAGCTGCATCCGGCGTTCCGGACCAAACGCTTCGAAAACTACCTGGCGTTGTTCTTTGGTCAATCGCCCCAGGTCGAGCTCGTCATGATTCCGCAGGAAAATGCCCCATTGTGCGGTAGCGGGACGTGGCTTGCTCGCTTTGAGCGCCGCCACGAGCGGTCCCTTGTTGCTCGCGGCGAGCGCGTAAAACAGGTTTTGATTGACTTGGAAGTTGAACATCATGTGCATTCGATCGCCCGCTCGGCCGAAATATTCCATATCGGTTTCCGGTAGAACGTTTGCTTTGGCCAGGACGATTGCGTCACCCTGCCGCCACTGCAGGAATTCGCGCAAAAAGCGCAACATGTCATACTGCTCGACGGGCTTTTTGGCGCCAGGCCCCTTGGTTGAGATTACGAAGGGCACGGCGTCCATTCGAAACCCCGATACGCCTAGCTGAATCCAAAAACCCATGATCTTCAGGATTTCCGCCTGAACGTGTGGGTTCGACGTATTGAGATCGGGTTGAAAATCGTAGAAGCGGTGAAAATACCACTCGCGCGCGATCCGATCGTAGCTCCATGTCGACTTCTGGAAACCTGGGAACACCATTCTCTCGGCTGAATCGCGAGGCTTTTTCTTCGACCAAACGTACCAGTCGCGATATTTGGATGCGGAGTCGCGTCGTGCCTCCTTGAACCAAGGGTGCTCGTCCGAGGTATGGTTCACCACGAGATCGACAATAATGCGGATTCCACGCTGCTTGGCGGCGTGCGCGAATTCAACGAAGTCGCCGAGTGTGCCGTATCGGGAGTCGACGTTGTAATAGTCCGACACATCATAGCCGTCGTCGCGACAGGGAGAGGATTGGAAAGGCATGAGCCAGATCGTCGTCACACCCAGCCCATAAAGATAGTCGAGCCGGCGCATGAGGCCTTGAAAATCCCCGACCCCATCCCCGTCCGCATCCATGTAAGTGGCCACGGAAAGGCAATAAATAACGGCATTCTTGTACCAAAGGTCGTTGATCATGCCCCACCGACATTGCGTGATGGCTTGCTATATTGACTAAATAGCAAGACGTGGCAGTTCGCCGTATTTCCAAGTAATACTTAGATCCACGTTAGTATCAGACCCGCTGCTTGGACAACGGCTTTGTCCACCGACCGCGGGCTGATTTAACCGTTACATAAACCGCCTAGCAATCGCAGCGTTCCGCGTGCCAGAAGGGCGACTCCAGCCGACAGTGCGAGTGAAGTGCGCCCAAAGCGGTAACCGTCCACTCGCCGAAAGCTTTGGGCGAGTGCCGCGCAATGACTTAAATGGGGCAAACCCTGCGCCTGACGGAGTCGGTAATGACCGTTTCGGACTAGAAGCTGACAGCCGAGCACGGCCGGCTCGCCATCGTGGAGCACCGCGCGGGCCTGCGGTCTGCGATGCCTTGGGATTACGGGGCTTTTCCTAAGTGTTCGAACCCCTGCGCCAGGTCGGCCATCAAGTCCGTTGGGTCTTCGAGGCCGATATGGATGCGCACGCCGGGGCCTTCGGCGGCCCATTTGGTCGCGCTGCGGGTGCGCTCGGGGTACATCGGCTGGATCAGGCTCTCGAACCCGCCCCAGCTCGCGCCGATGCCGAACAAATCGAGCGCGTCGATCATCGCGTAGACCGCCTCTTTCGATGCCGGCTTCAGCACCACCCCGAACAGCCCGCTGGCGCCGAGGAAATCGCGTTTCCAGATCGCATGGCCGGGGTCTTCGGGTAGCGCCGGGTAGAGCACCCGCGACACCTCGGGCCGGGTCTGCAGCCATTTGGCGACTTCCAGCGCGTTGCGCTGATGCCGCTCCAGCCGCGCGCTCAGGGTGCGCATGCCGCGCAGCGCAAAGAACACGTCGTCCGGGGCGGCGCTGTGGCCGATCTGGCCCATCGCCGTGCGCACCGGCAGGAAGGTTTCCTCGTTGGTGATGACCGCGCCGAGCATCGCGTCGGAATGGCCGCAGATGTATTTGGTGGCGGCGTGGATCGACACGTCGACCCCGTGCTCGAAGCTGCGGAACAGGTAGGGGGTGCCCCAGGTATTGTCCATCAGCACCTTGGCGCCGTGGCGGTGCGCGACCGTAGCGATCGCCGGGATGTCCTGGATCTCGAAGGTCAAGGAGCCCGGCGACTCGCAATAGACCACCTTGGTGTTGGGCCGGATCAGCGCGGCGATGCCTTCGCCGATCAGCGGGTCGTAATAGGTCGTCTCGACCCCGCATTTCCTGAGAATGCCCTCGCAGAAATTGCGCGCCGGCCCATAGGCGCTGTCGACCATCAGGCAATGGTCGCCGGCGCCGAGCAGCGCCTGCAGCGGGGCCGTCACCGCCGCCAGCCCCGACGACATCAGCATCCCGCGATAGCCGCCCTCGATCTTGGCCAGCAATTCTTCGAGCGGAAAGGTGCCGGGGGTGCCGTGCAGCCCGTAACGCACGCCGGTGAACGGCGGCGCCGCGCGCTTCGCCTCCCATTCGGCCATGTTCTTCGAGAGGATGGTCGAGGCGTGATAGACCGGCGGATTGACCGCGCCGAAATTGGCCTCGGGGTTGCGGCCGACATGGGTCAGCAGCGTGTCCTTGCGGTAGTGGCGCGGCCGATTGTCGTTTTTCATCGAAGCTGATCCTCCAATGGCGGCTTATTCGCGGCTTGCATTCGCGGCTGGGCCGACTTTACATCGCTTTTCCGGTTCCCACGCAATGCCGAGGAGCCAGAGGAGGCTGACCCCATGCCCGATCCCTTGACCGTCATCCGCGAAGAGGAACGCCCGGTGGTGCCGTTCCCGGGCGGCGCGACCTACCGCACCCTGATCGGCGACGACAATGGCGCCGACATCCCGATCCGCACCGGCATCCAGACCTCGCAGCCGGGCTATGCGACGCGGGTGCATTCGCACCCCTATGTCGAGGTGCTGACCGTGCTCGAGGGCCGGGGCGAAGCCTGGCTCGACGGCGAGCCCGGCACGACAGTGATGGCGCCGGGGGTGACGATCTCCATCCCGGCCGGCCGGGTGCACGGCTTCCGCGTCGTCGGCGACCAGCCGCTGGTGACTTACGGAATCCACACCTTCGGCCAGCGCATCGTCCGCAACAAAGACGAAGCCGCAAGCTGATTCTCAACACCCAACCCAAGGAGGAACCCATGGCCGTCCGCCGCATCGACATCACCCAAGGACCCGGCCCGCGCATGAGCCGCGCTGTGATCCACGATAACCGTGTCTTTCTCGCCGGCCTCACCGCCGCCGACACCAGCCAGGACGTGCAGGGCCAGACCCGGCAGATACTGGAGAAGATCGACCACTACCTGAAAGAGGCCGGCACCAGCAAATCCAGCCTGCTGACCGCCAATCTGTGGATCAAGGACATGGCCCTGTTCTCGCAGATGAACGCGGTGTGGAACGACTGGGTCGACCCGAACAACCCGCCGTGCCGCGCCTGCGTGCGCGCCGACCTCGCCCGGCCGGAGGTGCTGGTCGAGATCATGGTGACCGCCGCCAAGGACTAAATTGTCATTGCGAGGAGCGCTCGCAATGACGCTGGGAGTTGTTGGTGACTGACGCAAATCAAGAGATGTGGGCCGGCCCGCTGGAGGGCATCCGCGTCATCGATCTGACGCGGGTGCTGGCCGGCCCGTTCGCGACCCAGAGCCTCGGCGACCTCGGCGCCGAGGTGCTGAAGATCGAGCCGCCCGGCAACGGCGACGAGACCAGGCATTTCCCGCCTTTCGTCGGCGGCGAGAGCCATTATTTCCTCGGCATCAACCGCAACAAGAAAAGCCTCGTCGTCGACCTGCAGCAGGAGGCGGGCAAGGAAATCCTCCGCCGCCTCGTCGCGACCGCCGACATCCTGGTGGAGAACTACCGGCCGGGGGTGATGGATCGGCTGGGCCTCGGCTATGCCGCGCTGGCCGAGATCAACCGGCGCCTCATCTACTGCGCGATCAGCGGCTTCGGCCTCTCGGGGCCGATGCGCGATAAGCCGTCCTTCGACATCGTGACCCAAGCGCTGTCGGGCGCGCTCAGCATCAATGGCGAGCGCGGCCACATGCCGGTGAAGCTCGGCATCCCGTTGGGCGACATGGTCGGCGGCGTGTTCGGGCCGATGGCGGTGCTGGCCGCGCTGCACGAGCGCACCCGCACCGGCAAGGGCCGGCTGGTCGATATCAGCCTTTATGACGGGCTGATCGGCATGCTCGGCTATTTCGCGCAGCTCGCCTTCGTCACCGGCGAAGACCCGGCGCCGATGGGGTCGAGCCACCCCAACATCGTGCCCTATGGCAGCTTTCCGGCGTCGGACGGGTCGATCATCATCGCGGTCTTGTCCGAGAGTTTTTGGGGCAAGCTCTGCGAGGCGCTGGAGCGCCCCGACCTCGCCGCCGATCCGCGCTTTGCCAGCCCGACCTTGCGCCGCGACCGCCGCGACGAAGTCGATGGCCTCATCGCCGACGTGACCCGCACCCGTACCGTCGCCGAGTGGCAGGAACGGCTGACCAAGGCCGACGTGCCGCATGCGCCGGTGCTGGGGCTGAATGCGGCGCTCTCCCATCCGCAGGCGCTGGCGCGCGAGATGGTCGTCACCGCCGAGCACGCAGCGATCGGCCCGATAAAGGTGATCGGCCGTCCGGTCAAGTTTCCCGGCGCCAAGCAGCCGCCGGTAACCGCGCCGCCGACCATCGGCCAGCATACCGCGGAAGTATTGCGCGCTCAGCTCGGCTACAGCGACGGCGAGATCGAGGCGCTCAAGAGCGCCGGCGTCATCGACCGGGTTACGAAACCACACTCCTGAGCCGGCTCCAATTCGCCGCGAGATAGCCGGCGACCGCCAGCGCGCCCATCGCCGGCGGGACGATGGCGAACGCGTGCGCGGCGTCGGCGAACAGCGAGCACAGGCACGCACCGACAAACCCCATCCCCATCTGCAGACTGCCCATCAGCGCCGACGCCGAGCCGGCGTTGCGCGGGAACAGCGTCAGCGCCGCTGTGGTCACCCCTGGCATGATGAAGGCAAAGCCGACCATCCACAGGCACATTGGCGCCATGATTTGGGCCACGCCGAGGCCGAGGAAGCTCAGGCTGAGCGCCAGCGCCACCGCGGCCACCAGCACCATCAGCGCCCCGGCAAGGACCAGCCGCGCCATCGTCGCGACGCGCAACAGCCGGTTGGTGGCAAGAGAGCCGAGAAGGTACGACACCATCAACGACGCCGTGACCACGCCGAACATCGGGCTCGACAGGCCGATCTTGCCCATCAGGACAAACGGCGCCAGCGTCTGCGAGGCATAAAACCCGCCGACTGCGAGCGAGGTCAGCACCACCTGACCCAGGAAATCGCGCGACGTTAGCAGGGCCGCATAATTGACCGCGAGCGAGCGCAGCTTGACCGCGCCGGGGTCGCGCCGCGTATTGGTCTCGGGAAACCACCAGATGAGCCCGAGCAGCACCGCGCCATAGGCGGCCAGGATCAGGAACAGCACCCGCCAGCTGGTCAGCGTGATCAGCGTGCCGCCGATGATCGGCGCTGCCGCCGGCGCGATGCTGAGGATAAGGCTCATCAGCGAGATTATCCGCGCCGCGCCGTTGCCGGCAAAGCGGTCGACGACCATGACCCGCGACAGCGCCACCCCGCCGCACGCCCCGATCCCCTGCACGAAGCGCCCGGCGATCAGCGCCGTCACCGATCCCGCTCCTGCGCTCAGCAGCGAGCCGACGACGTAGAGGCTGAGGCAGACCAGCAATACCGGGCGCCGGCCGAACCGGTCCGATAAGGGCCCGCAGATCAGCTGTGCGGCGGCGAACCCGAACAGGTAGACGGTGATCGTCGCGCGGATCGCGTGCTCGGTCGTGTGCAGCGCGGCGATCAGCAAGGTCATCGCCGGCGCGTATAGGCTCATCGACAACGGCCCGACCGCGATCAGCAGGGCGCCCACCAAGGTCATCCGCAACGGGGTGAGGGCGGCCGATGCGTCGGCTGCCGCCGGTTGCTGCGCCGCAGCATTCCGCCGCAGCAGACGGCGCACCGTCAGTGACGGCGGCTCCCATGTCAGCAGACTCACTTGCCCCGCTCCATCGCAAGCGCCCGCGAGCGCTCAATCAGACAACGGGTCAAATATAGTATGCTGACCTTATCAATTCGCTCAGTGATTTTTGCAGTGCACAATTGCACGAAAAACCAATTCGCCCTGCTTGCGCCGTAGGGCGGGTGAAACCCGCCGCAACACGTGCGGCCTTGCACCCGCGGCCCGGCGGCGGGTTGCGCTTTGCTCCACCCGCCCTACGAAATCTGTCCGAGGGCGGGTTAGGGGTGCTTGAACCGGGTGACGAGGCCGGCAGAGCCCTTGACGTGGTCCTTGAGCGCGACCGCGAGCTCCTCGCGGGTCATGCCGGGCTTGAGCTCGGGCGCCTTCGGGTCGACGTCGGTGGCGACCAAGGTGAAGGTGTAGTGGTGCCAGTCGGTGTTGGGCGGCGTGCCCGGGCCCCAATAGGTATTCTTTTCCATCGTGCTCTTGCCGCCGACGAACTTGTCGGATTCCTTGCTCAGCTCGCCCTCGGCAAAGCCGTTGACGCTGGCGAGGATGCCGTAAACCACCATGTGCGACACCCCGGCAGGGGCGCGCCCTCCGGGGTCGAACAACAGCAGCGCAAAGCTCTTGGTGCCGTCCGGCATGCCGGACCACGCCAGCGGCGGCGACACGTTCTCGCCGACGCAATTCGGGCTTCGCTGCTTGTCGCTGCAAGCATTTTTCGTCGCCAGCGTGCCGTTGTCCTGAACTGCCGACGAGGTCAGCGTAAGCACATCCGCTTGCGCGGAGCCGAACGACAACGCCATCGCGCCTGCTATCAGCAGGCTTCCCAGACCGTACTTCATTGCGTTTCCTCCCTTGTTTTTGTGACCCCGGGCATCCGCCCGTTCGGTTACTCCGCTGCGTGCGCCCCCATGGACTCAGGTGTGAATGCCGGCAATTCGGCCCGGTCGACCCGCGCCATCGGCTGCGGCCACCAGCGATCCTCCCATTCCGCGAAGAGAGGCTGCAGGCGCGGCATCACCTTCTCGGCGAAGAGCCCGGTGTTGTACTTGGCCAAATCCTTGCCCATGTTGCCGAACTGCAAAAGCATCATCAGGTGCCCGACATTGAGGCTCGTCGCCACCTCGGTCAGCTGTTCTACAACCTCGTCGGGCGAGCCGATGATCACATAGCCGCGATCAACGATGTCCTTCATGTCGGTGGTGGAGCGCGCGGCCTGGCGGGCGTTGAGGCTGGCGGCCCGGCCGATCTGGCCCTGGACGCCGGCGCGCTGGGTCGCCTCGGTGATGTAGCCCGGCGGGTTCGCCCATTTCGGGTCGACCCGCAGACAGCGCCCATAGAAATATTCGGCCGGCTCGGCGTACATGTCGAAGGCTTGCTGGCGGCTTTCGGCGACCCCGACGAATTGCAGGAAGCCGGCGCGGTATGGGTTGCGGTCCTTGCCGAGCTTGGCCATCTCGTCCCAAAAGCCCGACATCGTCGCCTGGCCTTCCTTGAAACCGAAATAGCTCAGATACGCGTAGACGTAGTCCATCTTCGCGCACCACTGCCAGGTCTCGACCGAGCCGCCCCCCGGTATCCACACCGGCGGATGCGGCCGCTGGATCGGGCGCGGCCAGATGTTGACGTAGCGCTGCTGGTTGAAGCGGCCGTTGAAGGCGAAGGTGTCCTTCTCCTGCCACGCCTTCATCACCAGGTCGTGCGCTTCGAGGTAGCGCTCGCGCAGCATCGACGGGTTCTGGCCGTAGGCGAAGCAGGTGTCCATCGGGGTGCCGACCGGGAACCCGGCGATCAGCCGGCCGCCCGAAATGCAGTCGATCATCGCGAATTCTTCGGCCACCCGGGTCGGCGGGTTGTAGAGCGCCAGGCTGTTGCCCATGACGCAGATCGCGGTGTCGGTCGTCCGCCGCGCCAAGGACGATGCGATCAAATTGGGCGAGGGCATCAAGCCGTAGCCATTGGAATGATGCTCGTTGACGCAGATCGCATCGAACCCGCACTCGGCGGCGTATTCGAGCTCATCCATGAAGTCGTTGTACATGTGATGCGCCCGCCGCGGGTCGAACAGCGACGAATGAATGTCGACCCACACCGACGGATGCTTCTCGCGGAAGTCGTCCGGCAGCTCGGTGTACGGCATCAAATGGAACCACATCAGCTTCATGGCTCAACTCCCTCCAATTCAGGCGTCATTGCGAGCGTAGCGAAGCAACCCCCTAAAAGCCTGCGTCACTGTGTCATCGCAGGGCGGAAGCGCGAAGCGTATTCTGCCGCCGCCGCTCGCCGAAATTTAGCGGATTGCGCCGTGCGCGCCCGCCCCTTCCGCCTGCTACGACGCAAAGATTTCCCCGAGCCGCCGGATCGAGCCTAGCGCCTGCTCGTGCGGCAGCCCCGGCCATTGGCAGCGCATGATGAAGTGATCGACTCCCAGAAGCTCGCGATAGCGGGCGATCTCCTCTTTCACCGAGCTCTTGTCGCCGATGATGAAGCGGTCGCGCGCGAAATCCTCGAACGATACCGAGGTGCGGTCCTCCATTCCCCACGCGGACTAGGCGCCGTATTTGTATTCGAGCGGCCCGCGACATTCCTCGTGCGCCGTGGCATGGCGCTCGCCGACGTAGCATTCGACGGTGATCGGATACTCCATCGGTGTGCGGCCGTATTCCTTCAGCGCCGCGCGATAGGTTTGCATCAGCGGCGCCAGCTTCTTGAGCCCGCCGGTGTTCACGATGAGCCAGGCGTCGCCGATCCGCGCGGCGCGCCTCACCGACACCTCAGCCTGGCCGGCGATATAGATCGGCGGTCCCCCGGGGCGCACCGGCTTTACGCCGATCCCGGCATCGTTGACGGTGTAGAACCGGCCCTGGTGGCTCACCCGGTTGTCGGTCCATAGCCGGCGCATCAGGTGGATCGCCTCGTTGAACCGCGGCGCGCGCTCGGCAAGGCTGATGCCGAACGCATCGAACTCCGGCTGGCGGTAGCCGAGCCCCACCCCGAGGATGTAGTTGCCGCCGGTCAGCACGTCGAGCGTGGCGGCTTCCTCCGCCACATGCATCGGGTTGAGCGGCGGCAGGATCAGGATGTTCGGACCGATCGTCATGCCCTGCGCGTGCGCCGCGATGTAGCCCATCAGCGGCGTGATCTGGAGCATCTGCATCGGATAGGTCAGCCAGTGATGCGGAAACCAGAGCGACGCGAAACCGGCATCTCGCGCCGCGCGCACCTGCTCGATCATCTCGGGGACGCGGTCTGCGACGCTGACGCCTTCCGGGAACTGCGTGTTGATGAACAGGCCGAGCTTCATGACGGGCATTTTCCTCGCTTGCTGCGCGCAGCGTAGCAGTTCCAGCGTGCTGTCACCCATCCCCGCTTTTCAAAAGCCGGCTTGACAGCGGCCCCTCCGGGCGGAGGCTACGGGCAGCTACAGCTGGGAAGGCGTTGTTATGCCTGTGGAGATGATCGGCTGGATCGCGCCGCGGGTCGCGTCGGAGATCATCCCGCCATCTGGGCCGCCGTTTGATGCCCAAGTGCTTGCCGAGACGGCGCGCATCCACGAGCAGGCCGGGTTCGACCGCGTGCTGATCGGCTATTTCTCGGATGCACCGGACGGGTTCCTGGTGGGGGCGCATGCCGCCTCGGTCACCGAGCGGCTGGGTTTCCTGCTGGCGCATCGGCCGGGATTTGTGGCGCCGCCGGTCGCCGCCCGCAAGCTGGCGACCCTGGACCAGCTCAGCGACGGCCGTCTGGCGGTGCACATCATTTCAGGCGGCAGCGACGCCGATCAGGCGAAAGACGGCGACTGGACCGACCACCAGGCCCGCTGCCGCCGTTCCGCAGAATACATCTCTCTCCTGCGCCGGACCTGGACTGAGCCGGCGCCGTTCGACCATGAGGGCGAGTTCTACCGGACCCGAGGGACCTATGCGGAAATCCGCTGCCGGCAGCTTCCGCATATCCCGATCTATGGCGGCGGCGGCTCCGATGCGGCGATCCGGTCGCTGGCCCCCCATGTCGATGTCTTCATGCTGTGGGGCGAGCCGCTAAAGGAAACGGCTCTGTTCATGGATCGCGTGCGACAGGAGGCGGCGCTTTCCGGCCGCGGCCCGGCCTTCAGCCTCTCGACCCGCCCCATTTTGGCGGCAACAGAGGGCGAGGCCTGGGACCGAGCCAGGGCCATCCTCGACCGGGTGCTGGCCAATCGCGGGGACGCTCCTGCGCCAAAGCGCCAGAATGTCGGCTCCCAGCGGCTCCTCCAGGCGGCCGCAGAGGGCGAGGTGCACGACACTTGCCTGTGGACACCGCTGGCCGTCGCGACCGGCGCTCAAGGCAACTCGACGGCCCTGGTCGGCACCCCCGAAACGGTCGCGAGGGCGATGCTCGAATACTACAAGCTCGGCGCCACCAGCCTCCTCATCCGCGGCTACGATCCCCGGCCCGATGCCGTTCAGTATGGAGAAGAACTGATCCCGCGCCTCCGCGAGCTGGTGGCGGAGCACGACGCCGCTCGCGCGGAGAGCGCGCACGCCATCTGAACGACCGTGGTGGTTGCAGCTTCCGCGCCGACGCGTGCTGCTACATCGAGGTGGTGCGGCACGGTTGGGTCTGCGGCAGGTTGCCGCGGCTTCCCGGTTGGGTTTAGATGGCACCAGGCGGCGTCAACTGGCCGCCCAAACGCATGCACATCCATCGGGAGGAAGCGATGAACATCGACCGTCGTCACCTGGCGCTTGCGGGCGCCGTCGCGCTCGGCGCCTCGAGCCTGTTGCGCAACACTGCTGCCTTGGCCGCAGACGACGCCGAGGTCGGCGCCGCCGTCGAAGAGCTGCGCAAGGCGTCGCTCGCCGCCGACAAGGCGAAGCTGACCGCGCTTGCCTCCGACCAGATCAGCTATGGCCATTCCGATGGCCGCGTCCAGAACAAGGCCGAGATGCTCGAAGGCTTCGCCACGCGCAAGGCAACCGTCAAATCGATCGACTTCCCCGAGCTCAAGATCGCCGTCACCGGCAACACCGCGGTGAGCCGCCATCTTTACGTGTCGGAGAGCGAACTCGACGGCAAGACCACCAATACCAAGATCGGCGTGATCGAGTGCTGGAACAAGCAGGACGGCGGCTGGAAGCTGCTCGGGCGCCAGGGCTTCAAGATTGGGTAGCAGCCGCTAAGCGCTGGATGGCGGGGCCGGGCCGGCCCCGCCATGGGGCGATCCAGGCTCTACCGATTATAGTAGGGCTGCGGCTGGTAAGGCGCCTGATACTGTTGCTGGTAGGGTTGCTGGTAGCCACCGCCGCCCGAGTATCCCGGCTGCGGTTGATAGGCGGGCGGGCCGCGACGCGACGCCATGCATTGATTGTAGTACGCATAGTATTGCTGGTTGGCGTAGTCCGAGGTCGCCTGCGCGTTGGCCGCGCCGGACGCGCCGCCGACCACCGCGCCGGTGCCCGCGCCGATCGCCGCGCCGCGGCCACCGCCGACCGCCGCGCCGATGCCGGCGCCGAGCAAGCCGCCGACCACCGCGCTGCCGGCCGCCTCGTTGCCGGCCTGCGCGCGCAGCGAGGCGGTGTTCTGATCGGCATATTGACGGCAGGTGGCGTCGTCATAAGCGGTCTGCGCCATCGCGGCGGTGCTCGCCAGCACCGCCAGAACCCCACCAACAACCCCTATTGCGGCCGGTCTCATCGAGACGTTCTCCTTGTGTCATGGGCAAGCGGACTGCATAGGCCCGTTCGCCCGCGGTGCGCAACGGTTGCGCCGCTGCCCATGATTTGGGTCAAGTTTGGCGAGTCGCCAAGCCCGCGGGGCGGAATATTTGCCGTGTCGCGCGCGAATCTGCCGACTGCAAGCTCAGAACCGGACGCGCAGCCCGGCGGAAAGGGTCTGGTCGGTGGTATTCCCGGTGCGCAGCGTGCCGTCGTAATTGGCGTAAAACGACAAGCTGGGACCGGCTTCGGCGGCGACGCCAATCCCAGCGGTGACGATGTCGTGCGACGGGGCGACTCCGATCACCGGGAAGTTGGCGCCGCTGACGGTCGTCACTGTTATCAGCCGCGAGCCGGACAGCGCCTCGCGGGCATAGCCGAGCCGCAGCTCGGGGGTGAATTGGGTGCCGCCATCGGTGACGAACTTCTGCGCGGCGGCGACCGCGACATAGGGCTGGACGCTGTCGGTGCCGCGCCCGCCGGAATTGAGGTCGAACCCGCGAGCGCCTGTCTCGTCAAAGCCGCCTTCGGAGAGATGCTGA